>NZ_JQFA01000002.1:1280719-1600899 GCF_000763385.1 Leptolyngbya sp. KIOST-1
CGCCAATGCCTTCGAGGGAGACGGCGGCAGCGTCACGATTACCGCCCGCAGTCTGCTGGGCATTGAGTTTCGCCCCGATGTGCTGGATACCCCCCTCAGCGACATCACCGCCAGCTCCCGTTTTGGCAACAGCGGCACCGTCACCATCACTGAACTGACCCCCGATATTGCCCAGGATGAGGTAACGCTGCCTACGGAGACGGCCCCTACCGCCCTGGCCCAGGGCTGTCGCGCCCAGGGGGCGCAAGCGGGCAGCTTTGTGGTCACCGGACGCGGCGGCCTGCCCACCAACCCCACCGATCCCCTCAGCGCCGATACGATTTGGCAAGATTTGGCCCCCATTCCGCTAACGGAGGACGGCGCGGAGCCATCGCCTGCGGCCTCTGCTCCTGAGCCTACTGCCCCCATCGTTGAAGCCCAAAGCTGGACAAGGGCCGAGGATGGCACGGTGACGCTCTTGGCCAATGCCACCGCAGCGCCGGACTATTTTGCGTCCAGAGTAAATTGTGCGGGTGAATGAGGGCGAACGGCGGTGATCAGGCGAAAGTTTTCAGTCCCGGAGTTACCTCATCGCAGGTCCAGGGAGAAGGTGGCTCCTGGCTGTAATCAATAAAATAGTCGTATCTCAATCTTTTGAGGCACGAGGTTGGCTCCCCTGGCCCCCCTGGGAAGGGAGATGACCGAAGACTATTCTCCTTAGAGTTGGGGAATTTGGTAACGAACATCTCATACCTCATTCAGCAGATTAAGATACGCTATGACGCTATAGGTCAACTCCGAAAGAGGTTATCCGTTCGGATGTGGTACAAAGGCTCGTTTTTTTAACCGTCACCGCTGAACGCTGCATATCCCCTCCCCGTCAGCCGTATATTCCATTAATTCGTATTGTCCCTTGGGGCAAGCCATTGCCTTCTGGGAGGCCGCTGGCTCTTTGACTGGTCAAAGGCCGGCCTAAAAGGCGATCGCGCCTTCAACCCCAACATCACATTCGCCTTCGACCTTTCTACCACCGTTGTTTCATTTGTTTTTGCCATGCCAAAGGTAGTTTCAGTCCACTCCTATCGAGGGGGCACGGGGAAGTCAAACTTCACGGCCAACCTGGCGACGACCGTCGCGGCCCAGGGCTATCGGGTAGGTGTAGTTGATACCGACCTGCCCTCCCCCGGCATTCACAATCTGTTTTGCCTGGAACCGGAGCAAACCCAAAAGGCGCTCAATCACTACCTCTGGGGTGAATGCCCGATTGAAGCGACGGCCTACGACGTCAGCGCTAACGTAGACGTTACCGGGAACGGTCAGCTCTTTTTGGTACCCGCCAGCGTTAAGGCCGACGACATCGCCCGGATTTTGAACGACGGTTACGATGTCAGGCTGATGAACGATGGCTTTCGCAGCCTGGTAAAAGCTCTACAGCTCGACTATTTGTTTATTGATACCCATCCTGGCCTGTCCAAGGAAACGTTTCTATCCATTGCGATTTCCCATGTGCTGCTGCTGATTTTGCGGCCCGATAAGCAGGACTACCAGGGTACGGCGGTCACCGCCGATGTGGCCCGACAGCTCAAGGTGCGGAAAATGATGCTGGCGATTAATAAGGCTTCCAGCAGCCTCAACTTAGACGCCCTGCGACAGAAAGTGGAGGAGACCTTTCACGAAACCGTAGCGGGGGTGTTTCCTCTATCAGAAGAAATTGTGCAGCTGGCCAGCGAAGGGGTGTTTTGCGTCAGGTACCCAAATCATCCAATTAGCCAGGAGTTTCGGAACGTGGCTCAGCAGATTGCGGAGGTTTAGGCGTGATGTCAAATACCGGGTCAAACATGGGAGATCTGAAGTCCCTGGCTAACTCCATCACAGCGGTTACGTCGCCCTTTCGCAATTATTTAAGCGAACTGCACCAGCGGTATCAGTTGCTTGATCAGGGAGCGATCGCCGACTATATCCCCGAACTAACCCTGGCCCAACCGGAGTGGTTTGGCATTTGTGTGGTCACCACCGCTGGCCAGACTTTTGACGTTGGCCACTGCGACCAGCTGTTTACCATTCAGTCCATTTCAAAAGCGTTTATCTTTGGGCTGGCCCTGGAAGATCATGGCCGGGAGTACGTCAACAGCAAGGTGAGCGTCGAGCCGACCGGAGAGGCCTTCAACTCGATTGTGCTGGATGAAGTGACCAACCGACCCTACAACCCGATGGTGAATGCGGGGGCGATCGCCACCGCTGACTTAATCAAGGGTAGTAACGGCACCGAACGCCTGAAGCGGGTGCTGGATATGTTCAAACGCTATACCGGCCGAGAGCTAGACATTAACGTGCCGGTGTTTTTGTCCGAAAAGGCCACCGGCTTCCGCAACCGGGCCATGGCCTACCTGATGCGTAACTTTGGCATGGTAAGCGACAACATTGATGAAACTCTGGATTTGTACTTTCAGCAATGTTCGATTATGGTCAATGCTCGCGATTTGGCCTTAATGGCAGCGACGCTGGCCAATGGGGGCATCAACCCCATCACCCAGGAGCGGGCCATCCAGGAGCAGTATGTCCAGGATGTAATTAGCGTCATGCTGACCTGTGGCATGTATGACGGCTCCGGAGAGTGGACTTACCGAGTGGGCATGCCCGCCAAAAGCGGCGTGGGCGGCGGCATTACCGCCCTGGTGCCCAGACAGCTCGGCATCGGCACCTTCTCACCGCTGTTAGACGCCAAGGGCAACAGCCTGCGGGGGCTAAAAGTCTGCGAAGACCTTTCCCGAGACTTTGGCCTGCATCTGTTTAATGCCGCGACACCAGACAAAGACCTGACCGAGTGGATTGCAGGCGGCAACAACATTGACGATTGGTAAGGCTCAATTGACAAGTACATCTCAATTTTGCAAAAACACTTTGCTGACATGCCGTTCGCGTAGCAGCTCCCTCAGAAAAACCCGTTAAGGCATCTCCATCTACAGCAGTAGAGCGAGAATCTGTAGCCCTTCGGGCATGGCTGCACTAGCACGGCGTATCCTGTGGGAACCAAGCTACAAAATGACAGATAGCTTTTTTCTCCAAATTGGGATGTGCCCCAATCTGACTCAGATTCTTTAAAGATTTCCAAGGATTTTCTATGAAGGTTGCGGCACTTCCGGCCAATGAACAGGCTCGACTCGACGCGTTGCACCGCTATCAAATCTTAGATACGGGGGCAGAGCAGGCCTTTGACGACTTCACCACCCTGGCCTCCCAAATTTGCGAAAGCCCCATCGCGTTAATTACCTTTGTAGACGCCACCCGCCACTGGTTTAAAGCCAAGTGCGGACTCGGTGCTAGCGAAACCACTCGAGAACTTGGGTTTTGTGCCCACGCCCTGCTGGAGCCAGAAGATTTGTTAATTATTCCCAATGCCCTGCAGGACGAGCGCTTTGCCGACAACCCCCTGGTCACCAACGATCCCCACATTCGGTTTTATGCCGGGGCACCCCTGGTCACCCCCGACGGCTACCCCCTGGGCACCATCTGCGTCATCGATCGCGTCACTCGCCAGCTCACGCCCGAGCAACAAGACGCTCTGAGGGTCTTGTCCAAGCAGGTGATCAACCAGTTAGAGCTGCGCCTGGCCCTGGATGAGCTGGCCACCATGAACCAAAAAATGCACGACTACCTCATTGAGGTGAACCATGTCACCCAGGCGGCGGCGGCCTTGGAAAAGGGTGACTTTCAAACCGCAGACCTCGACCCCATCGCCAATCGCCCCGATGAACTGGGCCAGCTCGCCCGAGGCTTTCAGCAAGTGGCAAACGTCATCGCCGAGCGCGAAAGGGCCGAAGCCGCCCTCCGCATTGCCGAAGAAAACTACCGCAGCATCTTTGAAAACGCCGTGGAAGGGATCTTTCAATCTTCCCCCAAGGGTTACTTCATCAACGTCAATCCGGCCCTGGCCAAAATCTACGGCTATGACTCGCCCCGCGAAATGATCGAGAGCATTACCAATATCTCAGACCAGCTCTATGTGGATGCTGAACGGCGGGCTGAATTTGTTGCGGCGATCGAACGGTATGGCACCGTCAAAGACTTTGAGTACCGCTGCTACTGCAAAGGCGGCAGCATTATCTGGACGCAGATTGATGCCCGCCTGGTTAGAGACAGCAATGGTGAAGCCCTCTACTACGAAGGCATCGTGCAGGATATTACCGAACGTAAAAGACGTGAGGATCAGCTCCGGCAACAGCTGAAGGAATTACAAATTGAAATCGACCATCAGAAACGAGCCGAAGAAGTTGCGACCCTGACCGCCAGCAGATATTTCCAGGAAGTGCAACAGGAGGTGTCGGTGATTAACTTAGACGAGTTCTGGGGCTGACTTCGCTGTGAAACGGTATCTGGCGCGCTTGTTTCAGATCATGATGAACCGTCCTGTGGCGACTGTCGAGGCAGCATTGCTACAGTCTCAGCGGACTAATCAAGCAATCATTAGTGCAATTCCTGACCTATTGATGCGTATTGATCGAAATGGACGGTGCACCGGGTTCAGCATGGGGTCTACGACCAAAGTTCTAAACGCCAACCGCCTCAAAATCGGCATTAGCATCTTTGATGTCATGCCCTATGACAAAGCCGCCGAGCGCATGACCTACGTTCATCGGGCCTTAGAAAGCGGGCAACTCCAAGTCTATGAATACGAGCTTGAAGTCGAAGGGCAGATCCACTACGAAGAGGCTCGGTTGATTCGGGAGCATGTCACCTTTGTAACCCAATGGCTCCATTGAGATAAGCACAACGATGGGCCAGCACCTGGGGAACATTGTCCTCATTCCACTGGGCCCCTGAGATTTTGACTCTGCGGCTGATTTGCTTGATAGCCGATTCAACCGCCCCTGAGCCAATCGAGCAGATTTGCTCGCGTTGATAATAGTCATAATTGACAATGCGGTGGCGATGCTTGCGGAGGTAATTACAAAAGGCCTGGGCCTGCTTTTTGCTCAAGGGTCCAAAGAGGGCTAGGGTTTCATCGACCTTGCCCTGCCACAGGAACGCTTCGGCTTGATGGAGTCGTTTGAGCGACCCGCCCACGTTATGAAGGTTTTCAACCAGATGGTACCAGTCGAGAATTTCTCGGCGCTCCTCTGGAGTTTTAATCTGGGCCACGATATTCCAAATGCCGTCATGGCCATCCCCTAAACAGGTTATGGGGGACGCTAAGGGTTGCTGGTTCGCCCAATCAATGAGGACGGCATTCTCGTGATAAGCCGCTACGGTTCCGCCTTCGGTGGCGATGGCTTTGTAGTCTCTTCACTGGCAAATCTCTCCCAGCGGGGTTCGGATACGCACTTTGCCGCCATCTACACTGAGTTCGTTCAAGGCCTCATTAGCCTTTGGGTGAGGGAATGTCTGCTGATGCACCAAGCGCTGCTGAGTCTTGGCTGGAACCCGGATGCCCGTCAAATAGGCGACATCTTGGGCGGCTTGTTCGTAAGAAACATTTGCACTCACACGCAGGCAACAGTTTTCTAAATGAGGGCTTAACTGGCGATGGGCAGGCACCGCAAGCCGTTCCGCTTGACGAGTAGTGACGCTCAACTGGCCCAAGGTACTTTTCAACTGTCGTGTGCGTCCGGCTGCTGTGCCGCTAACCGTGCGGATAAAAAATGGCCGAGTTCTGGGCTGACATGCGCCTGAATTTGCTCACGCACGGTCATCTCAATGCCCTCTAGAGTCTGCATGTCAGCCGGATCGCTCTCCTCGTAGAGCAATTGAGCGATTGCTGCGAGATGAGTTTTGAGTTGGGTGGCTTTCTCAGGGGTCATCAGTTAGGCCTTTAGGTCAACACTTGCATCCTCACCTGTTTCAGCCGACCTTGCAAACCTGACATGCTCCCGGTTGATTCCCCTCAATCAAATTGAAGTGCTGGTGATTGTGCGGGATAGAAACCAGCAAAAACGAGCTGAAGTAGCCCTGGGCAGAAGTGAAGCAGAGTAACCGTCCCAGGAATTTAACGAAGGCTTAGGGATTTTGGGCTAGGAGTCCCGGTAAGGTGAAGCGATGAGCGACGAGATCGAGATAGCTGGAATCCGAGTTCCGAGGGCCGACTGGGAAGCGACCCCCGCTAGCATCCAAATGTTAGTGCGGGTTCTGAGTGAGCGGCTGATGGCGTTGGAAGAGAAAGTCAATCAGAATTCACAGAATTCATCAAAACCACCGTCAACGGATGGCTTTGGCAAAGGTGTTAAAGCCAAAGGGAAAGGCAAGAAAGCCCCGCGAGAGCAGAGCGGGAAAACTGCTCCTCGCGAAGCTCGAAAACTATATCCCGCCGAAGATTGTCGAGCCGTCCATGAGGTGATTCCCCCGGCCTGCGACGCCTGTGGAGCTAGCTTATCAGGCCACGATTCTCATCCTCACCGCCATGTCCCAGGAATTTAACGAAGGCTTAGGGATTTTGGGCTAGGAGTCCCGGTAAGGTGAAGCGATGAGCGACGAGATCGAGATAGCTGGAATCCGAGTTCCGAGGGCCGACTGGGAAGCGACCCCCGCTAGCATCCAAATGTTAGTGCGGGTTCTGAGTGAGCGGCTGATGGCGTTGGAAGAGAAAGTCAATCAGAATTCACAGAATTCATCAAAACCACCGTCAACGGATGGCTTTGGCAAAGGTGTTAAAGCCAAAGGGAAAGGCAAGAAAGCCCCGCGAGAGCAGAGCGGGAAAACTGCTCCTCGCGAAGCTCGAAAACTATATCCCGCCGAAGATTGTCGAGCCGTCCATGAGGTGATTCCCCCGGCCTGCGACGCCTGTGGAGCTAGCTTATCAGGCCACGATTCTCATCCTCACCGCCATCAAGTGATAGAAGTGCCACCGGTTAAACCCGAGGTGGTGGAGTATCGATTGCATGGCCTGAGGTGCCCGTGCTGCGACACGGTAACCCGCGCCGAGCTGCCGTCGGGGGTCTCTGCCCTGGGCTATGGTGAACGACTGACGGCGATGGTGGCCTTGCTGAGTGGGGGGTACCGGCTGAGCTATCGGCAGGTGTGTGCGGTGATGGACGACCTCTTCGGGGTGCGCCTCTCTCGTGGTGGCATCGGGCGTTTGCGGCAAGAAATCAGTGACGCGGTGAGTCCGGCGGTGGAGGAGGCCAAGGCCTACGTGCAGAGCCAACCCGTGATGCATAGTGATGAAACCAGTTACCCCCAAGGCAATCGAGACGGGGGAAATCCCCAGCGCACTAAAGGCTGGCTATGGGTGCTGGTGACGCCGCTGGTGAGTTTTTTCGAGGTGGTGCTCAGTCGGTCACAGGCGACTGCTAAAGCCCTGATTGGTGAAGAGTTTTCAGGAATTGTCACCTCTGACCGCTACAGCGCCTACCGGTGGATTGAGGTGACCCGATGGCAGGTGTGCTGGGCGCATCTGAAGCGAGACTTCACCGCCATGGCAGACCGTAGCGGCGTCTCGCGTGAGATTGGCGAGGCGCTGCTGAGGCGGCAGCGGCGATTATTTCGCTGGTGGCACCGGGTGCGTGATGGCACCTTGGTACGCTCCGACTTTATCGAGTTCGTCAAACCCTTGCGGGCTGGCTTTAAGGCTGAACTCGTTGCGGCGACAGCCCTGCCTATCGCCATCGCCGAAAAGACGCCGCTAGCTAAAACCATCCGCACCTGCCAGCAACTCTTACAGGTAGAACCCGCCCTTTGGACGTTTGTGCAGACCCCAGGGGTGGAGCCGACCAACAATGCTGCTGAGCGGGCGTTGCGTCCAGCGGTGATCTGGCGGCGCACCAGTTTTGGCTCCCAGTCTCATGGAGGAAGTCAGTTTCTGTTTGGCAACATTTTGGGTGTAACCCCTGGCGATGTGCGCGATACGGCCATCATTGCCGCCCTGGTGCTGGTGACGGTTTTCCTGCTCTACAAAGAGCTGCTGTTCTACAGTTTTGACCCCCTTGGGGCCCAGGCGGGCGGCCTGCCTACCGGAATGCTCAACGCCGGGCTGATGGTGCTGATTGCCCTGACGGTGGTGGCCAGCATGAAGGTGGTGGGGGTGATTCTGGTGCTGTCGCTGCTGATTGCACCGGGGGCGACGGCCTACCTGCTGGTGCCGCGCCTGCACCAGGTGATGGTGCTGGGAGCGGGGATTGGCGTGTTTTCCAGCGTCAGCGGCATGTACCTGAGCTACTACGTCAACCTGTCCTCGGGCCCGGCCATTGTGCTGGTGGTGTCGGCCCTGTTTGCCCTCGCCTTCTTGTTCAGCCCCCGCCACGGGGTGCTGGTGGGGCCGGGGCGAGGGCGATCGTGGCAGCAGCTACAGGCTGTAATAGTCAAGACTTTATCTGACACTCCATGTAAACTTGTACTGACTTAGGAGTGTCACAATGAATACGCAAGAGAAGATTGTCAAGAACAAACTGGGCTTGCTCAACCTGGCTAAGACCTTAGGCAATGTGTCCCAAGCCTGCAAAGTCATGGGCGTCTCGCGCGACACCTTCTACCGCTACCAGGAATTGTACGAAAGCGGTGGTGAATTGGCCTTGCAAGAGATTGATCGTCGCAAGCCCTGCGTGAAGAACCGGGTCGAGGCGGCCATTGAAGAGGCGGTGGTGGCGTTTGCGATCGAGCAACCGGCCTACGGTCAGATTCGCGTGTCCAATGAGATGAAAAAGCGTGGCCTGTTCGTCTCGCCCGGTGGGGTGCGCTCGATCTGGCTGCGCCATGACCTGCAAACCTTCGCCAAACGCCTTAAAGCGCTGGAAGCCAAAGCGGCCCAGGAAAACCTGATTCTCACCGAGGCCCAGGTGAAGGCACTGGAGAAAGCCAAGGAGGAGAAAGAGGCCCATGGCGAAATCGAAACCCACCACCCGGGCTATCTTGGGGCTCAGGACACGTTCTATGTGGGCCATCTCAAGGGCGTGGGGCGCATCTACCAGCAGACCTTCATTGATACCTATACCCGAGTAGCCACCGTCAAACTCTATGACCGCAAGACGGCACTGGTCGCCGCTGACGTGCTCAATGACCGAGTGATTCCCTTCTTTGAGGCCCATGACGTACGCCTGTTGCGCATCCTCACCGACCGGGGAACCGAATACTGTGGCAACGTGGCCCACCACGAATACCAGCTGTATTTAGCGATTGAGGACATTGACCACAGCCGTACCAAAGCCAAATCACCGCAGACCAATGGCATCTGTGAGCGATTTCACCGCACGATCCTCGAAGAGTTCTACCAGGTGGCGTTCCGCAAAAAGGTTTATCACAGTATCGAGGAACTCCAGAGCGATGTCGATGAGTGGCTTGAGTTTTATAATCAGGAGCGACCGCACTCAGGACGCTATTGCTACGGCAAGACCCCGATGCAGACCTGGATAGACAGCTTGCATCTAGCCAAAGCAAAACAGCTTGACCAACACGCAGAAGAGAAGGATAAAAATCAAACACGATCTGACAGCCTTCTACGTGTCTGATATGTCCCAACTGTCAGATGAAGTCTAAACTATTACACGTGATGGCACCTTGGTACGCTCCGACTTTATCGAGTTCGTCAAACCCTTGCGGGCTGGCTTTAAGGCTGAACTCGTTGCGGCGACAGCCCTGCCTATCGCCATCGCCGAAAAGACGCCGCTAGCTAAAACCATCCGCACCTGCCAGCAACTCTTACAGGTAGAACCCGCCCTTTGGACGTTTGTGCAGACCCCAGGGGTGGAGCCGACCAACAATGCTGCTGAGCGGGCGTTGCGTCCAGCGGTGATCTGGCGGCGCACCAGTTTTGGCTCCCAGTCTCATGGAGGAAGTCAGTTTGTCTCGCGCATGCTGACGGTGGTCACCTCCTTGAAGGCTCAGCATCGCAATGTCTTGGCCTTCCTCAGTCAAACCTGTGCCGCCGCTCGGTTGAACCGGCCCGCGCCATCTTTACTTCCTCAATTTGAGCCCGAGCAGGAGGACTCTCTGGAGGCTCATGGTCAGCCTCTCTCTCTAGCTTAGAAAGTTCGATGAGGGACGCTTACGAAGCAGATAACCAGGCTTTGATGGATGCCATTCCCGATTTACTCATTCGGGCCAGCCGAGATGGGACTTACCTGGACATACAAGGCCGCCATCGGTTTGCGCTCTATCAAGGCGATCATTTTGGGGTGAATACTACCGTTTATGATTCTCTGCCGCCCGCAGAAGCCCAGCGGCGGATGCAACATATCCAAAGGACCTTAGACACCGGCCTGATGCAGGTCTATGAGCAACAGCTCAATATCGACGGACAGTTGCAATACGAAGAAGTGCGCATGGTCACAACGGGCGCAGACGAAGTGCTGATGATCATTCGCAACATCACCGAGCAGAAACGGGCGGAAATTGCCCTACGCATTGCCGAAGACAACTACCGCAGCATTTTTGAAAATGCCGTGGAAGGCATTTTTCAGTCGTCCCCAGCAGGCCACTTTATCAAGGTCAACCCGGCCCTGGCCAGAATCTACGGCTATGACTCGCCCGGTGAAATGATCAAGAGCATTACCAATATTTCAGACCAGCTCTATGTGGATGCTGAGCGGCGGGCTGAGTTTATCGCTGCGATCGAGCAGCATGGCGTTGTCAAAGACTTTGAGTACCGCTGCTACTGCAAAGACGGCAGCATTATCTGGACTCAAGTGGATGCCCGCGTGGTGAGAGACGACAATGACAATGCACTCTACTACGAGGGCATTGTGCAGGACATTACCGAACGAAAACGACGCGAAGATCAACTCCGGCAACAGCTCAAGGAACTGCAAATTGAAATCGACCACCAGAAACGCGCCGAAGAAGTCGCGACCCTGACCGCCAGCAGCTACTTTCAGGAAGTGCAGCAGGAGGTAACAGCGATTAATTTGGAGGAATTTTGGGGTTAAAGACTGCATATTAATCCCGAATCATCCGTATATCTTTTTGAGCACGAGGCTCGTCTGTATTATCACTGGAGCAAATCAAGACGCAATACAGTCACTGATACTTTCACTGCCAATTTCTCCAGTGATGATCTTAGCTCGTTCAACTGATCTAGTCAGTAATTCCACGTTCACTCTTGACCGAAACACCAAAACTACTCTAGGTGCCTACCATGTCTATAAATCAAACATTGAAATCATTGAATGGAGCAGTTGTTGTCATACAATCCTTACGGAATCCGGGCAATTATGTTGATGCCCACAACTCTAAAGAAGGAAGAATTAACGGCTGTCCCAGAAGTAATTTAGTTGATGCTATATGGACTAAATTCATACTTCACCACATTCAAAACAACATTGTGTGCCTTGAGGCAGTTCGCTATCCAGATCATTACTTTGACATGAACACTGACAAGCCAAAAATCAAGAATGGAGACAGATATCAGGAGTTGAAACTCACTCATTTCAATGTAATACCTCGGGATCAAGACTGGGCCTTATTTTCAATCTTTGGCGAAGCGGATCTCTCAAATGTAGGAATAAGATCCGAAAGATGGACTGACCGTTGGTGGGATGCACATACATCCAAGAGACTGCTGGGAGCAAAGCATGACAGAGGTAATCGGCCTGCTGATTCTTGGGGTAAGTTCGAGATAAGCTTTCCGGCTTTGCCCGAGGATCGTTATGAGTTAGTAGCCTCCAAAAAGAATGAAACAAGTTTCGCAATTGACCATTCATTTAGCTATGAGTCAGGGGTATCGAGGACAGATTCTAAAGGCTTTGAAGAATCATCATCGCTTTCATTGGAATTGCAGAAGAACTTTGGAGTTGCAGCAAACATTGGGCCTAGTGCTTCTGCCAAGTTTACTGTGACAAATACTTCTGTATGGAAAAGCTCAACAAGTGAAACCTTCTCAATGGCAAAAAAAACTGGAACGAGCGTCACGGTTCCGCCAGACAAGGGAATTAAAATTTACCAGCTTCAGGGAAGGTATGGTTCGCTTAATATAGGCACTCATCATTTCAGAAAAGAAGAATACGAATAAGAAGTGCTTTAAATTGCACTTTGTTTTTAGCTGTGTTGGTCATCCAAAAACATTTAGCAAAGCTGACCTTAGGGAAAGGTCAGCTTTGCTGGTCTATGTTTACTGGATCTATAAGTGAAAAGCTTAAACACCACTGTCATTGCAAGTGAAGTGAAGCAATTCCTATAAGGCAGTTGCTATTCGGGAACTGCTTCGCTTCGCACCTGATGACTTCTTAGATTACTTATCTATGAGTCCATTGCCTTTCGCCTTATAAGTTGTATTTTTTTGATTAGATATTGCCAAAAAATGAGTGACTCAATGAATTAGCCTAAATGAATGAATTAATGATTTTTCTCTGCTGATCCATCAAAAAACGGCTACATAATATCTTTTACCTTCTAAGGCAGTCTTATTCCAGACAAGCACTAGTTGCACCTTTATGATTTAATAAAACTTCTCTTTCTAATGGCCTAATGGCGTTTTCTCAGAGATAGCTTTTGCCTACTCCTAAGTTTATTCTAGACAGGCCATCGTCATTCATCCACAGCTTTTGAAAGCCAAATCAGTCAGCAGTGGCCGTAAACTTTATACACTTGTAATCTCAACGCTAAAATTCACAGTCTCTAGCTCTATCTTATCTGTTTAACCAAGTGAGTGAAAGATAACTGAACTGCTGAATGGCTATCATGGCATTTTCATAGCAGTGATAGCGGTTACACTTTTCAAGATACATCTTTTCTCCAAGCGGCTACCTATGGTTCAGAGGGTTCATTCTCACTGGTTTCAACTGTCTCGGCTCTGCGTCTGTCTGCTTTTGGGGGTACTCCTCGCCAGTGCGCTGCCAGTAAGCCATAGCGTTGTTTTTTCTAGAGAAACGACTAAGGCGGCTTTAGTCACTGCTGCTATCCATTCGCCAGAGGATTTTCTAGGCCAAGGCCGCCAAGCCTACACCGCCCAGCGCTTCAGCGCAGCCGCAGCCGCCTGGGAAGAGGCCGTGGCCGCGACCTCCAACCAACCGCTCAACCAAGCCCTGGCCCTCAGCTATCTCACCCTGGCGTACCAGCAGCTCAGCCAGTGGGACGCCGCTGATCGCGCCATCACCCGCAGCTTAAACCTCCTCGCCACCGCCCCCGACTCGGCTCAAAAGCTGGCCGTGAGCGCCCAGGTGCACAACACCCTCGGTGGCCTGCAATTTGCTCGAGGGCAGACCCAGGCCGCCCTGGAGACTTGGCAAACCGCCGCCAAGCTGTACCGACAAACCGGCGATGAAAGCCGCTACGTCAACGCGCTCTTGAACCAGGTACAGGCCCAGCAGTCTTTGGGGTATTACCAGCCCGCGCGGCGCACCCTGGCTACCCTGGAGCAGCGTTTGCCGCAGCAGTCGCGCCCCGTGCAGGTGCTGGGCTATCAGCGGCTGGGGCAAACCTATCGCCTGCTGGGCGACCTGGAATTGGCGCAATCTCATTTGCAGACGGCCTTGGAACTGGCGCAGCGGGAGGGCTTAGCCACAGGGGCGATTTTGTTAGGACTGGCCAACACGGCCCAGGGGCGGGGAGATTGGCTGGGGGCGATCGCCCTCTACCAGCAAGCCGAACAGTCCCAGGCCGCCGACATTCGCCTCAAAGCCCGCCTGAACCGACTCAGCCTGTTAGCCCAGCACGACCCTGAAGCCGCTCAACCGCTGGCAGCCACCCTGCCGGGGGAACTAGCCGAAATGCCCCCAGGGCGCGGCCAGATCTACGCCTATATCAACGCTGCCCAAAGCCTGCTCCAGCTCAAAACACCTACCGAGATTGAAACGGCGGCTCAACTGCTGGCCCATGCGATTCAACAGAGCATGGCTTTGCAGGATACCCGCGCCGAAGCCTATGCCAGAGGCTACCTGGGTCACGCCTACGAGGTCTCCCAACAGTGGCGCGAGGCACAGCAGCTCACCGAGCAAGCCCTGACCCTGGCGCGATCCCTCAATGCCGCCGATATCGCCTACCAGTGGCAGTGGCAGATGGGTCGCCTGCTCAACCAGCAGGGCCAACGAGCCGCCGCCCTGCCCGCCTACCGGGCCGCCTTCACCACCCTCCAGTCCCTCAAGCAGGATCTGGTCGCCGTGAGCGATGACCTACAGTTTTCCTTTCGCGACAGCGTCGAGCCCGTCTACCGCGAGCTAGTCGATCTGCTGCTACAACCCGAATCCCAAGCGGGTCTACCCTCTTCCCCACCTCCCCATCCCCCCACCTCCCCATCTCTCCCTTCCGACAGCCTAGCCGAAGCCCGCTCAGTCATCGAAGCCTTGCAGATTGCCGAACTCAACAACTTCTTTAGAACTGCCTGCCTGGAAGGTCAGCAGGTCGCCCTGGAGGCGGTGAGTCAGTCCACCACCGGCGTCATTTACCCAATTATTCTGCCGGATCGGCTGGAGATCATTGCCAGTCTGCCAGGGCAGCCCCTGCGGCAGTACACCAGCCCAGTGCCCCAGGCAGAGCTGGAGCAGACTCTGACGGACTGGCGACAAAATCTAGAACGGCGGTTCACTGCCCCCGAGGGCAGAGCCCTGGGGCAGCAGCTCTACCGCTGGCTGATTGCGCCGATGCAAGCCGCCCTGGCCGAAACCCACCCCCAAACCCTGGTCTTTGTGCTGGATGGAGCCCTGCGGAATACCTCTATGGCGGCGCTGTACGACGGGGAGCGGTATTTGGTGGAAGACTATGCGATCGCCCTCTCCCCCGGTCTCCAACTCCTCGGCCCCCGCCCGTTGCAGGCCACCCGGATGGCGGCCCTTCTGGCAGGGTTAACCGAGGCCCGCCATGGCTTTAGCGCCCTCACCAACGTGAAGGACGAAATTCAAACCATTCAGGCGCTACTCGACAGCCGGGTACTGTTTGACGAGCGGTTCACCACCACTGCCCTGACCCAGAAGATCGCCCAGACTGAGCTGCCCATTGTGCACCTGGCCACCCACGCCCAGTACAGCTCAAACCTGCAAGACACCTTCATTCTGGCCTGGGATCGCCCGATTCCGGTGGATGAGCTGAGCCTCCTGCTCAGCGCTGGGGATCAGATCCGGGTGGAACCCATTGAACTGCTGGTGCTCAGCGCCTGTGAGACAGCCACCGGGGGCAATCGTGCCGCCCTGGGTCTGGCGGGTCTTTCGCTCCAGGCGGGGGCCCGCAGCACCCTGGCTTCCCTGTGGAATTTAGACGACGCTTCCGGGGCGTATTTTATTCGCCAGTTCTATCAGGCCCTGGCCCAGCCCGGCACCACCAAAGCCGAGGCGCTGCGCCAGGCTCAACTAGCGTTGCTACAGCATCCCGACTACCGCCATCCCATCTACTGGTCGGCCTATGTGCTGGTGGGAAATTGGCTGTAGGCCTATAATGTGACCGCCACTACACAGCTGCTCTAAAAATCTGCGTTGACTCGATTGCAGCCCCGTTTGGGTTGGGTTGGCCTGGTTCCTGCCTGCTCAGCTATTTTCCTTATCCTGGCAACCCTTTCCCCGGCCAGGGCAAAAATCGTTGATTCCCGATCGCCCGCTCCGGCCCCCCAGCGCTTATCCCAGGCGAGTCCGTTGCCCCGCCAGCCGATTCCAGAACCGCCCCTGCCCGATCAGCCGCTGCCACCCCTGCCCCCACCGGAGGAACTTCTGCCCCCGGCTGATCCGGCGCTGCCAGAGGCCCCCCTAGACGGAACAGACGGGACAGAGGCCACCTTTTTCGTCAGCACTGTCGAGATTACGGGCAGCACCGTCTTTTCCCCAGCCAATTTGGCTGACCTGGTGGCCCCCTACCTCAACCGCCAGGTCAGTTTTAGGGAACTGCTGGAACTGCGCAACGCCATTACCGAACGCTACGTTGCGGCGGGCTACGTGACCTCGGGCGCGATTCTGCCGCCCCAGACCCTGGTGGGCGATCAGGTCATCATTCAGGCGATCGAAGGGGAACTGGAAGACATCGTAGTCACTGGCTTAAATCGCCTCAGCCCGGCCTACGTCCGCAGTCGCCTGGGCCAGGCCAGCACCCCGCCCCTCAACGTCGATCGGCTGCTGGCGGGGTTGCAGCGCCTCCAGCTCAATCCCCTGATTGAAACGGTGGTGGCTGACTTGCAGGCCGGCAGTAGAGCGAACCTCAGCGTACTGGTGGTCAACCTGGCCGAAGCCGACTCGTTGGCCCTTGATCTGAGTCTGGATAACTACGGGGCTGCCAGTGTGGGAGCCGAGCAGCGCCGAGTGCTGCTGAGTGAGGGCAATCTTTCGGGCCTGGGCGATCGCATCACCCTGACCTACGAAAACACCGATGGCAGCAACGGCGTTGACCTCAGTTATACCCTGCCCGTGAGCCCAAACAACGATGCCCTGCGGGTGAGGGCGGGCTACTCCAGCAGTCGGGTGATCGATCCCAATTTCCAGGTGCTCGACATTTCCTCCAGCAGTGTTTACTACGACCTGGGCTACCGCCATACTCTGATCGAAACCCCCACCGAAGACCTCACCCTGGGCCTCACCCTGGGCCATCAGCAAAGCCAAACCCGCCTAGGTCTGGACGACATTGGCCCCTTTCCCCTCTCCCCAGGGGCCGACAGCGAGGGCATCACCCGAGTCACGGCTCTGCGCTTTTCCCAGCAGTGGACCCAGCGCAGCCAAAGCCACGTGCTGGCCTTTCGATCCCAATTTAGCCTGGGCCTAGATTGGCTGAGTGCCACCCGCAACCCGACTGGCCCCGATAGCCGCTTTCTGGCCTGGCGCGGTCAGGGCCAGTGGCTACAGCGCTTTGGCCCCGATACCCTGCTGCTGCTGCGGGGCGACACCCAACTGGCCAGCAATGATCTGCTATCGCCCGAGAAATTTGGTCTGGGCGGTGCCCTGAGCGTGCGCGGCTACGGGCGAGATGTGCTGTTGCGCGACAGCGGCGTGCTGCTCTCGGCAGAACTGCGATCGCCCATCGCCCGCGTTCCAGATCTAGATGCCACCCTACAGATCGTTCCATTTCTGGATGCTGGGGTAGCCTGGAATGTGACCCCAGGTCTGTCCTCTGGCCCCAACACGTTGGTGGGTACTGGACTGGGCCTGCTGTGGCAGCAGGGCGATCGCCTCTCCACGCGAGTCGATCTGGGCCTTCCCCTGATACCCCTGGCTGAAGGTAGGAACGTTTTCCAGGGGAGCAGTGTCTATTTTTCAGTTCGATATACGCCCTTCTGAGTCAACCTCTGCTTGTCATCGTCCAACCAGAGCTGACTACACCCAATGAGAACCCATCGTTGACCTGCAACGATGGCTGAGCCAATGGCAATTGGGGTGCTCTGAGCTGTGAGCCAATGGGGCTAAGCGCCAGGAGATGGCGGCCCTGGCTCAGCAGCGGGCCAATCGTAGCCACCACGTCTATAGCGTTTGCGCAGCTCCTCCAGGCCGAGCACCAGAGGCGGACACAGCAGCAGTACTGCCCACTGCCCAGGGGTGAGCGGTGCCGTCGAAAAAATGCGCTGTAGCGGCGGCAGGGTGATTATCGCGGCAATCAAGCCCCACTCCACCCCCAGACCCAGCCAGATCAGCGGGTTAGACCACCAGCCCAGCCGCCAGACGGACACCGTTTCAGAGCGGCAGGCGAACACATTGCCGCTCTGGCAGGCGACGATCGCCGCCAGGGTGAGGGTGGTGGCCTGCATATAGATGGCCACCACCGGGGCCGTAGCACTATCGGCCTGGAGGGCGGGGGTGACGGCCTGAAGGGCGGGCAGGTCAAACCCGTGGCTGTGCCACACCCAGCCAAAAGCGGCCATACCCAGCAGGCCCTCCAGGATGCCTAGCCAGCCGTAGGCCCGCAGCAGCAGGCCGCCATCCATCAGCGGTTGGGCCTTGGCGCGGGGGGGCATTGCCATGGTGCCTGCTTCCGGCACCTCGGCCCCCAGGGCCAGGGCGGGCACCATATCGGTGCCCAGGTCAATCGCCAGAATCTGCATAATCACCAGGGCTGGCGGTATTTTGAGAGCCACCATCGCTAAAAAGGGCAGTAGCTCGGGCACGTTGGAGGCCAGGATATAGGTGATGAACTTGCGGATGTTTTGGTAGGTGGTGCGGCCCTCCTCGATCGCGCTGACGATGGTGGCAAAGTTGTCGTCGGTGAGCACCATGTCGGCGGCCTCGCGGGCCACATCGGTACCGTTGAGCCCCATGGCAATGCCGATGTGGGCCGATCGCAGGGCCGGAGCGTCGTTGACGCCGTCGCCGGTCACCGCCACCACGGCCCCGGTGGCCTTGTAGGCCTCCACCAGACGCAGCTTGTGCTCGGGCGACATGCGGGCAAACACCAGGCGCGATCGGTATTTCACGATCTGCTGGAGCTGGGCGTCGGAGAGGTGACCCAGGGTTTCACCGGTGATCACCCGGATAGGTTCATGGCTGGTGGCCGGGGCATCGACCAGGCCAATCTGCTGGGCGATCGCCTCGGCGGTGAGCCCGTAATCGCCCGTGACCATAGTGACCCGAATGCCCGCCCGGTGACACTGGGCGATCGCCTCGGGCACCTCGGGCCGGGGTGGGTCAAACATCGCCACCAGGCCGATAAAGGTCAGGTCTTGTTCTAAATCCTGAGCTTTCATAGCCTGGAGGCGATCGCCGGGCCGGGCGGCCAGCCCCAGCACCCGAAAGCCCAGGCGGGCCAAGTGGTCGTTGGCTGCCACCACCTGCTCCCAGTCGCCGTGGCCCAGAACCTCCACGGCACCATCTCGCAATAGATACTGGCAGTGGCGCACCACCTCCAGGGGCGCGCCCTTGGTAAAGGCCACCTGGGAGTAGCCCTGGGGGAGAGTGCCGGGCCAGAGGTCGGCCCAGCCGTTGAGCACCACGGTCATCATGCGGCGGCGCGAGTCAAAGGGAATTTCCCGCTGGCGGGGGTAGCGTTTCTGGAGGTCTTCGACGTTGAGACCGGCCTTGGCGGCGACCACCACCAGGGCCGCCTCGGTGGGGTCGCCAATCTCCTGCCAGCGGCTGGGGGCGGTGAGGTGGCGCAGGCGGGCGTTGGAGCAGAGGGCGGCCCCGGTCAGCAGCAGGTGCAGGGCCCAGGTCAGCGGCGAGTCGGTGGACAGGTGCACCCGGCCCACGGTGGGGTCGTAGCCCGCCCCGGTGACGCGAATGTGCCCAGGAGGTAGACCTGGTTGTGCGTCAGTTGGATCTGATGGATCGGGGCCGTTCGAGTCTCGGTGGGCGGGCAGCCACAGGTAGCGCACGGTCATTTCGTTTTTGGTCAGGGTGCCGGTTTTGTCGGTGCAGATGACATTGACGGCGCTCAGGGTTTCTACCGCCGAGAGCCTGCGCACCAGGGCATTGCGCCGCACCATGCGCTGCACTCCAATGGCCAGCGACAGGGTGACGGTGGGCAGCAGCCCCTCGGGCACCAGGGCGACGATGATGCCAATGGCAAAGACAAAGCTCTCGGTCAGATCCATACCCACCAGCAGGGCGGTGAGGGCGAACACCAGCAGGCCCATGGCGACGGCGATCGCCGTATTTACCCGCACAATGTGGCTGACCTGCATCTCCAGAGTGCTGGGTTCGCGCCCCACGTCCGTAGTCAGGTGGGCCACCCGGCCAAACTCGGTGTGGGTGCCGGTGGCGTAGACCACGGCGGTGCCCCGGCCCGCCGCCACCGTAGCCCCCGCCAGCACCAGGTTGCTAATTTCGGCGGGGTTAGCTCGCTCGTGCTGGGGCTGTTCGCCCCGGCGATGGAGGGGCTGGCCGCTGCGCAGGGGCAGGGTTTCACGCTGGCGCACGGGGTGAGGGTTGCGGGCCACGGGCAGCGACTCGCCAGTGAGTACTGACACATCCAGGTAGAGGCCCTCGGCACTGACCAGCCGGGCATCGGCGGGAATGCGATCGCCCTCCTCTAGCTGCACCACATCGCCCCGCACCACTTGCCGGGCAGCCATTGGCACCAGTTCTCCCCCGCGCAGCACCCGCACCTGGCTGGGCAACACATTCTTCAGGGCCGCCAGAGCCTGCTCGGCCCGAAACTCCTGCCAAAAGCTGAAGGCCGCATTTACCCAGATCACCGCCCAGATGGCCCAGCCCAGGGCCGGGGTGTGGGAGATAAAGGCCAGCCCCCCCGCCACCCAAAGCAACAGCGCCATGAAGTGGGTGAGCTGATCACTAAAGCGCAACCACAGCGGGCGATGGGCAGGCTCAGGTAGCTCGTTGGGGCCAAAGCGATCGAGGCGACGCTGGGCTTCAAGATCGCTTAGCCCGGTGACCTCAGTGTCGAGGGCAGAGTAGACCTCCTCCGGGGGCAGGGTCCAGAGGGGGCGGTGGGTTGGAGCCATAAATCGGGTTAACCCTAAGTTTGACCGGCAAAGTCCTTTGCACCGTCTCCCACACCTAGACCGAGTTACTCTGCCGTGCCGCTCGGTTAGATAAAGAGGTCGAGCTAAGACTTAAATTTCTCAATAATATAGTCGGAGGTTCTAATACCTAATGCGACCATAGTCAAGGTTGGGTTTACGGTAGCAGAACCGACAAAAGTACTGCCACCAGCCAAAAACAGATTGGATATGCCGTGGACCTGACCATAACTGTCAACTACACTTGTATTCGGCGAGTCGCCCATACGGCAGGTGCCATGGTGATGAGCTATGGAATGGACCCCTTCCACTGAGGAAAAGCTCACCTCATCAGCATGGGTTGCAGACACCATCTTGTCTAGAATTTCTCTAACAAAAGCATAGGTTTCATGATCAAACTCATTCAAACTGTAATGTGCTTTAGCAAACGGATCACCAAAACGATCCTTCTCCTCTGAAAGAGCAACAAATTTCTCAGATCCCACTGACGCCTCAGAATGAAAACGAATAGGAACCCAGTGCCTACTCTCTTCCATAGAGGCAATTACATCTTCACCTGTGTTGCACTCATTCCAAGTTGCTCCAATAATATTTGGAGGTTCATTCACAAATGGAAATTCTATCTTCGTTCCCCCATGTCTTCCCCGACTAGGGGGATTCATAAATTGATGAGATTGACCAGTCCACCCGCCAAAACGCGAAGGGTAAAACTTCTCCTTATAGCGGACGTTACCTAACCAGCCATGGTGGAAGGTTAGGTTTTTCCCTAACTGACCAGAGTGATTTCCAATTCCATTGGGATGACGTTCATTTTTAGAAAGAAGCAGTAGGCGAGCAGACTCAATTGCATTCGCAGCCACAATGACAATATCGGCTGCATGTTCCTGCTCTGTTGAACTTTCGTTGTCTTGGTAGACAATCCCAGTTGCCCGCCCAGAAGCATCTGCAACGATGCGTCGCACGGTAACACCTGATACAACTCGACAAGATCCGGTTAAAACTGCTTTTTGAAGATGATAATTTGGGGAGTAACGAGCGCCTATTGGGCATACCCAACAGGGGCCGTTATTATCACAAGCCTGGCGATCTCCATATTGGACACGAGTTCTTGCTTGAGGAGTAGAATGCAGCACCATGCCTGCATCTTTGAGTCTCTCCGCCAATATCAAGTCATCATAGCTCAATTCAAAGGGAGGCATAGGGTAAGACTGAGATCTTGGCGGGGCGAAGGGGTTATCTTCATCAGTTCCAGAAACCCCAATAAAGGACTCAGCCCTACAATAATAAGGCTCTATTGCTTCATAACTAATAGGCCAGTCATCTCCATATCCATAAAGACTCTTCGTTTTAAAGTCGCTAGGGATCATTCTTAGCGCGATCCCTGACCACCGAGTCGAACTACCACCGACAACTGCATAGAAATCTCCGTTCAGGGGATGTTGATAATCTCCCGCAACAATAATGTTGTTAACGTCCTCAGGCAATGAGTATCCTGGGTTTTTATAAAGATACTCAAATTCTTCTTTGAACTGTTCTGAATGAGGATAAGAATATTCGGGCCCTCTTTCAAACACTTCAACATAGAATCCTTTTTGGACCAAGTGGTAAGCCAGTGTCGCACCGACAATTCCAGAACCCACAACAGCCACTTTCTTTTGCTTCATATATTTCAGCCAAATAAAAATAAATTTCTTGTTTCCTTGTTATGACTCTAGTTCATAATTTTAAGCGCTTAAAATTTTAGCCATGTTCTGCCTATCAGAAACATCCATAGGGGGTTAACGCTACTTTTGAGTAAATCTCCTACCCTTAAAATGCCTTAGGTATTCACATCAATAACAGCCCTATGCTAAGATCTACAATTTTCTTTACGCAAAATTCCCTTATCTAGTTAAACAAAGCACACAGCCTGACCGATCCGGAGCACCAAAAGTGAAGTCAACCAGATTGCCGTCTATATAGGCATCTCATTTTTATAGGTTTCCAAACCTCTAGGAACGCCTATCCACTGATCATACCCAACTATTGTAAGTGCATGGGTTCGGGCAAAAAGTGCCAATATCTCCTTGAATAAATAACTTTCGTACAACATTTCATTCCGCCTGAAAAGCGTAGCTGTCAGAACGCCTAATTTCCCTGGAAGTTGGGCCACTGACAGGAATTTATGTTGATCAATAATTTTCAATCTCTCCCCTCTATCCATTTCTACAAAACTACGTCCCCCTTGTTTATCCACTTTGCGCTTCACGCTTGCCGTAAATTTTTCATATAACTCTTTATATCCAGGACAATTTTCTGCGTGCCACTTAAAGAAGGATTCATAACGACTAATTTCTATTGACTCGTAGCCAATCAGGGCAGTTGTTGTTGCTTTTAAAGTATCAAGAACTTCCTGGCTCAAGTTACCCATAGAACTTTTATTTAAAAGCTTTCTAGATCTATACTTTGACCTAGCCTGCTTTGATGCGCTCTTCACTTGAGAACGCCCTGAAGTACTTGCCACCGTAAAGGTAGCAGCAGCCAAAGAAGCAGCTAAAAACTTTCTGCGTTTCATAGTATTTCAAATTAATTAAAATTAAGATTAGAAATTCGGAGCCTTGGCTAAAAACCTACACAATCATAGATTTAGACAAATAAAAGCAACTATCCATTTTGAGCATTGGCAGGTTGAGTACGGTTTTCTTTAACTAGCCGCTTGTAGGTACGGTAGGGCATGTAGTCGGCAGGGTTATAGCCCGCACAGCGCAAAATCAAAACGCAAGCCCAAGAATACTTGCCCTCTACGATCGCTGTTACTATCTGGTCAAGCTGCTCGGCACTCATGTCCCGGTTGGCGGTTGCAAACCTAGCCGGGGAAATAGTAGAAATAGAGGTGTACCGCGACATAAAAATTCTCCAAACCGAAAAGATATGAATTTTATTTATTGAAGGAATATCGTCAAGGCTATCCTCCTAGCTCTGATTAACGGTTTCAGGTGGATCAGGCAGTTCTAGCCCTTGGGCTAAGGCTACAAACTCAGCGGTTTCAGCTTCTGCACAGTAAGTTGGATCAGGTAACACTGCTTGATAATCGATTGAATGAAGCGTGTAAACCCTGCTTCAAGTAAATTGTCTACGAAGCCAAGCACCCTAACCTCGGCTTCTTGAATAGTGGCAAAGTGGCCAAAATAGTAGCTGCACTGGGGCTCGCTGGTGACTATTGCTATTCCCCAGTCACCCTTGCCAATCTGGGTAAGATGGAGGGAAAGTTGTTTTACCATTTGGTTCAGATAACACTCTAGTCAAGAAGGTACAGCGGATCCAAAATGAGCCCTAGACTATAACCGCAACACCCTTATAGATATTCTTAATCCCTTTCCGTGAGGAAGTCGTGAGTGATCCTGCGTATTAAAGCAACCTAGGCTACTTCACATTGAAGGAGGGAAATGAGGATCCTGAATTACGGATAACTAATCCAACCGTGACTTAGGCCATGAACCTCATAGGCCAATCGTAGGACTGAGGCCTGGCCGCTGGGAAAGGGGTTGACATCAACAGCATTCGACATGGGCACGGTGACCTTGTTGCACCCATGGCTCCGGCCAGGTGACCGCCTTCGCCCGGTTGGAGAAGGTCAAAACCAAGCCGCCAAGGTAACGACTGTGCGCCGCATGGTTCCGGCGCATCCCAGTTTTGCAAATGTCATTCTGAACGTAGCGATAGCGAAGTGAAGAATCTCGATCTTGCGCAAGGACTGAGATCCTTCGCTACACTCCGTTCCGCTCAGGATGACAGAAGTGGGATGCACCCCATGGTTCTGCGCGTCGAGCAGGGACCCCCCAGGGTGTCGTTATCGCATTAGCCTGGGGGGCAAGGGTATGAGCATCGAGAAGCGTCATGAGTCTGAGAATTGGGGTTGAAGCGTGCAAGCAGGTCAGGACAACAGGTTGAAGGTGAACGCGTTGTGCAAACACGACAGCGGAATGACCTCGTAATGTTCGCAAACGTGAGCCCCATTGCTCCGGAAACTATGGCTAAAATGCCCACCCCTCCTCACCCGATGGATGATTCAATGATTTTTACGCAGCCGGGCCACATGAGCTTAGGGAAGCTATTAACTTTTTTATCCTCACAGCTTCCACAGAGATCTTTTTTACCCTGGAGCAAGACGACTAAATAGGTGACTTCAAACTCATCTAATCAGAGTAGGGCCTGCTATGAAAACAAGCTACCAAGCCAAGATCTTCTCCCTTTGGACCGTCTTTCTCCTGGGCACCCTGTTTCATACCCAGCTGGGTCTGATGCCCCTATTCCATAACCAGAGTATTGCCCTGGAAGGGGCCGATGGCACGGAACCCATCGGCTGGATTTTGTGGCTGATGCTGATGTTCTTCATGGTGCCGCTGATGGCTATGCTGGCGGTGACCTTGAACCGGAGTCGCCCGCTCCGCAGGCTCCATTTTGGGGTGACGGTTTTGTTCTCAATCCTCAACGGTGCTCACCTGGTGGCGGATCTGTTGGTGCAGCCGATCGCCTGGTATCAGATTGCGCTAATGAGCTTTCTGTTTCTCGTCGGCATTGTGCTAAACATTGTGTCGTTTCAATGGCTGCGGGAGGGACGGTACCACTCGCTGCTCGCTCAGGGTTACCCAGCTGGGAGCTGACCTCTGGGCAGGGGGAAAAGCTTGTCCTAAAGGCGTTGCTAAATTGAGTAATGAATCTGTAAACTTGACGTCCTTTCATTGCCCCCTAACTCCCCCAAATCTGGGGGAGTTTGAGATTTCGACTCCTCCCAGAATTGGGGGGCTGGGGGGGCATGTCATACCGGCATTCAGCAACGCCTCCTAAATTCATGCCCCACGGGAAGTCAAACAAACCTAACAATGCCTTAATTTTGTTGTCGGTTTGCTGCCAATGCAGCTGGATTTTGAACAGGATCAAAGTAAGGGTGAAAACCTTAACGCTGATTCTTCTTTGGCTCCACCCGTCTGTTGCTATAAACGAGAGGAATTTACCATGAGAAGCAAATACTATCTGCTCATTTCAGCGGCTATTTTTGCGCTGGTGGCGCTGCTGCATCTGGCTCGCCTGCTGGGCCAGTGGACGGTGCAGGTAGGCACGGTGACGCTGCCCTTCTGGGGTTCGTGGGTGGGGTTGGCGATCGCAGCAGCCCTGAGCCTGTGGGCTCTGCGCCTGGCCTTCCCGAGCAAAAAACGGCAGCACGCCTGATGGCCAGGGCTTAACCCCAAAGCCAGCGGGAGATGTGGCTTTGGGTTCACGGTTCACGGTAAGCGGTACAAGGTTCGCCTTAAACCGCTTACCGTAGACCGTCCACCCTGTTAACCCGTCACATTTAACTTGACTGGCTACTAGGCTCCTGGCGGTCCCTTCCTGCCCACCAACGAAAGGTACTTAGCGATGAAACAGATTGTCATAGGATTGGTACTCGGCTGCTGTGTAGTCATGCTGACGGTGCTGACCCTGGTGGGAGGGGCCGGGGCGATCGCCGCCCCCATCCCCAAGATTGACGACATTGGCCTCTGTGCCGTCCCCGAGGGAGGCATTGACTTGAACAACGCCAATCTGATGGCCTTCACCGACTGCCCTGGGTTCTACCCCGGTCTGGCCTCCGCCATTCTCACCCACGGCCCCTACCAGGCTGTAGACGATGTCCTCTCTATTCCTGACCTGACGGACACCCAAAAGGTCCTGCTGGAGGCCAACCTGCAATCCTTTGCAGTCACCGCCCCAGCGGTGCCGATCGAGAAGCGGATGCCCCCCCGCATCAATCAATCTGCCCATTAGTGACTCGCACTGCCCCCAAAGCTATCCTCTACCCTGGGGCAGTTCAATACCCTTGCTTAGCAAAGGAGATGAGCCATGCTGAAACGTCTTTTGACTGTGTTTCTCTGCCTGGTCCTAGGGCTGTCGATCTGGCTCGGGACCGCCTCCCCGGTTCTGGCTAAGGGGCTCTTTCGTGGCGCTGGGACAGCAAGCAACCCGGCGACTGAACGCCTGCAAAACCCCATTGATGAAAACCTGGGGAAAATTGGTGCCAAGGTAGACCTGAACAACTCCAATGTCATGGCCTTCCGGCGGTATCCTGGCCTGTACCCCACCCTGGCTCGCAAAATCATCCAGCATGCTCCCTTTGAGAGTGTTGAGGAGGTGCTCAACATTCCTGGCCTGAGCGAGTCTGAGCAAGCTGTACTGAAGGCCAATCTGAAGAATTTTGTCGTCACCCCCGCTGAGTCTGCGCTGACCGAAGGGGGCGATCGCATCAACCCAGGCATTTACAAATAGAGCAGAGCGCGCTCAGCCAAAATCCAATTTGTAAACCCCGATGCACAACCAGGAAACCGGTAGGAGCGTAACATGCTACGCTCCTACAAACCGGGGGTATTCAGCCAGGCTTTAGAATTAGCCGTAGACCCAGATAAGCGATTGGGATGAGTGGAGGGATCGTTCATCGCCATTGATGCCAGCGCCTAGGGGAAAGCGCCCGCTGCCCTATTCAGGGTGGATAGCCGTAGAACATAATTCTAAATAAACTAAACCCGTGAAAACGCCAGCCTAGACGTTAGTCAAGGGTGAAGCTCACCAATTTTCTTGAACCAGGGCATCAAAAACCTGGCCCTGTCCACCGCGTCTATCCTGGTGGCTGTAATGTTGGCAACGCCAACGGGAGAAAGGATTAGGGCGGGTCATCAATTGGGTAAAAAGCTGGGCATATCAAGCTTTGCCACGCCCAACCCCAAAGCCAGGCTAGGGGCTGTAAACCTTAATTTTTGGGCCTTGGCAGCTAATTGACGACAGCTCATCAAGCCTTTTCCTAATCCTATGACACTTAATAATGAAGTTATTTAGACCCAATAGTTTTTCCTGATTCTTGAAATTCCCAGGACAAAACAACACTTTTCTTGTTTTTCTAGAATTATGACAGGGGATTCATGAGGAAGTTGTGAAGGGCGATAATAGTAATTAAAATCCAGAGTCACAGCGAGATAAGGATTAGCCAATGCGTATGGAGTAGGGCATAGGAATTTGTAAAGGTCTGATTTTACCGTTGTGGGTTAAAACTCTCGCAACTCCTGGCTCCCGGAATGATTTTCCACCGTCCAAGGGGCACACTATGAAAGTTCTGGTTGTTGAAGACGAGGCCACCGTCGCCCAGGCCATAGAAGCCCTATTGGTCAGTCACCACTATGCGGTGGACATCGCGAAGGATGGTCTGGAGGGCCTGGAAATGGCCGAGGTCTACAGCTATGACCTGATGGTGCTGGATATTGGTCTGCCAGGCATAGATGGGTTGAGCCTCTGCCAGCAGCTGCGCACCCGGGGGATGCAAACGCCAATTTTGCTATTGACCGGTCAGGATGTGGAAGCCCATGCCAAGGCGGTTGCCCTCAATGCCGGGGCCGACGATTATGTGACCAAACCTTTTGACGCAGAGGAACTGCTGGCTCGGCTACAAACGCTGCTGCGTCGGGGCGCGTTGAAAGCACTGCCGGTTCTGCAATGGGGGGCGTTATCTTTGGACCCCAGCCGGTTGCAGGTGAGCTACGGCAGCGCTTTGCTCAACCTGACGCCAAAGGAATATACCCTGCTGGAGGTGCTGCTCCGCCATGCTCCCAATATTTTGAATGCCCGGGTCATTCTAGAGCAGGGCTGGAATGCTTTGGAAAATCCGAGCGATGAGGCGATTCGCACCCACGTGAAGGAGGTGCGTAAAAAGCTGAAGGCGGCTGGTGCCCCCGAGGACTTTATTAAAACCGTACATCGCCAGGGCTATCGGCTGAACCCGCTCTATGGCGAAGCGGTATTTGCTGCTCCGGAGGGGGCTGCCGGAAGCTTGCCGATGGCTGAGCTGAAAGCCCTCAACGAGGAGCTGAGGACAGCCCTGGAGAAACTGCATTTTACCCAGACCGAGCTGCAGCAGCGCAATCAAGAACTCCAGGCGGCGCGGGATGAACTTGAGACGCGGGTGGCAGCCCGAACGGCGGAGATGGCCGCAGACCTGGACGTGCTGGAAATGCTGCGTTCCCTGAGCACTCGGTTTGTGTCCAATGGCGACTTGCAGGCGCTCTATGACGAGATTCTGAACGCAGCCCTCCGGTTGATGGGGGCCGATGGAGGCACGCTGCAAATTCTGAACCCAGTGACTCAAGAGCTAACTCTGCTGGCCACGGTGGGCTTCGATCGCACCATGACCGAGCACTTCGCCCGCGTCAGCGCTAAATCTGGCACGCCTTGCGGCAGGGCACTGGCCACAGGGCAACGCATTCTGGCCAGGTTTGATGTCCCCGCCAGTGCCGACCCCGATGGCTCCCTATGCCTGCACCGCGAGGCGGGCTATCGCTCGGCCCAGTCTACGCCGTTGATTAGTCGGCTGGGCAATGCCATCGGCATGATCTCGACCCACTGGCACCACCCCCACCAGCCGACCGAACGCGATCTGCGGTTTTTAGATTTACTGGCCCGTCAGGCGGCAGACCTGATCGAACGTCAGCGAGCCGAAGTGGCCCTGCTGGAACAGAAAAACCTGCTGCGACTGACGCTTTCCGGTGTCCAGGCGGGAGCTTGGAGCTGGGACTGTGGGTCGGAACAATTGACCTGGAACGATCGCCTGTTTGAGCTATTGGGCTATCGTCCTGGGGAAGTCAGCCCCAGTATGCAGGCGTGGCGCGATCGCATTCACCCCGACGATTTGGCCTGGACCAGTGAGGCTCTCCAGCGGACCCTAGAAGGCCATGAGTTGGGCGAAGTAGAATACCGAGTCATTCACCCGGATGGCAGTGTGCACTGGCTACTGGTCAGAGGCCAGGGGGTCTACGACGAGTTAGATCGCCTGGTGCAGATGGTGGGGATGGCGCTGGAGATTAGCGATCGCAAGCATACCGAAGCGGCTCTGTACCAGAGCGAAAAACGCTATCGCCAGTTAGTAGAACTCGCCCCCCAGCTGGTGTGGCACGCCGATACCCAGGGGCACACCTACATCAGCCCTCAATTGTGCGACTACACCGGGCTGTCGCCCGATCAGCTCTTAGATTTTGGCTGGCCAATGGTCATCCATCCCGACGATGCCAGCCGCATTGATCGCCGCTGGCAGGAATCGGTGCAAACGGGCACGCCCTACGAAGCCGAATACCGTCTGCGCCGCGCCGATGGGGAATATCGCTGGCATCTGGCTCGGGCCATTCCCCTGGACAGCGACCAGGGAATGCAGTGGTTTGGCGTGTCGATCGACATCAGCGATCGCAAGGCCGCCGAACTTGCCCTCCAGCAGCAGGTTTGCCAGGAGCAGCTGCTGGCCGACATTGCCCAGGAGATTCGCCAGTCCCTCGAGCTAAATCAGGTGCTGCACAGCACCGTGGATCGGGTGAGGGAGTGGCTGAAGTGCGATCGCGTGATCATCTTCCGCTTTCGACCCGACTGGCAGGGCGACGTGATTATGGAATCCGTCGGCGACGGGTGGCCCGCCATTCTAGCCACCACCATCGTTGACCCCTGCTTTGCGGACCGCTTGATCGAACCCTACCGCCAGGGGCACGTGTCGGTCCTCAACGACATCCACCAGGCTGGCCTGGAACCCTGCTACGTTGAGCTGTTGGCGCAATTTCAGGTGCGGGCCAGCCTGGCGGTACCCATTTTGCAGGGCAATGGCCTGTGGGGACTGCTGATTGCCCACCACTGCGCCGCTCCCTGCCTCTGGCAGGCCGCCGAAATCACTATCCTCAAACGGCTGAGCACCCAGGTGGGTATTGCCATTCAGCAAGCCGAACTCTATGCCCAAATCCGGCAGGAATTGGCCCAGCGGGCCCGGATGCAGACCGTGCTGCAGGAGAGTGAAGCACGGTTCCGCACCCTCAGTGCCGCAGCCCCAGTCGGAATTTTGCAAACCAACGCCGACGGCATCTGCCTGTACGCCAACGCGGCCTGGCAGCAGATGGCGGGCCTGAGTCTGGAAAATTCGCTGGGCAACGGGTGGCTGCGGGCTGTTCATCCCGAGGATCGCGGCTGGGTCTTAGCGGCCTGGGAAGCCTATCTGGAGGATCAGCGAGTGGAGCAGGCCGAGTTTCGGTTGCTCACACCCCAGCGGGCAACTCGCTGGATTTCAGCCCGAGCAGCGACGCTCAAATCCGCCACCGATGAGATTGTGGGCTACGTCCTCACCTACGAGGATATTACGGAGCGCAAACAGGCCGAGCAGGCCCTGCGAGACAGTGAACAGCGGCTCCAGGCCATTCTGGATCATTCCCCGGCGATCATCTATGTGATCGATCCTCAAAGCCGGCATCTGCTGGCCAATCGCAGCTATGCCGACCAGCTCGCCACTACCCCCGACCACCTGGTGGGCAAAACCCTCCACGAGGTGTGGCCCGAGGAGACCGCCGACCGTTTTGCCGCCAGTAACCAAACCATTTTAGCGACGGGGCAACTCCTGCAAATCGAAGATACCGCCCCGCTGGCCGACGGCCTCCATAGCTACATCACCGTCAAGTTTCCCCTCTGCGATGAAACGGGCACCCCCTACGCCATCTGCGGCATTTCCACCGACATTACCGACCGAAAACGGCTGGAGGCCCAGTTTTATCAGGCCCAGCGGCTGGAAAGCCTCGGTACCCTGGCGGCGGGCATTGCCCACGACCTCAACAACGTGCTGACGCCGATTTTGACGGTGGCGCAGATTCTCCGGCTGACCCAAAAAGGGTTGGATGCCAAAGGCTTAGAGCAATTGAAACTGCTAGAAAGCAGCGCCAAACGTGGGGCCAGCCTGGTCAAACAAGTGTTGACGGTGACCCGCGCCAGCGAGGGAGAGCGCACCGCTGTGGATCTGGCGGCGCTGCTGCAAGAAGAAATTGAAATCCTGCGGCAGAGTTTGCCCGAGGCGATCGCCCTGCGGTTCAATTTGCCCGCTGCCGAGGCATCTGAGCCCGCCCTGGGAAGGATTCTGGCCGACCCCACCCACCTGCACCAGATTCTGCTGAACCTGGGCATCAATGCCCGCGACGCCATGGCTGAGGGCGGGACATTGACTATCGCGGCTGAAACGGTGGTGGTGGACGCGGCGATGGCGGCCCAAAACCTGGATGCCCGGGAGGGCCCCTATGCCGTCATCACCGTGGCAGATACCGGCACGGGCATTGTCCCGGCGGTGCAGGAACGGATGTTTGACCCATTTTTTACCACCAAAGCCCCCGGGCAGGGCACCGGCCTGGGGTTGGCCACCGTGCGCGGCCTGGTGAAAGCGCATCAGGGGTTTTTGCAGGTGGTGAGCGAGGTCGGGCGGGGCAGCCAATTTAAGGTCTATTTCCCCCAGATGGTCGACCAGGCGGTAGCCCAGGAGCCGCCGGAGCCCGCCTCGCTGCCGACCTCAGACAACCGGGGGGCATGGGTTTTGGTGGTAGAAGACGAAGCAACGGTGCGCCAGATGCTGCGATCGCTGCTGGAAAGCCACCACTACCGCCCCCTGCTGGCTAAAAACGGGGCCGCCGCCCTCGATCTGTACCGCCAGCACCAGGGCGACATTCAGCTGGTGGTGACCGACATCACGATGCCTATCCTCGACGGCTTAACCCTGATCGAAAGCCTGCGCACCCTCGACACCCAGGTTCCGATCATTGCCCTCAGCGGCATTCCCACCTACCAAGCCCAAGCTCTAGCCCTGGGGGCCACCTCCTTTATTGACAAGCCCTTTGATGCCGAAACACTGCTGCACCAGGTGGCGATCGCGCTGAGTCGAGTCCAGGCAGTCCGCCCGGAGGCGAGTTGATGACCCTGAGTTTAAAGGGCGCTACCTGGAGAATCGGCGGTATGCCAGTGGGGTTTAGCATCGCCGAGGGGGATAGGGGAACACGTCCCCCACCAGTGTCCAAAGACAGTCCAGGGCGGTGCATCGGGTTTATGCTGATTTGAAGCCTAGGTCGATATTACAGTGGTTAGGTCATGCGCATACTGCTGGTTGACGATGACGAAACGCTGCTGGAAGCCCTGGCGGAGACCCTGATCGCGCAGCGCTATGCCGTTGATACGGCCACCGATGGCGAAACGGCGCGGGAGTTTTTAGCGCTCTTTCCCTACGATCTGATTGTCCTGGATCGGTCGCTACCCGATGCCGAGGGCATCTCCCTGTGCCAGCAATTTCGCCAGCAGGGGATTAAGGCACCGATTTTGATGCTTACGGCCCGCGATCGCAGCGCGGATAAGGTGCAGGCCCTGGATGCCGGGGCCGACGACTACATGGTCAAACCCTTCGACTTTGGCGAGCTGTGCGCTCGGATTAGAGCCCTCCTGCGGCGGGACAGTCACCAGGCTGCGCCCGCCCTGCGCTGGGGGAGTCTGAGCTTAAATCCCAGCACCTTTGAGGTGTTCTACGACGACCATCTGCTCCACACCACGCCCAAGGAGTATGCGCTGCTGGAGCTTTTTCTGCGTCACCCGACCCAGGTCTTCAGCCTCGACGCCATTATTGAAGACATCTGGTCCTTTGAGGACCCACCCAGTGGGGATGCGGTTAGAACCCATATTAAGGGGCTGCGGCAGAAACTCAGGGCGGGGGGAGCCCCCAAAAACCTGATTGAAACGGTCTATGGGGTGGGGTACCGGCTCCACCCGCTGGAGCCCGAAGTGCCCTCCGAGACACCCTCCCCAGGGGCAGCGCTGCGGCAACCCACCCCGGCGGAGATGCAAGCGTCGCTGGCTCAGGTGTGGGAGACCCACCGGGGTACGCTGGACGAACGGTTGAGCGTTTTAGAATCGGCGGCGGCGGCGGTGGAGGGGGGGCAGCTGAGCTCCGACTTGCGCCAGGCGGGCTGCTCCCAGGCCCACAAGTTAGCGGGTTCCCTGGGCTGCTATGGCTTTAAGGAAGGGTCACAGATGGCGCGGCAGCTGGAGCAAATGCTGCAGCGAACTGCTCCTCTGGACGACCGCCAGGCGACTCAAATGGTTCAGCTGGTGGGGCGTCTGCGGCAGAATTTGGCCCAGGAGCCCAGCCCCGGGCCTCCAACCGGGACGCCCACCAGTCCGCCCCAGCTGTGGATCGTCGGGGCCAGCCCGGGGTTTAGTGAGAGCCTGGCGGCTGAAGCGATCGCCCTAGGTATCCGCAGCAGAACAGCGGCTACCCTGGCTCAGGCCCAGGCCATGCTCCAGACGGAACCGCCGGCGGTAGTCGTGCTCTGGCTGACTGAGACCGATGGGGACAGCGCCAGGAATCTGCTGGAGGCGATCGGCCACCAGGGCGATCGCATTGCCGTGCTGATTGTGACCGACAGTCAGGACTTTCAGCAGCGGCTGCGCTGGGTGCAGCAGGGGGCCGACCGGCTGTTGCCCCCATCGGTGTCCCCGCGCCACGTGCTGGAAACGGTGCAGCAGGCCCTGCGGGTAGACAGCACCGCGATCGCCCTGGTGGCCCTGGACGACGATGTGCAGGTGTTAGATCTGCTGCAATCTATTCTATCGCCCTGGGGGATGGAGCTGACGACCCTGACGGATCCGGCCCAGCTGTGGGACACCCTGGAGCGCGTCCAGCCCCAGCTGCTGGTGCTGGATGTGGAAATGCCAACGCTCAACGGTCTGGAATTGTGCCAGGTCCTGCGCGCCGATGATCGGTGGCGACAGCTGCCCATTTTATTTTTGACGGTGCACGAAGATGCCCAGACCCTGCAAAAGGCCTTTGCCGTTGGGGCCGATGACTTTGTGTCAAAATCCGCCCTGGCAACGGAGTTACCCCGGCGAATTTTGCATCGACTCCAGTAATGGTTCAACCTTTATTAATGTCTATAAATAAGGGGAAAAAGGGTCACATCAGGCTTGGCGGACAGTATCCCAGCCCCGCGACAAAGGACTCCTGAAAAGCATCTAACTCGTTTGGCTGAGGCTGGCCGTGGGACACGATGGATATGTGGTGACGTTTCATCACCTGGGTGGGGGACCAGCCCGCCTTGAGGTCGTGGAGGGCTAGCGCGACGGGGGTTTTCGGCTGATAGGGACTGCCGTATTCGTTTAAAAAGGAACAGCAATTGGCCCGGAGTTTAGTCTCTAGATCTCGATTAAGCTTTAGCTGTACAACCCAGCGATCATTTAAAAAAATCACGGTCACGGCATCCACCTGGGACTTCATTTGTCTTAGCAAATAGTCGAGGACCCTCTGCGTCAGGCTAGTGTTAGCAAAGCAGTAGAGAAATTCCATGGCGCTGTTCCCGGTTGTTATGGTGCCCATCTCAGGCCCCATCTTAGGCAAAGAATATGAGGGAGTAGTGAGGGACATCTGCGGCTCAATCCCCAGGGTTCACTTAATATGACCACAACCTACTCCCAGGGCTTTCACAGTTTGAGTATTGAGCAAGTTTTGGACACCCGGCCCCTCCTGGTGGCGCCAGATTTGCCGGTGGAGGCTGTGATTGAGCAGATGAGCCAGGTCTCGGGTCAGGGCTGTGACCTGGGGGCGATCGGGCTGGAGGCCATGCCCTCTGAGGCCCGACCCAATGTGACCAGAACCGGCGTGAGCTGTGCGCTGATTGTCCAGGACCATCAGCCCCTGGGAATCTTTACCGAGCGCGACGTGGTGCGCCTGGTGGCCGAAGAAGCCAACCTCAACGCCGTCACCGTGGCCGAGGTGATGACCCAGCCTTTGATCACGCGCCAGCGTTCTGAGGTGCAGGACGTTTTTGCCGTGCTGGCGATCCTGAGGCAGCATCACATTCGGCAGTTGCCCATCGTCAATGACCGGGGGGAACTGCTGGGGCTGGTGACCCAATCCAGCATCCGACGGGCGCTCCAACCGCTTAACTTTCTCAAGCTCAGGCGCGTCGGCGAAGTCATGGTCCAACCAGTTGTGCAGGCGACGGCGGCGGCCAACCTGCTGACCCTGGCGCGCCAGATGACCCAACACCGGGTAAGCTGCATCGTCATCACCGAGGCCAGACGGCACGGCGGCCTGCGCACCGACGTGCCGATCGGGATCGTGACCGAACGGGACATCGTGCAATTTCGCACCCTGGGGCTGTCCCTGGCCAAAACCCTGGCCCAGACCGTCATGAGTACCCCCCTGTTTTTGGTACGCCCGCAGGATACCCTCTGGGCGGCCCATCAGGCCATGCAGCAGCGGCTGACCCGCCGTTTGGTGGTGGCCAATGAGGCCGGGGGCCTGGCCGGGATTGTCACCCAGACGAGTCTGCTGCAACTGTTTGACCCGATTGAGATGCTGACGGACATTGAACAGCTCCAGCAGGTGAATGAGGCCCAGACGGCTGAGCTGCGCCAGGCCAATCAGCAGCTGCAGGCGACCAATCAAACCCTGAAGGCCGAAATGGCTGAGCGCCAGCGCCTGGAGCGGGTGGTCCAAAAAGCCTACCGTTCCCTGGAGGAACGCTTTGGCGTGCAGGCGGCCCAGCTGATCCAAACCGACGAGGCGCTGAGGCAGGAGCGCAACTTCATTGCCGCTGTGCTGGATACGGTGGGCGCGCTGGTGGTGGTGCTCGATCGCAACGGCAAGGTGGTCCGTTTCAACCACGCCTGCGAACAGCTGTCGGGCTACACCGCCGCAGACCTCCCCCAGCAGGAAATCTGGGATATTCTGATTCCGCCGCCGGAAAGGGCTGCCGTGCTGGCGGTTTTCCACCAGATCAAGCAGGCCCAGGCCCCGAGCCACTTTGAGAATCACTGGCTCTGCAAAGACGGTAGCCGCAAGCTGATTAGCTGGTCCCACACGGTGTTGACCGATGGGACCGGCGCGGTGGAATACGTGATCGGCACGGGCATTGATATCACAGAGCAGCGGCAGATCGAGCAAACCCTGGCCCGGCAGTTTCAGCAGGCCCAGCGGCTGAGCGACATTACCCGCCGCATTCGCGAATCGCTGGCGATCGGCGAAATTCTGCACACGGCGGCGACGGAGGTGCGGCAGCTGCTCGACTGCGATCGCGTCTTCATCATCCAGTTTGGCCCTGGGCCAGCCAGCCAGGTGATTCAGGACTCCCGGCGGGAACCAACCGCCGCCTCTGCCCTCCACCAGCGGGTCGCCGGGCTACAGGCCGGGGCCGATGCGGCGGCGGCGGTAGCAGTCTGTAACGATCTGGGGGCGGGCACCGGCTCGCTGCCAAGCTCAACCTTTTTGCAGCAGTGGGGGGCCCAGGCCGGAATTGAAATTGCGATCTATGCCGGTGAGCAACTCTGGGGGTGGCTGATGGTGATCCAGTGCGATCGCCCCCGGCAGTGGCAGGCCTTTGAAATCGAGCTGTTGCAGCAGTTGGCCAACCACATGGGGGTGGCGATCGCCCAGGCCCAGCTCCTGGGCAACCTGGAAACCCAGGTCGAGCAGCGCTCTAGGCAACTGATGCAGACTAATCAGCGGTTGCGGCAGGAAATTGGCGATCGCATCCAGACCGAGGAGGCCCTGCGGGAGAGCCAGCAACGCCTGGTCGGCATCCTCGACAACGCCGACGAGGCGATCATCTCCATCGACAGCCAGCAGCGCATTGTGATCTACAACCAGGGCGCCGAGAAAATCTTTGGCTATCCCCTCAGGGAGGTGCACCACCAGCCGCTGGATGTGTTGCTGCCGGAGGCCTTTCAGCAGATCCATCGGCAGTATATTCAACGGTTTGCGGACACCCCAGAGCCCCCCCGACAGATGGCCCGCCGCAGTCGAGACGTGCTGGGGCGACGCAAGAGCGGCGAAACCTTTCCGGCAGAGGCCTCAATTTCCAAGCTTCAAACCAAGGCTGGTCTGCTGTTCACCGTCATTCTCAAAGACGTCACCGACCAGCGCCGCGCCGAAACTACGCTGCGGCAGCGGGAAGAGCAACTGCGGTTGATTACCAACGCCCTGCCGGTGCTGATTTGCTATGTCGATCGGCAGCAGCGCTACCTGTTCAACAACCAGACCTACGCCGACTGGTACCAACGCCCCCTCGACGATCTGCAGGGGCGGTCCGTGGCGGCGGTGATCGGGGAGGACTACTACCGCCAGGCCAAACCCCACATTGAAGCGGCGCTGGCGGGCCAGCGGGTGAGCTTTGAAGCCGACGTCACCACCCCCGATGGCAACGCTCGCTGCCTGCTGACCACCTACATTCCCGAGATTGACGGCCAGGGTAAGGTCAAGGGCTTCTTTGGGCTGACGAACGACATCAGCGATCGCAAGGCCGCCGAGCGGATGAAAGACGAATTTGTCTCCGTCGTCGGGCACGAACTGCGCACGCCCCTGACCTCAATTCATGGCTCCCTGGTACTGCTGGCCAGCCAAAAGCTGGGCACCATGCCGCCCCAAGCGCAAGAATTCCTGGAGATTGCACTCAAAAACACCCAGCGGCTGACCCGCCTGATCAATGACGTGCTGGATCTGGAGCGCATTGAGTCGGGCCGAGTCACCATGACCCTACAGACCTGCCCCCTGGCGGACCTGATTTTACAAGCCGTGCAGGCCATGCAGTCGATGGCGGCTGCCAGAGCCATTCAGCTGACCCTGGAGCCCACGCCGGTCACCGTTTGGGTCGATGCTGACCACATCATCCAGGTCTTCACCAATTTGCTCAGCAATGCCATCAAGTTTTCCCCGGCCCAAACCACCGTCAGCATTGGCGCGACCAAGCGGGAGCACGACATTTTGGTGTGGGTCAACGATCAGGGGCGGGGCATTCCCACCGACAAGCTAGACACCATCTTTAATCGCTTTCAGCAGGTCGATGCCTCCGACTCGCGCCAACTGGGGGGCACCGGGTTGGGGCTGGCGATTTGCAAAAACATTGTGCAGCGCCACGGCGGCACAATTTGGGCCGAAAGCACCCTGGGCCAGGGCAGCACAATTTTCTTCACGCTGCCCGATGTTCAATAGCGGAGGCGAACGGATGGGGAGACGAATCTTACTGATCGATGACGAAGTCGATATCCACCGGATTACCGAAGTGGGGCTGATGATGGAGGCCGGATGGGAACTCCTGACCGCCCAGTCGGGGGAGGAAGGGATTGCCATCGCCACCTCAGAACACCCCGATGCCATTCTGCTAGATGTGATGATGCCGGAACGCGATGGGGTGGCAACCCTGAAGTTGCTCCAGGAGTCGTCCCAGACCCAAACGATTCCAGTTATTTTCATGACCGCAAAGGCCCAAGCCGCCGACCGGCGACAGCTGTATGCCCTCGGGGCCCAGGGGGTGATCACGAAACCCTTCGACCCCATGACGCTGGCCAGCCAGATCTCCGGTTTTTTGGGGTGGTCCTGACGCTTTTCCGCCGCTCTCTGCCCCCAAACTCTGGGCTCTAATACTTAACGGCATCAGTCAGCCCATCATTCCTGACACCCGCCACCCGCCACCCGCCACCCGCCTCCCCCTCGGCCCCGCCCAGGAATGGATGCCACCACCCCAGCCAACCTGATCCCGCTTTTGTTGATCAGTACCCATCACCTTCATAACATCCTCATACTCTCTCGATACCTTAAGAGATGTGGGGGAAAGCCTCATCGACGGGGATGCTCTTTTGCTAGGAGGGCATAGCCATGAACGCCAGAAAACCAGGGTTTGATCGTTGGCAAATCGCGGCAGCTTACCTGAACCAGCCCCTGTTTGTGCAGGAGAAGCCGGTTTGTTTTAACCCGTTCAAATTCAGACGAGATTACAAAGTTCAGGCGTTAGAGCGCTGCTGGCAGCTCGACTATAAAACCTGACGCTTGGGGCCTGCCTGGCAACGCCTACAGCCCGTGGCAGAGGGCCGCACCGTGAGCGATCTATCAACTGCAACGTCAAGCCAATCAAGCCATTGTTAGGAGTTGGGTCATGACTACACCTCAAAAAAGTTTATCCGTCAGGATTAAAACCATGCTGCGGGCCTGGCCCCAGGCGTTTGAGGCGATCGCCGCGGCGGCGGGCCGTCTGTTTAGCCCCAGCCACGACGACTACCCCAAAACGGGGGTGCAGCCCTTTAGCGGCGATGTGCCCGAGGATCATTCTGGGCAACACTCGCCCTGAGAGGCTTCGGTTCAGGACAGCCTGGTGCTCTGCCAAGCCTGAGCTTGTAGGTTGGGGGCGCGCTAGCAGAACCCAACAGGGCCGACTGCCGTTGGGTGACCCTTCGTTCCACCCAACCTACGGGAACCCTATTTTTTGCTTTGACGCTGAGCTTGTCCCTACGGGCGGTTTAACCCGGCTTGGCGATCGCAGCTAAATACTCATCCTGAAAGTAGCGGAGAGTGCTCAGCACCGGATTGGGAGCGGTTTGGCCGAGGCCGCAGAGGCTGGTGTGCTTGACCATGTCGCAGAGGGTTTCGAGCTGGGCGAGATCACGGTGGGTGGCGCGGTGGTCTTTAAACTTGGTCAGGAGTTGATAGAGCTGAACGGTCCCGGCCCGGCAGGGAACGCACTTGCCGCAGGACTCCTCCATGCAAAACTCCATGAAAAACTGCGCCACATCCACCATGGAGGTGTGTTCGTCGATCACAATCATGCCGCCGGAGCCCATGATGGAGCCGAGGGCTTGTAGCGATTCATAATCCACTGGGGTATCAAACGCCTCGGCGGGAATGCAGCCCCCCGACGGCCCGCCGGTTTGCACGGCCTTGACCCGGGCACCGTCCGGGGCCCCCTGGCCCATGTCTTCAACGATTTCTCGCAGGGTAATCCCCATCGGCACTTCGATCAGCCCTGCATTCTGCACCTTGCCCGTGAGCGAAAAGACCTTGGTGCCCCGGCTGAGGCCTGTGCCGATGGCGGCGAACCAGTCGGCCCCGTGGCGGATAATCGGGGCAATGTTGGCGAAGGTTTCGACATTGTTGATCAGGGTGGGGCAGCTCCATAGCCCCGACTCCGCTGGGTAGGGCGGGCGGGGGCGCGGCAGGCCCCGCTTCCCTTCGATGGAGGCAATCAGGGCGGTTTCTTCGCCGCAGACAAAGGCCCCCGCCCCGATGCGCAGATCCACCCGAAAGTCGAAGGGGGAGTCGAAGATCTGGCTGCCCAGCACCCCGTGGCGCTTGGCCTGCCCCAGGGCGGTCTGGAGGTGGGCAATGGCCAGGGGATATTCTCCCCGCACGTAGATGTAGCCCTGGTTGGCCCCCACGGCGTAGGCGGCGATCGCCATGCCCTCCAGCACCCGATGGGGGTCGCTCTCCAGCACGCTGCGATCCATATAAGCCCCCGGATCGCCCTCGTCGGCGTTGCACACCACATACTTTTGGCCCGGCGGCATTTTGGCTACGGTGGCCCACTTCAGCCCGGTGGGGTAGCCAGCGCCCCCCCGCCCCCGCAGACCGCTGCGGGTGATGGTGTCGATCACGGCCTCCGGTTCCAGGTCCCGCAGGCAGCGGTGCAGGGCCTCGTAGCCCCCGACGGCGAGGTAGTCTTCGATCCGCTCGGGGTCGATTAGGCCGCTGTTTTCCAGCACGATGCGGTGCTGGCGGGTGAAGAAGGGGAGGGTGGAGGGGTGGAGGGGTGGGAGGGTGGAGGGGTGGAGGGGTGGGAGGGTGGAGGGGTGGGAGGGTGGAGGGGTGGGGGGATTGAGTAGGGTGGTGAGGATGGGGGTGGTGTGGGCGGGGGTGACATGGGTAAAGAAGTGGCCGGAGGGATCGAGTTGGACGAGGGGGGCCTGGCTGCACAGGCCGAGGCAGCCGACGCCGGTGACGGTGATCTGGTCGTCCAGTCCGGCGGCGGTGACGGCGGTTTGGAGCTGGGCTTTGACGGCCAGGGCGTTGGCGGAGCGGCAGCCGCCGACGGTGCAGCAGCGGATGCGGTAGGGTTTGGGGGTTGGGGACTGGTGCTGGTCTGGCGTCATGGCTGGGGGGTGCCCGAGAGGCAGGTGTGGAGGCGATCGCGGACGGTAGCCGGGGTCTGGTGACCTTCGAGCTGGTCGTCGAATACCACCGCTGGAGCAATGCCGCAGGCCCCCAGACAGCGGGCGGTGCTGAGGGAAAACTGGCGATCGCAGGAGGTTTCTCCGGCCTGAAGTTGGGTGGCTTGCTCCAGGGTGCTGAGTAACTGCGCGGCTCCATTGATAAAGCAGGCTGTCCCCATACAGACCACGCAGGTATGCACCCCCTTGGGCTCCAGGGAGAAAACGTGATAGAAGGTGGCCACGCCGTAGACCTGGCTGGGGGGGAGCCGCAGGCGGTGGGCAACGTGCAGGAGCTGCTCGGGCGCTAAATAGCCAAACAACTCCTGGGCCGTATGCAGCACCTCAATCAGGGCATCCGGGCGATACTGGTGGCGCTTCATCGCGGCCTCTAGCTGCCGCTGGCGGGGGCCTGGGGTACTTGCACGGCTCGCCGAGGCTCGAGTCATTGTCCCTGGGCCGTCGCAAAACTGGCGGGTTCTGGGGCCGTCGCCGCCAGCGTTTGGGCATCGACCACCAGCACCGAGCACGGCGCGTGGTGGATCACGTAGTTGCTGACACTGCCGAGAAACAGTTCGCTGAGCCCCTTCCGCCCATGGCTGCCGACCACGATCAAATCGGCCCCCCAGGTGCCAGCCAGGGTACAGATCGCTCGCCCTGGACTACCATTCATTTGGGTGAACTCGGTGGGTACGCCGACTGCGGTAGATTCGTCAGTGAAGCGGCGCAGCCGCTCTATGCCTTTGGCTTCGGCTTCCCGATAGAGATCTAGCCAGATGCTGCTGTCTACCCCCAGGGGCAGCGGGTACCCGTAGTACGCTGGCGTTGCAAAGCTGCCGTCGTTGTCCGGCTCCAAAACACTGAGCAGCATCAGCCCTGCGCCCGTGGTCTGGGCTAAGGTCACGGCCTTTTGAAATAGGTGGGCACAGGTATCGCCCTGGTCAAGCCCCACCAAAATTTTGCTGAACATAATCCTTTTCTCCTTTAGTTAAGCCTCAGCAGAAACTAAAACAGGGCAGCACCACCGGGTCTGAGCGATCGCCCAGGGGATTGGAGTCGCGCTGGGGCCCAGGATGAATGACCATTACCGGACAGGGGGAATGGTGGACGACGTAGTTGCTGACACTGCCCAGCAGCATTTCACTCAGCCCGCGGCGACTGCGACTGCCGATGACAATTAAATCCACCTGGGCGTCCTGAGCGATGGTGCAAATCGCCAGGCCAGCCCGGCCATTGGGCTGAAGATAACGGGCCTGCACACCGACCGCCGCCGCCGCGGCCTGTTTTTGCTCCAGCAGTGCGTCGTAGTGCTTAATAAACTCCGACCACCGGTAGTCGTAGTCCTGGATCAGTAGTCGATCCAGTTCCATGGAATAACTATCCACGGCGATGGAAGGCTGACTAGGGCTCTCTGGATCGGAGCGATCGAGGGCATGCACCAGAGTGAGTTCGGCCTGCATTGTCTGGGCCAGATCGAGCGCGGTGTCAAAGGCTCGTTGGCTAGCGTCTGAAGCATCGATCGCAACCAAAATGTGATTAAACATGGGGGCATCCTCCGGAGGTGCGGGGAGTGTAAAGGCCGCACACTATTTCCCAACCCGCTCGCTTGAACGGTTCATCTCCACCTGTAGATCTAGATCAAAAGTTTGAGGAACTTATGAGGGTTAGGCCCTGGTGAAGCTTTGCAACACGGGGTTCTGGTCAACCTTTTTCCTCATAATTTCCTCAAGTTATTGGCCTACGTTAAAAGTAGAGCGTTCCCATAGGTGGGAATGTCATTCTGAATAGAACGATCCGGAGGTAGAAGGATGACACTTATCCGTTGGCGACCCTTCCGTGACCTGAAACACTGGGAGCCCTTTGGCGAAGTTGATACGCTCAAAAAAGAAATGGAGACCCTCCTCGAACGGTTTGTGCCTGAGTTTGGTCGCAGCATGGATGGCACCGTGTTTGTGCCGTCAGCCGAAATCGATGAAACGGAGACTGAGTTTCATCTGAAGCTGGAAGTGCCGGGCATGAGCGCCGAGGATTTGGACATTGAAGTGACAGACCAGGCCGTTTTGATTACCGGCGAACGCAAGTCTGAAACTAAATCGGAGGAGGACAACACCCTCCGCTCTGAGTTCTACTATGGCAAGTTCGAGCGCTATGTGCCGCTGCCAAGCCAAATTCAGCGCGACCATGTGGCCGCTGAGTATAAGGACGGCATTTTGAATCTGACGCTGCCTAAGGCGAAGGAGCAAAAAGAGAAGGCCACCAAGGTCAAAGTGGCCTGATCATGCCCGTCCACACCCTCACCATTGACCGTCGGTTGGTCAGTGCTCGCCAGGGGGAAACCCTGCTGGAGGTGGCCAAAGAGGCGGGGATCACCATCCCCACCCTCTGCCACCTGGACGGGATTTCTTCGGTGGGGGCCTGTCGCCTCTGTTTGGTGGAGGTGGAGGGGCAGGGCAACCTGCTGCCCGCCTGCGTCACGGTGGCAGCGGAGGGCATGGTGGTGCAGACCCACGGCGATCGCCTCCAGCGCTACCGCCGCACGATTGTGGAACTCCTGCTGGCCGAGGGGAACCACATCTGCGCGGTCTGTGTCGCCAACGGCCACTGCGAGCTGCAAGACCTGGCGGTAGCGCTGGGGATCGACCATGTATCCCTGGCCTACCAGTTTCCCGATCGCCCGGTGGATATTTCCCACCCCCGGTTTGGGCTCGACCACAATCGCTGTGTGCTCTGCACGCGCTGCATTCGAGCCTGCGACGAACTGGAGGGGGTGCACACCTGGGATATGGCGGGGCGCGGTCGCCACTCGCGCCTGGTCAGCGATCTCAACCAGCCCTGGGGGGAGGCGACCAGCTGCACCGCCTGCGGCAAGTGCGTCCAGGCCTGCCCCACCGGAGCCCTGTTTTACCGGGGCTCCACGGCGGGGGAAATGGAGCGCGATCGCGATCGCCTCAGTTTCATCGCCAGTGCCCGCCGCGATCGCCTCACCCGGGGTGCGACCCAGCCCAGCTAAACCGCCATAGTCCCGCCCCAGGAGGTGCCATGACTCGCATCCAACTCGCCACGGTTTGGCTCAGCGGTTGCTCGGGCTGCCACATGTCGTTTCTGGACCTAGACGAGTGGCTGTTTGATCTGGCCCAGCAAGTTGATCTCGTCTATAGCCCCCTGGCCGACGTCAAGACCTACCCCCCCGGGGTGGATGTGGCCCTGGTGGAAGGGGCAATCGCCAATCGGGATCACCTCAGTCTGATTCGCCAGGTGCGCGATCGCACCCAGTGCTTGATCTCCTTTGGCGACTGCGCCATCACGGGCAATGTCCCCGCCCTGCGCAACCCCCTGGGCCGGGCCGACCCCGTGCTCACCCGCGCCTACCTGGAAACCGCCGACGGCGCACAAATCCCCGGTGGGGATTTGGTCCCCCCCTTACTCGATACGGTCATGCCCGTTCACACCGTGGTGCCTGTGGATTGCTATTTACCGGGTTGCCCACCCAATGCTGAGCGGATCAGAGCGGTTTTAAAGCCGCTGCTGCAGGGCGATCGCCCGGCGCTATCGGGGGCCGAATTAATTCGCTTTGGCTAGGGATTTCTGGTCAGTCGTCGGTGAAAAGCAATCCGCCTGATTTCCCCACAAGTTCCTCAAACTGTTGATCTAAAAAGAACTTAGCCACCGGAACTCAGATCGTCAGCACGCACTAAGCAGGGAGGGCTACTATGCTAACCGCTAAAGATATTATGACCAAACCCGTGGTCGTCATTCGCAGTTCTGCCACGGTGCAGAATGCCATCTTGCTGATGCGGGCCAAACGGGTGCGATCGCTGATCGTCGAAAAAACTGACACCATGCCCTACGGCATTGTCACCGAAAAAGATATTGTCTTTAAGGTGATTGCCCCAGGGGAAAATCCAGACTTTGTGCGCGTCCACGACGTCATGGGCCAGCCCTGCATTCAAGTACATCCCCAGGCCCCCGTCCAGGCGGTAGCCCAAATCCTGGCCGAGGCGGGCATTCATCGCGCTCCGGTGATTGACCAGGGCGAACTGTTGGGCATCGTCTCGGTCACCGATATTTTGTGCAAAGGGCATCCCGGCGCGCCCTCCCGCGATGAGCTGGCTCGCCGCATTCAGGTGGCCCTGCAACAGGCCCGCATCCTTGAGGATGAGGACGAGGAGATCGACCAAGAGTGCGACCTTGCCTGGCAAATCTACGAGGAGATGTCGCCCCTATGGCCCAGCGAATCGTCATTGACCCCGTCAGCCGTATAGAGGGGCACGCCAAAATCTCCATCTACCTCGACGATCGCGGAGAGGTGAGCGACGCCCGGTTTCACGTCACCGAGTTTCGCGGATTTGAGAAATTCTGCGAGGGGCGACCCTTTTGGGAAATGCCCGCCATTACCGCCCGTATCTGCGGCATTTGCCCGGTCAGCCATCTGCTGGCCTCGGCCAAGGCGGGCGATCGCCTGCTGGCCGTGCAGATTCCCCCCGCCGCCGAGAAGCTGCGCCGCCTGATGAACCTGGGGCAAATCATCCAGTCCCACGCCCTCAGCTTCTTTCACCTCAGCAGCCCCGACCTGCTGCTGGGTTGGGAGAGCGACCCGGCCCAGCGCAACCTGTTTGGCCTGATGGCCGCCGAGCCCGAACTGGCCCGGGGCGGCATTTGCCTGCGCCAGTTTGGCCAGACGGTGATCGAGCATTTGGGCGGGCGCAAGGTGCATCCCGCCTGGGCGGTGCCCGGTGGCGTGCGATCGGGGCTGTCAGAGGACGCCAAGGCCGATATTCGCGATCGCCTCCCCGCCGCCAAAACCACCATCCTCACTACCCTGGAGCGGTTTAAGCAGCAGCTAGAGGACCTGCGGCAGGAGGCCCACATCTTTGGCAACTTCCCCAGCTTGTTTATGGGGTTGGTGTCGCCCGACGGCACCTGGGAGCACTACGACGGGCAGCTGCGCGTGGTCGACAGCGGCGGCAACATCATTGCCGATCACCTCGATGCAAGCGACTACCAGACCTTCCTGGGCGAGGTTGTGCAGCCCGACTCATACCTCAAATCGCCCTACTACAAGCCCCTGGGCTATCCCGACCAGGCCGGGCAATGTCGGCTGGAGAGCGGGCTGTATCGGGTGGGGCCCCTGGCGCGGCTGAATATCTGCGATCGCATCGGCACCCCCCTGGCCGAGGCCGAGCTGCGCCTGTTTCGCCAGTACGGCACCGTTAACGGCACCGTCAATAGCTCGTTTTTCTACCACTACGCCCGGCTGATTGAGATTTTGGCCTGCATTGAGCGCCTTGAAGTGGCCTTGGAGGACCCGGATTTGCAGAGCGATCGCCTGCGGGCACGGGCCGATGTCAACCAGCGAGAGGCAGTGGGCGTGAGCGAAGCCCCTCGCGGCACCCTCTTCCACCACTACCAAATTGATCAAAACGGCCTGCTCACCCAGGTCAATCTGATCATCGCCACCGGCCACAACAACCTGGCCATGAACCGCACCGTAGCCCAGATCGCCCGCCACTACATCCACGGGCCAGAAATCCCCGAACCCCTGCTCAACCGGATCGAGGCGGGCATTCGCGCCTTTGACCCCTGCCTCAGCTGCTCGACCCACGCCACCGGGCAAATGCCCCTGCACCTACAGCTAGTCAGTGCCCAGGGCGAAGTGCTCCATGAACGCTACCGCTGACCCCCGATCTCCCCTGCCCCAATCCTCACAAGATCCTCAACCCTAGGACCTATGGTCAAAGGGAAGCCCCACCCTTCACCCTTCACCCTTCACTCCCCACCCCTCAATGCCATGACTCCCGCCCCCAATGCGACCGATCCCTACGCTTTTCTAATTATTGGCTACGGCAACCCCCTGCGCGGGGATGACGGCGTTGGCCCCCAGGTGGCCCAGACCGTTTCGGCATGGCAGGTGCCGTCGGTCAAAGCCCTCTCGGTGCCACAGCTGCTGCCAGAACTTGTTGTCGAGATGGGGGCAGCGGAGTACGTGATCTTTGTCGATGCCTGGGGCAAATGCGGAGCCTCAGCCCCTTGCCTGGAGCCCATTATCGCCACCCCGGCGGCCCTGAACCACGGCACCATCCCTGCCCTTGACCATGTCTGTGATCCAGCGGCGCTGGTGGCCCTTACCCAGTGGATCTACGGTCGCCATCCCCAGGCCTGGCTGCTGCAAATTCCCACGGAGTGCTGCGACCTGGGTGGAGCCTTTTCGAAGACGGCAAAGCACGGAGTCGATAGCGCTCTGCGAACCATTGAGCAGTTTTTGACCACCTATCGGCGGCCCACCTGTACTCCGCTGGCACCATGCATGAAGTCGGCTTGATGCAGGCGGCGCTGGCGATCGCCCTGGATCAGGCCGCCGCCCAGGGGGCCAGCAAAATCCACGCCCTAGAACTGCATGTCGGTCAGCAGTCAGGGGTCATGCCCGCCGCCCTGGCCTTTGCCTTTGGGGTGGTCAGTGCGGGCACTGCGGCGGCAGGGGCCGAGCTGAGGCTTACATCGATTCCAGTCCGATGCTACTGTTCCCTCTGCCAGCGGGAATTTCAGCCCGCCGACTGGATCTATGAATGTCCTGACTGTCACGGCCTCAGCACCGACATTCGCCAGGGCCAAACCCTAGAACTCGCATCGCTGGAGGTGTCGTGACATGTGTGGAAACTGTGGATGTCAGCGCGACCTAGAGGTCCCGTCCCTGGCTAAGACCCCCACCCAGGTGTTGCAGCTTCACCAAAACCTGCTGAGCCAGAACGATCGCCTGGCCCAGCGCAACCGAGCCCTCTTTCGTCACCTGCTGGCGATCAATATGCTGGCGTCGCCGGGGGCGGGCAAAACCACCCTGGTGCAGCGCCTGTTGCGCGATCGCGCCCTGATTGTCGGAACCGAGCCCCTGCACCCTCACCTGACACCGCTGCGGGCGGGGGTGATAGTGGGCGACCTGGCCAGCGATCGCGATGCCCAGCGGCTGCGCCAAACGGGGGTACCGGTGGTGCAGATCAACACTGGCGAGCTGTGCCATCTGGAGGCCGACAGCGTGGCCCAGGCGGCTGAGCAGTTGGATTTGGATCAGCTCGATCTGCTGATCATTGAAAACGTGGGCAACCTGGTCTGCCCCGCCGCCTTTGACCTGGGGGAAGACCTGCGCCTGGTGCTGATGTCGGTCACAGAGGGCGAAGACAAACCGCTGAAATACCCCACCGCCTTCAAGTCTGCCCATGCGGTCATCCTCAGCAAAATTGACCTGGCCGAAGTGGTGGGGTTTAACCGCGCAGAGGCGCTGCACTACCTGCACCTGATTGCCCCCCAGGCGTTGATCTTCGAGCTATCGGCCATCACCGGGGCCGGGCTGGCCAGCTTCTATGCCTACCTGGGGCAGGCCATTTTTCAGTGCCGCGACAAGGCCATGGCGTGAGGTACACCGTCCATGGCCACGACCCATCCCATTCAGCAGCGCATGGCCTTAACCGTGCAGGGCACCGTGCAGGGGGTGGGGTTTCGTCCATTTGTGTACCAACTGGCGATCGCCCTAGGGTTAAGGGGCGGCGTCAAGAATACGCCCCAGGGCGTGGTGATTGATATTGAAGGCTCCAAGAGCGCTCTGCAACAGTTTTCGAGACGGCTCCAGCAGGAAATCCCCCCGCCCGCCGCTATTCAAACCTTGACGCAACAATCCCTCCCCCTGCAAGGATTTGATCGGTTTGAAATCTGGCCCTCTGACCCGGTGGAGGGTGCTGCTACCGCCCAGATTCTGCCAGATCTAGCCACTTGTCCCGCCTGTTTGCAGGATATTTTCAACCCGCACAACCGCCGCTACCGCTATCCCTTCACCAGCTGCACCCACTGCGGCCCCCGCTTCAGCATTATCACCGCCCTGCCCTACGATCGCCCCCGCACCACCATGGCTGGCTTTGAGCTGTGCTCGACCTGCGCCGCCGAGTACAGCCATCCGGGCGATCGCCGCTTCCATGCCCAGCCCAATGCCTGCCCCCGCTGCGGCCCCGAGCTGGCGTTTTGGCCAACGGCGGAACAGCCATCGGCACCGCTAGAGCAGGCGATCGCGGCCCTGCGCCAGGGGCACATTGTCGCCCTCAAGGGGTTGGGCGGCTTTCAGCTGCTGGTAGATGCCCAGAACGACGCGGCGGTGGAGCGCCTCCGCCAGCGCAAGCAGCGCCCGGACAAACCCCTGGCCCTGATGTATGCAACCCTGGCCCAGGTGCGCCGCGACTGCGAGGTTGCTGAAACCGCCGCCCACCTGCTGACCGCCTCCCAGGCCCCAATTGTGCTGGTGCCCAAGCGACCTGGCCCGACGGCACTGGCGGCGGCGATCGCGCCCCACACCACCCACCTGGGGGTAATGCTGCCCACCACGCCCCTGCACCACCTGCTGCTGCGAGAGTACGGCTCGCCAGTGGTGGCCACCAGCGGCAACCGATCGGGTGAGCCGCTGTGTACCGACAGCCCAGAGGCCCACCGGCAGCTGGGCGCGATCGCCGACGGCTTTTTAGTCCACAACCGCCCCATCCAGCGGCCCGTGGATGACTCCGTGGTGCAGATTGTGCAGGGGCAGCCCCAAATTCTGCGCCATGCCCGTGGCTACGCCCCCCAAGCCATTCCCCTGCCCCCCGGTGTGGACGCAGACCTGCGCATTCTTGCCCTCGGTGCCCACCTCAAGAGTGCGATCGCCCTGTCTCTGGGCACCCAGGTGGTGCTCAGCCAGCACATTGGCGACCTGGAGACCCCCCAGGCGATCGCAAGACTGGAGCACACCGTGGCCGACTGGCTGGCCCTCTACCGCTGCCAACCGACGGCCATTGCCTGCGACCTGCACCCCGACTACGGCTCCACTCGCCTGGGGCAGACGCTGGCCCAGCGGTGGCAGATACCGTTGATTCCGGTGCAGCACCACTATGCCCACGGGTTGGCGGCGATGGCCGAGCATCACCTGGCCGCCCCCGTGCTCGCCGTGGCCTGGGATGGTGCAGGCTACGGCCCCAACCAGACGATCTGGGGCGGCGAATTTTTGCAGATTACCGAATCAGGGTTTGAGCGGCTGGCCCACCTGCGGCCTTTTGCCCTGCCGGGGGGCGATCGCTGTAGTCGAGAACCCCGGCGCAGTGCGATCGCGCTGCTCTACGGCTGCTACGGCGACCAGGCCTTTGTTATGACTGACTTAGCCCCCATACAGGCCTTTTCAGCGCCGCAGCGAGCGGTGCTGCGGCAAATGTTTGCTGCGGACGTCAACAGCCCCATGACCTCTAGCATGGGGCGGCTATTCGACGGCGTGGCGGCCCTGCTCGGCCTGCCCCAGAGCGTGAGCTTTGAGGGCCAGGCTGCGATCGCCCTGGAGGGGTTAGCCGCCGAATGCTCGACGCCGAAAGGCTACCCGTTTGCGGTCTCGGTCACCCATCCCGCCGTGATCGACTGGCGACCGATGGTGCGGGCGGTGGTCTGCGATCGGCAGGCCGGGGTGGCGACCCGTGTTATTGCAGCCAGGTTCCATCGCACACTGGTGGAGATGGTGGGGGCGATCGCCCAGCGGGCTGGCCTGGAGCAGGTCGTGCTCACGGGCGGGTGCTTTCAGAACCGCATGCTCAGTGAGCAAACTATTCAACACTTGCGCGATCGCGGCTTTGTGCCCCACTGGCACCAGCGAGTGCCCCCGAACGATGGCGGCCTGGCGGTGGGGCAGGCGATCGCAGCGCTACGCCACCTTTCCCACAACCGGAGTTAACCCATGTGCCTTGCCATTCCCGGACAAATTCTCAGTACCGCCGGAGACGACCTGGATCGGACGGGTCGAGTTAGCTTTGGCGGTGTGGTGAAGGAGGTGAGCTTGGCCTATGTGCCGCAGGCGGAGGTGGGAGATTATGTGGTGGTGCACGTCGGCTTTGCCATCAGCCAGCTCGATCTGCACGAGGCCGAGCAGACTTTGCATTACCTGGAGCAAATGCAGATGGGGGAGAAGGCGGGCGGAGAGTAGGGGGCCGTTGGCGTGACCTTCTAGATGAGCAGCTATGGCACAATGCGCTTCCCTAGCTATGGTCAGCTGGAGCAACAGTCGGAAGATATACAGTTTTTTGCCGCCTATTTACCCCTGAGAGGGCTATTATGCAGATTACGCGCTGCCTATCTACCCTGTACAGGTGATTATATGGCAGACAGTCTGCCTATCTACCCTACAGTGGGTATATAGGCAGATTAGATCAGTCCAATAAATTGTTGGGCTGCTTAGGCTATCGGTGAGGGCAGCAACCTGAGTATTCTCGGTTGGCACGCAGCACCCATTTAGCGCAAACCGCCTATTCTACGCAAAGCAAGAGACCCTACAACCCTTGCTAGTTGTCCATCTTAGGCTAAAATGTGAAAAACGTAAGACGCTATTGACAGTTTCAAAATGATTTGCCATTATCAGGTGTAGGGAAGGGCAAGTAAACATGAACAAAAGTTTTAAGCAAATCCCGATGTCCGAATTAAGGGTCAAGCTGCCAAAACTTAGGCGGCAAGTTCAGTCGGGTAACCTGCGGATTGTATGTACTCACTATGGTGAAGTTGCAGCCTTTTTGCTTCCACTTCAAGATATTGATGCTCTCAATTCAGAAGAGGGAGAGCCTAGTATTCAGAACAGTGAAGAGATTCCTCTCACTGAGTTTCGTGATCAGCTAACCGAATCCTGGGAGAGGCTTTTGGGTGGAACAGATTGTATCTATCTGACATTTCATAAAAGGCGGGTTGTGGCGTTTGTATCGCCTCGCTTCACGCATTACCTTTCATTACCACTGATTGGTGATGCAGATAAAGTTTTGTTTGTTCCTTCTGAGATTCAGGTCTAGATATTGCAGCATGAGAAGTTAATTGAAGTGTTCAAGTTTACGTATTTTGATTCTCAAATTAAGACGATACTTTCTGACAGAAGTACATTCTGTGATCTGGCAGTAGAGCAGGAACTTGCGCCTATTCTAGAAGTTCTCAAGCAGACTGGCGAAGTTGAAGGGGCATGTTGTGGTGTCAAGCCTGGTGTTTCGGAATTAGTTTATGAACTCAGGGGAAGAACTTTCCAGCTTGTCTATGCCGTTGACGTTCCGAGAAAAGAAATCAGGTTTTATGAGTTTCAACAGGTCTCTCACTTAATTGATTGGGAAACTGCTCTAGATCAAGACTTGCGTAGAGGCGAGCAACAGCCCATTTATATCCCTCAAATCGGTGATCCACAGAAATACATTAAGACTGTTGAGCTGATTCATGGTGGAACCAACACATCTAAATCTTTAGGTGTTGCTTTCGGTAGTGGTGCCAAAAAAGAAAAAGATTTGGCTAGGAGAGGAGATTATCTTGGACGACCTGTGATGGAGATTGGTCTTGCCAGTCGAGGTGCAGTCGAGAATAAGTCTTCAAGCATTTACATCTTGACAGATCGAGGTAAAAGGATTGCTCAGAGCGATGATCAGGAAACTCGTGAACGTCTTCTTGCAGAAGCATTGCTAGGGTTTTACCCGATTCAAATGATTATTGAGAAAACAACTCGTGATGACCAAGAACTCACTAAGGAATTAATTCAAGAGGTGATTTTATGGTGAGTTTCGGTGATTGTGGAGGAACCACAAACCCTCGCAGAGCGAGTTCTTTACGGGCATTGGTGAATTGGGTGTCACGATGGGCTGGCATTCCAATCCGACGAGAAGGTAGTGATGGTGTCCAACTCTATATCCCTCAAATCTATGCAAACTAAACCATACGATTTTGAAACTCAGCGCAAGGTTGGACAAGAAGGAGAAACCTTCTTAGACCAATGGTTACATCCTGTCTACAAAGTACTTGATGTCTCTGGGGAGATGAAGTATCAGCAAGCAGGGATAGACAGAATTGTTACTCGATCAGATGGATCAGTCATCACGATTGAGTATAAGTTTGACCTTGCAGCTAAACGGACAGGTAATCTCTTCTTTGAAACTATCTCGAACGACAAAGAGATGATTCCAGGGTGGGGGTGGAGTTCTCAGGCGGATTACTGGATCGTCCTAATACCAGAGCAAGAAATTCTTGTTTTCAAACCAGGAAAGCTGAGAGCGCTAGTTTGGGAGTTACAGAAAACTCTTCAGAAGAGAAGTGTTCCCAATAGAGGGTACAACACAGTTGGCTATCCCATTCCACTAATCCAAGCTAGAAAAGTTGCTTTTCAAATCAAGACTCTTTACCTAGAGAGCCTTTGAACTGTTTATAGGTTTTGGAGACTTGTTTGCTCATTCAATTTGCACCGAGGTAGGCTGATGCTGAATGTAACTATTGATGAAATTCAACGTGATCCCTTGAAGTACCTTGATCAGGTAGAGGCAGGTGAAACTCTTGTCATTGTTAGATCTGACAAACCTATTGCTGAACTTAGACCTATTGCTAGTAGTAAGCAATTACGCCCATTTGGTTTGTGTGCAGGCGAGTTTATTGTTCCAGATGATTTCGATACTCCTTTGCCGGAAGACCTTCTCAGCGCATTCGAGGGCAAATGAGGATTCTGTTAGATACTCACATCTTTCTATGGTTCATCAGTGGCGATACTCAGTTGTCAACAGATGTTCGGGATGCAATTCGCGATTCAGACAACGAGGTTTATCTGAGTACAGTTTCAGTCTGGGAAGCAATTGTCAAGTATCAGTTGGGCAAGTTACCTCTGCCAGAGCATCCCGAAATGTATTTACCGAAACAGCGCAATCTTCATCAAATTGCTAGCCTTGCTCTTGACGAAAGTAGTGTAATTCAATTGGCTAAGTTGCCACCATTACATCGCGATCCATTTGACAGAATGCTGATCTGTCAAGCCTTACAAAATGGTCTAACAATTGCGACGGTGGATACAGCAGTTCGTGCCTACTCAGTCAGCGTCATGTAGCAGCGCAGCCCAAAAATTCAAATGCAGCGGACAGTTGAAAGCCGCTCGTGCTGAGTCTGAAGTTGTCTGCCGCCGCTGATTTGAGCCGTTGAGTTTTACAGAGTCATAGCCAAGAGGTTGGTTGCCTGACACCTGATTCAAGCGCTTTGAACATACGGTCATGGAGAGCCGAGGGCGATCGCTCACGCACCCCTAAGCCTTCACAACTTCCTCAAAGTGTCTCGATAGGCTGAAGCTCAGAGGTCAGCGATCGCTGCGTGAGGACTTCCGCCATGACCGTCTCAGCTTTGCCCCAGACCACCACCGCCACCCTCGATGGCAACGAAGCCGTTGCCCGAGTGGCCTACGCCCTCAGCGAAGTGGTTGCCCTGTACCCCATTACCCCGGCCTCGCCCATGGGGGAATGGGCCGATACCTGGGCCGCCAGTGGCCAACCCAACCTGTGGGGCACGGTGCCCGCCATTGTGACCATGCAGAGCGAAGGTGGCGTGGCTGGAACCGTCCACGGGGCGCTGCAAACTGGGGCGATCGCCACCACGTTTACGGCGTCCCAGGGGCTGCTGTTGATGCTGCCCAACCTGTACAGGATGGCCGGTGAACTCACCCCCTGCGTAATCCACGTGGCGGCGCGATCGCTGGCGGCCCAGGCCCTGTCGATTTTTGGCGACCACAGCGATGTGATGGCGGCCCGGGGCACGGGGGTTGGGCTGCTGTGCTCGGCCTCGGTGCAGGAGGCACAGGATCTAGCCGCGATCGCCACCGCCGCTACCCTGGCCAGCCGCATCCCCTTCTTGCACTTTTTCGATGGCTTTCGCACCTCCCACGAGATCCAAAAAATTGCGCTGTTGCCTGAGGCTGTGCTGCGATCGCTGATCGATGACGACCTGATTGCCCAGCATCGCCAGCGGGCCCTGAGCCCCGACCACCCGGTCCTTCGCGGTACGGCCCAAAATCCCGACGTGTTTTTCCAGGCGCGGGAAACTGTGAATCCCTATTACCAGCACTGCCCCGACATCATTGCCCAGGTGATGGATCGCTTTGCCCGGCTGACGGGCCGCCTCTATCGCCCCTTTGAATATTCCGGCAGCCCCAGGGCCGAGCGGGTGGTGGTGCTGATGGGGTCTGGCTGTGAAACGGCCCAGGCCACGGTGGCGGCCCTGAACGCCCAGGGGGAAAACGTCGGTCTGATCCAGGTGCGGCTCTATCGTCCCTTTGACGCTCAGCGCTTGGTTGCGGCCCTGCCAAAGACAGTGCAGGCGATCGCCGTCCTCGATCGCACCAAGGAGCCCGGCAGTGTCGGCGAACCGCTCTACCTGGATGTGCTCACCGCCCTGCTGGAGCAGCGGTTTGCCACCATCGACAACGGCTTTCCGGCGGTGGTGGGCGGGCGCTATGGCCTGGGGTCCAAGGAGTTTACCCCGGCCATGGTCAAAGCGGTTTTCGACCATCTGCGGCTCGATGAATTGCATTCCGACGAACCTGCTCCCCAGCACCACTTCACCCTCGGCATCCAGGACGATGTCAGCCACACCAGCCTGCCCTACCACCCCAGCTTCTCGATTGAGTCGGCGCAGACCGTGCGGGCCGTCTTCTACGGGCTGGGGGCAGACGGCACCGTGGGGGCCAACAAAAACACGATCAAAATCATCGGTGAGGCCACCCCAAACTACGCCCAGGGCTACTTCGTGTACGACTCCAAAAAGTCGGGTTCAGTCACCACCTCGCACTTGCGGTTTGGCCCCGATCCCATCCGGGCCCCCTACCTGATCGACCGGGCCAACCTGGTGGCCTGTCACCAGTGGGTGCTGCTCGATCAGCTCGATATTTTAGGGCCTGCGATCGCGGGGGCCACCTTCCTGGTCAACTCGCCCTACGCTCCGGAGGAAACCTGGCAGCAGTTCCCCGAACGGATTCAGGCTCAGATTCTGCAAAAGCGGCTGAAGGTCTACGCCATTAACGCCTACCAGGTAGCCAGAGCGGCGGGCATGGGCAACCGCATCAATACGGTGATGCAGACCTGCTTCTTTGCCCTGGCGGAGATTTTGCCCCAGGCGGAGGGCATCGCGGCCATCCAGCAGTCGATTCGCAAAACCTATGCCCAGAAGGGAGCGGCGATCGTCGCCATGAACCTGAAAGCAGTAGATCAGACTCTGCAACACCTGTATGAGATTCCGCTACCCGCTGTCTCTCAGTCTGCGACCATTCCACCCCTCAAACCCGCCGTCTCCGATCGCGCCCCCGCCTTTGTGCAAACGGTGCTCGGCCCCATGATCCAGCGCCAGGGCGACGCGCTCCCGGTCAGCGCCCTGCCCTGCGACGGCACCTACCCCACCGGCACCGCCCAGTGGGAAAAACGCAACCTTGCCCAGGCCATTCCCGTGTGGGACCCGCAGGTGTGCGTGCAGTGCGGCAAATGCGTCATGGTCTGCCCCCACGCTGCCATTCGCAGCAAGGTGTATGGGCCAGAGCAGTTGGCCGAGGCTCCCGCAGGCTTCAAGCACACCGCCGCCCGGGAGTGGCCCGGCCAGCGGTATACGATTCAGGTGGCCGCCGAAGACTGCACCGGCTGCGGCATCTGTGTGGATGTGTGCCCCGCCAAAACCAAATCTGCGCCCCACCGCAAGGCGATCAACATGACGCCGGTCTATCAAGCCATCTCACCGACTGCACCGCCTGAAGTAGAAACAGCTCTCGGCTCCGATCCCACACCCTTTGAACAAACCATCGACCTGCGGCAGCAGGAGAAACCCAACTGGAACTTTTTCCTACAGCTGCCTAACCCAGATCGAACCTCGCTCAACCTGCACAAAATCAGCCAGCAGCAGATGCAGGAGCCACTGTTTGAGTTTTCGGGAGCCTGTGCGGGCTGTGGCGAAACCCCCTATCTAAAATTGCTGACGCAGTTGTTTGGCGATCGCCTGCTGGTGGCCAATGCCACCGGCTGCTCCTCGATCTACGGCGGCAACCTGCCCACTACCCCCTGGAACCATAATGCTGAGGGACGCGGTCCGGCCTGGTCAAACTCGCTGTTTGAAGACAACGCTGAATTTGGTCTGGGCTGCCGGGTTGCCATCGACCAGCAGGCCGACGCTGCCGCCGATCTGTTGCGATCTATTGCTGTTGCCGACAACTTTAGGCTGTCGGCCCTACCGACCCTGGCCCAGCCCATTCTCCAGGCCCCGCAGACCGACGAAGCCGAGATTGGGGAGCAGCGAGAGCGAGTCGCCCAGCTCAAAACCCTGCTCACCGAGGCCGCGCAGGATCCCCTTGCGGCCCCCCTCAAGGCCCAGGTTCAGCGGCTGCTCTCCCTGGCTGACACCCTGGTGAAAAAAAGCGTGTGGATGGTGGGCGGCGACGGCTGGGCCTACGACATTGGCTACGGCGGGCTAGACCATGTGCTGGCCAGCGATCGCAACGTCAACATCCTGGTTTTGGATACCGAAGTCTACTCCAACACAGGCGGCCAACAGTCTAAAGCCACCCCCAGAGCCGCCGTTGCCAAGTTTGCCGCCGCTGGCAAAACCACCGCGAAAAAAGATCTGGGGCTGATGGCCATGGCCTACGGCTCTGCCTACGTGGCCAGCGTCGCCCTGGGTGCTCGCGACGAGCACACCCTCAAGGCCTTTCTCGAAGCTGAAGCCTACGAGGGCCCGGCCCTGATCATTGCCTACGCCCACTGCATTGCCCACGGCATCGATATGGCCACGGCCATGCACCACCAAAAGGCGATCGTCGAAGCGGGGCGCTGGCTGCTCTACCGCTACGATCCCCGCCGCCGCGCCGCCGGGCTCAACCCCCTCCGCCTCGACAGCCGCCCGCCCACCGTGCCGATGGAGCCGTCGATGTATGCCGAAAATCGATTCAAACTCCTGACCCACAGCGATCCAGCGGCGGCAAAAACCCTACTTCAGCAGGCCCAGCAGGATGTGCAGACGCGGTGGCGGCTGTATAAGGCGCTAGCGGAGATGGATGAGGGGGGGGATGGTGAGGTGAGACGGTGAGGAACCTCCGGGCAGGATAACTTTGCATAAGCTCTACCCTCTCCGCCGGTTAGACACCATGAAGTACATCAGCGAGTATCGCGATCAGGGCCTGGTTCAAGACTACGTGGCGGCGATCGCCGCCCTCGTCACCCAGCCCTGGACCTTGATGGAGATCTGCGGCGGCCAGACCCACACCATCGTCAAGTACGGCCTCGACCAGCTGCTGCCCGCCGCCGTCACCCTGATCCACGGCCCCGGCTGCCCGGTCTGCGTCACCGATGCCGCCCTGATCGACCAGGCGCTGACCCTGGCCGCCCAGTCCGACATTGTGTTTTGCACCTACGGCGACATGGTACGGGTGCCGGGCACCGCCACCGATTTGCTCAGTGTCAAGGCCCAGGGGGGCGATGTGCGGCTGGTCTATTCGCCCCTGGATGCCCTGGCCCTGGCCCGCCGCCACCGCGATCGCCAGGTGGTGTTCTTTGCCGTCGGCTTTGAGACCACCGCCCCCGCCACGGCGATGGCCGTCCACCGGGCGACGCAGCAGCAAATCGACAACTTTTCGGTGCTGATGGCCCACGTGCTGGTGCCCCCGGCCATGGAGGCGATTCTGGCTGCGCCCGACTGCCGGGTGCAGGGGTTTTTGGCGGCGGGCCATGTGTGTACGGTGATGGGCTATGGGCCGTACGGGGCGATCGCCGCCAGATACGGGGTTCCCACCGTGGTCACTGGCTTTGAACCCGTCGATATTTTGCAGGGGGTTTATCGCTGTCTGCGGCAGCTCGAAGCCGGTCGGGCCGAGGTCGAAAATCAATACGCGCGATCGGTCACCGAGCCGGGAAACCGGGCGGCCCAGCAGCTGATGGCGCAGGTCTTTCAGATGGTGCCGCGGGGGTGGCGGGGGCTGGGCACTCTGCCCCAGAGCGGGCTGGGCCTGCGGGAGGCCTACCGGGAGCTGGATGCCCAGGTGCGGTTTGGCGATCGGCTGCAGGCCGGGGCCGGGGCGGCCCCAGAGACCCCCTGCATCAGCGGCCTGGTCTTGCAGGGGCTGAAAAAGCCCCCCGACTGCCCCGCCTTTGGCACCCGCTGCCGCCCGGAACACCCCCTCGGAGCCCCGATGGTTTCCACCGAAGGAGCCTGTGCGGCCTACTATCGCTACCGCCCGGCGTCATAAGTTCCTCACCTTTGTTTTTTACCCTAAAGATGACGCTGAATTCTGGAGATGGCCCAAAGGTGCAAGGTGTACGGCTCGAGAACGGCCGTGAACCGTTTACCGTACACCTTGCACCCCACCAACCTGTCACCTTTTGCTTAGCAAACTACGCGTCAAATCTCTTCAGTTCTAGCCCTAAAGAAAAATCCAACCAGGAGCTGAAAGCCATGCTGTTTCGTCAACTTTTTGATCCAGATACCTGGCTATACATTGGCAAAGGCACTGAAACCCTGCTGTTTCGTCAACTCTTTGACCCCGTCACCTGCTCATACACCTACCTGGTAGCCGATGGAGAGACAAAAACGGCGGCTCTGATCGATCCAGTTCTGGAACAGGTCGAACGGGACTTTAGGCTACTCAATGAACTGGGGTTGAGCTTGCAATTTTGCCTGGAAACCCATACCCACGGCGACCACACCTCCGGCACGGGCAAGCTGCGCGAGCTGACTGAGTGCGAAGGCGTTGTGCCTGACCATGCCCCTGCCGCCTACGCCGATCGCCGGATCCGCGACGGAGAGATCCTCAGGGTGGGCGACATCCAAATTTGCGCGATCGAAACCTGTGGGCATACCGACAGCCATATGGCTTATCGGATAAATGACACCCATGTCTTAACCGGCGATGCCCTGCTGATTCGGGGCTGCGGCCGCACTGACTTGCGGGGCGGGGATGCGGGAACCCTCTATGATCGCGTCACCCAGCGTCTGTTTACCTTGCCCGAGGACACGCTGGTCTATCCTGCCCACGACTATTGGGGCCAAACGGTTTCCACCATTGGGGAAGAAAAACGGTGGAATCCCCGATTTGCCAACAAGCGTCGGGAGGACTTCATCCAGTTTATGGCTGCTCTCAAGTTGCCGGATTCGCAAACCATGATGGAAGCTGTACCGGCCAATGAGCAGCGCGGCCGACTGGGCTGGAGAGCGCGATCGCAATCCGCCTGATCGAGCCCGCTGGACAAGCATTCCCTTGGAGCAAGCCTGCGTTGAACTGTCCCATCCCCCTTGACCAGTACCCCCAGGTGCTGCTGGCCCACGGCGGCGGCGGGCGGCTCATGCACCAGCTGATCGAGACGATGTTTGTGGCGGCGTTTCAGCCGGAGGTGGCCTGGTGCCACGATGCCGCCTGCCTGGAGCTATTCAGCGATCGCCTGGCGTTTACCACCGACTCCTACGTGGTGACGCCGCTGTTTTTCCCCGGCGGCGATATTGGGTCGCTGGCGGTCTACGGCACCGTCAACGACCTGGCGATGGCCGGGGCTACCCCCCGCTATCTCAGCCTTAGCTTCATTCTGGAGGAGGGGCTACCGATGGAGACCCTGTGGCGCGTGGTGCAGTCCATTCGAGTTGCCGCCGAGCAGGCCCAGGTGCGGATCGCAACGGGGGACACCAAGGTCGTCGATCGCGGCAAGGGCGACGGACTGTTTATCAACACGGCGGGCATCGGCACCTGCGAGCCGGATAGCGCCATCGGCCCCAGGGCCATACAACCAGGGGATGTAGTCCTGCTCAGCGGCGATCTGGGCCGTCACGGCGTGGCAATCTTGTCGGCCCGAGCCGGGTTCGCCTTTGAAACCAAAATCGAGAGCGACTCGGCCCCGGTGGCGATCGCGGCCCTCGACCTCTGCCGCCAGGTACCCGTCCACTGCCTGCGCGACCTCACCCGGGGCGGCCTCGCCAGCGGTCTGAACGAGCTGGCCCTGGCCACCCATCTGGCGATTCAGCTAGACTCAGCGGCGATCGCCGTGCCCCCCCAGGTGGAGGCCGCCTGCGAACTGCTAGGGCTCGATCCGCTGTACGTCGCCAATGAGGGTCGGTTTGTGGCCTTTGTCCCCCCCACCGCCGCCGCCGCCGCGATCGCCTGTCTGCGCCAGCACGATCCCGCCGCTCAAATCATTGGCACCGTCACCGATGGGCGACCCGGCCAGGTAATCCTCCAAAGCCCCCTCGGCACCCAGCGCCTGCTCGATTTTCTCAGCGGCGAACAGCTGCCGCGCATCTGTTAACCGCTGATAGGGCCAGGGCCAAGAGGATAGCGACTTTCTCATGGGGTTCTGTGCGTCGGGTCTGGGATCAGTCATTTGCGGCGGTAATGGGCCGTCATAAACTGCTGCCAATGGCCGTCATCGCCCAGGCAAAAGGAGGTCAGCAGCCGATGATCGCGACCCTCAAATTCGATGACGTCTCTGTACTGGGCCATTTGACCCTCCTGAGCCATGGACGGACCTTCAGAATGCAGCGTAAGTGCCCGCTCAGCAGCGTCGAGTTGGCCGTCGTAGACCCAGAGGTGGGTCATCATCGACCCCATCCAGGTACCGACAAAGCGCTGCTTTTGGGGGTCGTAGCCGAGGGTCATGACGGTAGTGGCTAAAGTGCCACACATTTCGCCCTGGCCCTCGGCGACTATCCAGAGGTTCCCGACAGATTTCACACTCTCGGTTCCAGTTGACTTTTCCAGGGGCTGACCGGGCTCTACCATGCCTTCAATCTCGTAGGTCCACTCGCCGAGGAGTTGTTGCAGCCACTGGTGCTCTTGTTGGGGCTGTTCTATAGACGGAGTCGATTTTGCCTCTGTTGTTGTCATAGGAATTCTCCTTAAGATATCGCTTTTGATTGGAGGACTGAGCCCTGCCCCTCGTCGCTTGATGCGGCCCTTCTCCTTGGGGTGAGAATCGCCAAGGATGGGGACAGAGCCCGCCTGCTTCTTGTTTGACTCTATGGGCCTGAACTCTATTCGCAGTTGATCATCCAGGGAATGCCAAACCTATCGACCACCATGCCAAACCGCTGCGCCCAGAAGGTTTTTTCCAGGGGCATTTGAATGGTGCCGCCCTCGGCCAGGGCTTGAAAAATGTGCTCAGCCTTATCCGGGTCCGAAATTTGCAGAGAAACGGAGAAACCTTTGGGCGCTTCGTACTGCCCAGGGGGGCAGTCAGACCCCATGATCGCCCAATCGCCCAGAGTCAGCTGGGTATGCATAATTTTGTCGGCAAATTCGGAGGGCACTTCGCCCTCGGCCGGGGAACCGGCAAAGGTCATCATGTCCCCCAGGTCTCCACCTAAAACCTGGTGGTAGAACCTGAAGGCGGCTTCGCACTGACCATCAAACATCAGGTAAGGATTAACTTGCATAACGGTCTCCTTGCTCCTTGAGTACATGGGTTACGTCGAACCAATGGGAGTGGCCCAGGGCCAGCTTCATCATCGTGGTGCCATAGCCTTTGCCCAACTCAGTGGGTTCGCCAATCCAGATGTCGATCGCCCGCAAATGGGCAGGTACTTCGCCCCAGTAGTGGCTGTCTTCCTGGGCAGGGTCAATAATTTGAAGGAAACCAATGGGACGCCCCTTCAACTCCGCAATGAACTGTTCGCGCCAGGCCGGGGTGCGACCTAGCTCCACCTCCCAGCCCCAGTCGTCGTTGGGGTCGGCAGCGTTCACATGAGGTTGTTCATCCCAGTGGCGCAGGAGGCCGACATCGGCCAGGATGGCGGGCCGCAGGGCAAGGTCGCTTGACTCAGGCATGGTTGTCACCGGCTGTCTCAACATCAGCTGACCGTGCAACCAATTTAGTTCTTTTGTACTATTTTGTCGGCAAACGAAATAAATCTTTAAAGGGCTATTTAAAGGCGCTATTTCAGGCGATCGCGAAGTCGCCCCAAACCTCTGCTGTAGGCCCTGCCAGCGCTCAGCGACAGGGCCGTGGCTGGATTTTCTGCTCTCGCCCCCTAGTCGAGCTGCAGCGGGGCAACAGCCGGACTGGGGAGGGACACATCGGGGGCGGTCGCTGGGGGAAGATACCCCGCAACGGCGATCGTAAAGCCCAGCACGCCGCCCAACAGCAGCATCCAGCCGTGGGATGGGTCGAGGGTAAACAGCAGGTGGCGATCGCGATCGTACACATGGACCGCCCAGCCTTCCTGAGGGGTGGGGTGAAGTTTGGGCATGGCGACAGGATCGGTAAGGGACAGGTTGGTGAGCTCCGGTTCAGGGCCCGGACCCGCAGGCAAGGGTCCGGGGTTCACGGTCAGGTTCAGAAGGGAGGTTACGCCCCCAGGGCAGGAACTCCGTCCGTCAGCAGTTCGCCCCGCTCTACGGTGGCGTAAATCAGGGTGCGATCGCCCAGGGGCATGCTCTCCAAAACCGTGCACTGCAAACAGGCCAGGGCGTCGTCCAGGCGGGCACAGCCGTTTTCGGCCAGGCTAAAGGGCAGGTGATCAAAGGCAGCGGTGGTAAACCGCTGGGTCGAGAAGTGGCGACGCACCGATCGCCCCTCCTGAAGAATATTGAGCCCAAAGGGCGTGCCGGGGCTGAGGGGGCCGAAACTCCCCTGGGGCAGCGCCAGCATCAGCCCGGGGGGATGGAAGCTAGCCTGGGTAACCGAGGCCGTCAGCACGCCCCTGGGGCGGCCCTGGCCAGGGATGGTGACGACGCAGAGAGCGCCAACAATGTGGCCCTGGGCCTGCTGGGTGCGATCGCCCTGGGCCTCCCCCAGGGTCGGTTTGCGGGCCTGGCGCTGCTGGCGCTTGCGCAACCGCTGGACAAACTGAGCGGCGGCGCTGTGGCAGGCCTCGATGGCATCAGCATCGGGGCTAAAGCGCACCCGCAGCGGCTCAAACCCAAAGGTAAAGTTAGCGTCCCGCAGCTTCTGGACCAGCCAGTCGATCGCCTCACCACTCCAGCCGTAGGAGCCAAACACCCCCACCGGCTTCGTTTTGGGCAGGGTTTCCAGCACCAGCCCCAGGGCCGTCTGCATCTGCACGGGGGCATGCCCTCCCAGGGTGGGCGATCCCAAAATTACACCGTCGCAGCGGGCCAGGCTGTCGATCAGGGCGGCGGGATCGCTCTGCTCACAGTTGACTAGCTCCACCGCCACTCCGGCGTCGGTCAGCCCCTGGGCGATCGCCGCCGCCAGCTCAGCCGTGCTGCCGTAGGCCGAGGCATAGAGCAGGGCCACCCGCGGCGACTGGCCCCCCTGCTGCTGGCACCACTGGCGGTAGTCCTGCATGATCCGGCTGAGGCTGTAGCGCACCAGGGGGCCGTGGCCGGGAGCAATGGTTTTCAGGGCCAGGGGCTGAAACTGCTCCAGGGCGGTGGCCACCTGCCGGGTCTGGGAGCGGTGCAGACAGTCGAAGTAGTGGCTGCGATCGGCCTCTAGCTGCCGCCACTGCTCATCCCACAGGGCATCGGCGCAGAGATGGGCGCCAAATAGCTTGTCGCTATAGAGCACCTGGTCGGCGGCGTCGTAGGTGCATAGTCCGTCGGGCCAGCGCGGGGTAGGTACCGCCAGAAACCGCAGCCGGTGTTCCTGCCCCAAGTCCAGATCATCCCCCGATCGCACGGGATGGAGAGTGAGCTGGCCCAGATCTGTGCCCTGCAGCCAGCGGGCGGCGGGCCGCGAGCAGAGGATCTGGGCCTGGGGGGCGAGGGCCTGCAGCCGCCGCAGGGTGGCCAGTCGGTTGGCATTGATATGGCCCAGCACGATGTAGTCGAGCGCGCTGAGGTCGATGTGCTGCTGGAGCGCGGCCAGGAAAATTGCCGTGAACGATTCCCCCGGCGGGTCGATCAGGGCGCTGCGATCGCCCCGGATCAGGTAGGCGTTGGCGGTGGTGCCGCGCTGGCGGCTGTACTCGACCTCGAACTTGAGCCGGTCCCAGGTGCGCGATCGCAGCACCCAGGCGCCAGCACCCAGCTCGGCCACCTGCACATCGCGGGGCCGCGCCGCCGTGGGGAGAGAAACGGGAGTCGTCGGAGAAGAAGATGTCATAGGTATAAACCGCTATTGGGGTACTTGAACTGGCCGCACTTATCGTCAATCGTCCATTTCCGCTGGGGCGGTGGTCAGCGGCGGTAAGTCCTGGGCAAAGCGGAGCCGGTGGCGGCGGGACACCGCCTGTTCGGGATCGATGCCGTCGAAGGTGGGTGGAATCCAGGCCCGGATTACCAGCAACGCCCCCAGCACCAGCAAAAAGAGACAGCTGGCCACCACCTGCACCCAGGGGGTTTCCAGTACGCCCCGGACAATGATTTCCCGCAATACAGACACAATCGAGACCTCCACCGCCACCCCAATCGAAACCCGGTGTTCCTGAAGGTAGATAATCAACAGCCGAAACAATTCCACCAAAATCAGTAGAAACAGAATATCGGCGGTGACCTCGGGAAAATTCAGCGGCGGCAGCAGCGAGAGGAACATCTCCCGCAGCTGCATCACCATGAAACTAAACAGCCCCATACAGAGGGAAATCACGATCAAATCCTGAACGGCTTCGAGCAGGCGGACCACCAAATTGCTGTTGAGCCAGCGGGAGGAGGTACCAGAGAGAGTTTTCATCGGGAGGGCCTCAATAAATAACAATCGAGTAAAAACCGTTGATGGTGGTTTGGCGTCAAATTCGTATGGCAAAGTCCCAATTTCAAACCGGAACCTGGTGTAGGGGCAAATGGTGTTTGCCCATTCCGACGGGGGTTAGCCAGGGGGAACTTAGTTGGGAAAGCCCTATTTTCCGTAGCGTAAGTAACTGGTTTGTGGGGGCATTACATTGCGATGTCCCGTACTGCAATGCCCCTGGCATATCCCGGTTTAGGGGTGGGCAATGCCCACCCTACAGTTGCTTAAATTTGTAGGATGGGTGGGGCGATCGCAGAACGCAACAAGGCTGGCTGCTGTTGGGTTTCACTGCGTTCCACCCAACCTACGAAAGCCCTAACTTTAGTGTTGACGTTGCACTCGCTCAGCATCCGGGGTTCTGTACCGTCGCTTTAGTAGTGGCTGCTGCTGTTGCGGTGGTGCACCGCCGTCAGGCCCTGGGGCTTGGCCACCCGGCCCGTGCCAACCGTGGCGCAGACAATCCAGTGGTCGTGGGCCTCCAGGCGATGGGTAACGGTGCATTCCAGGTAGGCCAGGGCTTCGGCCAGAATGGGCGAGCCATTGGTGGCGGGGCAGGTGGCCACGCCCGCAAAGCGATCGCCCCCCGGTGGAAACCGTTTCAAAAAGTGTTTGATCAACCGCTGGCCCCGCCCCTCCTCCAGCACGTTGAGCACAAAGGTATCGCCCCAGTGCAGCAGCGATTCGATCGCCCGATCCTTTGCCACCGCCAGGGCCAGTCCCGGCGGTTGGGTGCCGGTCTGCACCACCCAGGAGGCCAGCATGGCACCGCTGACGTCCCCCCGCTGAGTGGTCAAAACGTAGAGCCCGGTGCTGAGCCGCCCCAGGGCCTGATCCAGACCAGCCTCCGGGCCGACGGCGGGGCGATGGCGGTGTCCTGGGGTCGCCCTGCGCTCAATTTCCTGGCCCAGGTCGGTGCCTGCCTCCTCGCACAGCTTATCGATGGCCGCCGTGGGCACCCCCTTGACGACAATGGGGGCGAAGGCGAGGCTGAGGCCCAGATCTCGACAGCGGTTGCGGAGGGGAAAGATCGGTTCATCCTGACCACCGCCGGTTTCAAACAGGCCAATGGACTGACCGGGGTGGGCCGCGGCCAGCAGAGTGCTCAGCAGGGGCGCCAGATCCGGACGGTCCTGGGACGGCATGCCCACCACCAAACCAGCGGCGCTGGTGACCAACTCGCGCACGGTGGCGATATCGGTTTCGAGCCAGTCCACCAGTTCCACTGCCAGACCCGTTTTGAGCACCCCCTGGGCGATCGCCTGCCCCAGACGATCACTGTGGCCATAGTCCCCGGCGTAGAACAGGGCGACAAAGGGGGTGGTTTCGGCCTGGGCCTCGCTCCAGGTGCGGTAGCGATCGCGCCACTGCGCCAGATGGTGCTGCAGCAGCGGTCCGTGACCGGTGGCCACCTGGGCAATGGTCAGGGGCTCAATCCGGCGCAGCGCTGCCAAGACCGAGCGGGCGTTGGGAGCCATCAGACAGGTGTAGTAGAGCTGAAAGTCGGCCTCCAGCAGGGCGGGCTGCTCGTCGTAGAGGCTGTCGTCGCAGTAGTGCATGCCCAACACATCGCAGGTGTAGAGTACCTGGGTGCCGCTGTCGTAGGTGAAGATGGTGTCGGGCCAGTGCAGATTGGGGGCACTGACAAAGGCCAGGTCGTGACCACCGCCCAGATCGAGGCGATCGCCGCTCTTCACCACCTGGGCCGCAAAGGGCCGGTGGATCTGACTCTGCAAAAACTGAATCGCCACCTTGGAGCCCACCACCGTAATCCGGGGAGCCAGGGCCAGCAGATCCGCCACCAGACCGCTGTGGTCGGGCTCAGTGTGGTTGACGATCAGGTAGTCGATCGTGCTCAGGTCCACCGCCTGCCGCAGGGCGGCCAGGTACAGGTCGCGAAATTTGGCGTGGACTGTATCGACCAGGGCCGTCCGCTCGCCGCGAATTATGAACGAGTTGTAGGTGGTGCCGTTTTGCAACTCAAACTCAATGTCAAAGCGATCGCGATCCCAGTCGAGACAGCGCAGCACCGTGGAATCGGCAGCAAAGGCCGCGACCTGAACACTCAAACGACCCGCTGGCAAACAATCCTGGCGCAAATCTGTGAGGGCAACCATGGGTTATCTCTATCCTCGTTGAAGTCAGGGCTTGGACTACTCAATGGTTGCTCATCCAGCAAGATTTGTAAAATGTCAATCCCAAAAGCCAATGATTATAAATTTGTATAGCTACGCTTAAATAGTATTTGTCGAGTAAATATATTGAGTTATCTCAAGGGTTCTGGAGCTGGCATTAGTTAGACCTCGAAACGCTCAAGCACCAAGGGTCGCAGCCCCAGCCTGTGTTTTGGTCAGCGGGGCCAGGCCGATGGAGACAAGTTTGGGTCAAAATTGATGACCTGCCCCAGCATTTAAGATCAGAGGCTGTTAATGCTGGGGCCACGGCGGTGATTGATCACCTCCTTTAGGCATCTAAGCATCGGTCCGGTAAAGCACCCCAGCCCTGGCTGAAGATGGGGGACTGAAGCGGCTGGGGTGCCTTTAAGTTTTGAATCATCGCCGGGCCTTGAAGGGGCGATCGCCCTACAATCATAAGTAATCCTACTCAAGGCGATCGCTACAGCCTGCGTTCAGGAGGGTGCCATGCCCCAACCCCTGGCGACCAAACCCGTTTCCCTGGCAGACCTCTGGGAGCCGCCCACTGTTCCTGCACCGGAGACCTTTGACCCGACTACCCTCACGTCTCTTCCCCCCCTGGCCCGCCGCTACCTGGGCTGGGCCATTGCCCCGGCTACGCCCCTGGCCTCGGCGGTGCGGTTGCACATGCACGGCACCCTCAAGCTGGGTGACCAGTGGCACCGCTTTACCGGCGAAGAGGTAATCCGCTGGCAGCGGGGCATGATCTGGCGGGCCACCACCTGGATGCAGGGGCTGCCGATCGTCGGGAGCGATCGCCTGGTGGATGGCGAGGGCGCCATGCGCTGGAAACTGCTGGGGCTGCTGCCGGTGGTGCAGGCCAGGGGCGAGGATGTGGCGCGATCGGGGGCAGGCCGCATCCAGGGGGAAGCGGTGTGGCTACCCTCGGTACTCTGCGACCCAGCGATTCACTGGACAGCCCTGAATGATTTCCAGCTTCAGGCGGAGTTCACCGCCTTTGACGAACCCGCCCACCTCACCCTCACTCTGGACGAGCGGGGGGCCATTCAGCAGGTATCCCTGCGGCGCTGGGGTAACCCCGATGGGAAAGGCTACCGCTACGACACCTTTAGCGTGATTGCCGCAGCAACCGGCAGCTTCGACGGCTACACCATTCCTACCCAAATTCGAGCCGGGTGGTTTTTCGGCAGCGATTCCCCCCAGGGGACGCTTTGCGATCGCTTTGAGCCCGAGGGCGAATTTTTTCGCTGCACCATCGACCGTGCCTGCTACCGCTAACCAGCCTTCTCCCTAGCCGAGGCATTCCTATGGACCATACCCGCCTCCTCAAAGACTTGGTGCCCTACGGCGCCCTGGCCGCCTCCAGCCACAACACCCAGTGTTGGCAGTTTCGGGTGAATGACCAGAGCATCACCATCCTGCCCGACCTTTCGCGTCGCTGCCCGGTGGTTGATCCTGACGATCACCACCTCTACGTGTCCCTGGGCTGCGCAGCGGAGAATATCTTGCACGCTGCCAGAGCCAACGGTTTGGTGGGACAGGTGCAGTTTGATAGCGCTGGGGCAGGAGCCATACACCTGACCTTTGCCCCCTGCGAACCAGAGTCCACTCCATTGTTTGAGGCCATTCCCCACCGCCAGTGCAGCCGCACCGAGTACGACGGCCAGCCCCTCACCCCAGAGGAATTGCAGCTGCTGACGGCGGCGGGTACGGGGGAGGGAGTGAGGGTGGTGATGCTAAGCGGTTCGGCAGAGCTGAAGCTGGTAGAGGATTTCGTAGTGCTGGGCAACACCGCCCAGCTCAAAAACCCTGCCTTTGTGCAAGAGCTGACGGCCTGGATTCGCTTCAACAAAACGGAGGCCGAGCGCAGGGGGGATGGCCTGTACAGTGCCGCATCGGGGAATCCGTCGCTGCCCCGCTGGTTGGGGCAGTTGGTGTTACCCCTGGTGCTACAGCCCCGATCGGAGAATGACAAGTGTGTCCGCCAGCTGCGCAGCTCGGCGGGGGTGGCGGTATTTGTATCTGCACCCAGCGACCCGGCCCACTGGGTGGAGGTGGGCCGCGCCTACGAGCGCTTTGCCCTGCAAGCGACGGCGCTGGGCGTTCGCAATGCGTTCTTGAATCAGCCGGTGGAGGAAGCGGCCCTGCGGCCAGAGTTTGCCAAAGCGCTGGGGCTAGGTGCGGAACGACCCGACCTGGTGGTGCGGTTTGGGCGGGGGCCAGCGATGCCGCGATCGCCCCGACGCCCCCTGGAAGCGGTGCTGGTATAAACACGCCTAGCCCAGGGTTTACCCGGCAGCATCAAATTGCCAGTTCCCCCCGAGGCATTGGTCGGGCCAAAATTACAGCCCACCGGTCAAGCTCTTGCCCGACAGCGACCTGGCGACATTGATACCATAGTTGACTACGACCCAATCCACCGACTTCCATGGGCTCAACACCGCCGTACCAACCCTTTCTCCTGCGCTGTTTGCACGGCTTGACGGGACTATTTTTGATCGCCGCCATCCTGACCGCATTCTGGACCTACAACACCTACGATGGCCGCTGGGGAACGGTGCCACTGCCCAACTTCCCGGCGATTGAGGGCATCCACGGCACCTTTGGCCTGTGGACCCTGCTGATCTTTCCGGTCTTTGTGGTCTACGCCTGCCGTCCTGGCCAACGGCGCTTGGTGCAGGCCAACTCCCTGGCACAGCTCGCCCAGCCGGGGCAGCCCCTCTGGTGGTACACGCTGCATCGGGGCGCCAACACCCTGGCCCTGTTTGCCCTGGCCTTTGCCCTCTTCAGCGGCAAGATGATGGACGAAACCTGGCTCCCCCAGGGCGAACTGACCCACAGCTGGTACTACGCCCATCTGGTGTCCTGGGGGGTAATGGTGGCGGCGATCGCCCTTCACCTGCTGCTCAGCGTCAGGGTGGGCGGCCCGCCCCTGCTGCTGTCCATAGTGCAGTGGCGCTACCGGCCCCAGGACAGCCCGACCCGCTGGCCCCAGCAGGCCCGCGATTGGTGGCAGCGCCACTGGCCCCGGCCCTGGCTGGGCTGGTGGCAGTCGCGCTCCGCTCTGATCGGTTTGGAGGTGACGCTTTTGGGCACCATCCTGGCGGCCTGGCTGATTTCCATGCTCAAGGGTTAACGCAGGGCAGTTTATACTGAATCCGCCTTAGTAAGCCCCGATTCATCGTCAGAAATCCTGTAGGGGCGTAACATGCTACGCCCCTACAAGGCGGGTGTTTTCCAATAGGATTCGGTATTAGAAGGCCGTCGAGGACAAGGCCATGATTGAAACCAAAAACGCGAGACTGCGGTTGTTTGGAGTGCTGTGGCTGGCGGGTATGGCCGGGGTGATGTCCCTGCTGCTGCTGCCGCTCCCCTCGCTCCCCGAGGGGGCACCCCCCGCCACCCTGGTTCGGCTGCTGATGCTGGTGCAGCCCACGATTCTCCTGTCGATCGCGGTGCTGATTGGGGTGCGCCTAGCTCCTTCAGTGGCGCTGGCCGCACCGGCAGCAGAGGCCCTGGTGTCGGGGCGATCGCTGCCCCAGGCCCTGCGTCCCCAAATCCTCCCCGGCGTGGTGGGTGGGGTCGTCAGCGGGGGACTGCTAGCCGCCATTGCCCTGCTGGCCCGCCCGCTGCTGCCCGCCGCCTACGGGGAGGCTGCGCCGCCGCCGCCGCTGGTGCGATTTCTCTACGGCGGCATTACCGAAGAACTGATCATCCGCTGGGGAGTAATGACGCTGCTGGTGTGGCTGGGCTGGCGCTTTGGGCAGCGGCGGCAGGGTAGCCCCCAGGGGCAGTGGGTGGCGATCGCCGTTGGGCTCTCTGCTCTACTGTTTGCCGCCGCCCACCTGCCCTACGCGATCGCCCTGGGCCTGCCCCTCACCTCCACCCTGGTGGGTTTTCTGCTGGTCCAAAACTCGCTCTTTGCGCTGGTGGCGGGGTGGCTCTTCTGGCGCTACGGCCTAGAAGCTGCAATGATCGCCCACCTGGTGGTTCATGGGGTGCTGTTGCTCCTGTCCTAAGCCCCATACAAAAGTTTCCATGGGTAGACCTGCAACGGTTCACCCCATTACCGCTGCCGAGATTCCAACCCCCTTTGAGGTGAGACAATGCATGCCTTTGCGCCCCTTGAAACCCCACGGCTGCACCTTCGCCCCCTGGCCCAGGCCGATGTGGACTTTGTCTTTCGCCACTTTTCTGACCCGGCGGTGAACCGCTACCTGCTGGATCAAGCGCCCCTTGCCAGCCGGGAAGAGGCCCAGGGCATTGTGGATTTCTTTGTGCAGCCCACCGACGACACCTACACCCGCTGGGTGCTGGTCAGCAAAGCCGACGGCCAACCCATCGGCACCTGCGGCTTCCACAAGTGGGACCAGCGCAACCGCCGCGCCGAGATCGGCTACGACCTCGCCCCAACGGCCTGGGGGCAGGGATATATGGGTGAAGCCCTGAAAACGATGCTCAGCTATGGATTTACAGACATGGTCTTAAATCGGGTGGAAGCCCTGGTGTATCCCGAAAACACGGCCTCGGTAAAGCTGCTGGAAAAGCTCAACTTCCAGCGGGAAGGCATCCTGCGAGACTATTTTTACCACGAAGGCCACTTCTACGATCACTGGCTACTGTCGTTGCTGAAATCTCAAGGAGATTAACAGGTCAAACGCAAAGGCTGAGAGGGCTGAACCGCAGGCTCCCCAAACGCAGGGGCATCGCAGGTCTCAACCGTCAGCGTGGGCGCAGGGTATTGCTGGGGCGAAGAGGCCGGTGCCGAGGGGCCGGGTCGTACCGCCCCCAGAACGGCGATCGCCACCAGGGCCAGAGCAATTTGCAGGGCGTAGCACCCCCGCACCAGGGCATGGGGTGGAACTGAAGCATGAGAGGTCATTGTCATCACTCCTAGTGAATTTGAGCAGCCAGAGTTTTAGATACCTGCTGGCTAGTATGCAAGGTTGAAAAATGGACTGAGGCGGCCTTAGTAGCGGTGCCCTTGTAGTAGATCTGGCCCAGGAACCCCATCGCGTCATCGCCAAAGCGCTCCAGGGCCACGTGGTCAAAGTGGGCCTCCACCAGCTGCTGAATGTTGCGGTTTTGGTGGCAGCCGTCGGCCAGGGCTTTGTTCAGGGGGGTGAGGCGATGCTGCCAGCGCTGAACACCGGGGCGATCGCTGAGGCCATGCTCCAAAAACACAAACTTGCCCCCCGGCTTCAGCACCCGGTAGATCTCCGCCAGCGCCTCGTGGATGCGGGCGATGCTGCACAGGGTGTAGGTGCTGGCCACGTAGTCAAAGCTGGCCTCGGCCATGGGCAGGCACTCGCCGTTGAGCACCCAGTTTTCGACGGTGAGGGGCGAGGCGGAGAGGCGGCGCTGGGCGATCGCATTCAACCCCGGATTCACATCGACGGTGGTGAGCCGGGTCACCGACTCGGGGTAGTAGGGCAGGTTGGTGCCGCTGCCAAAGCCGATCTCCAGGACCTCCCCCGAAACCCCCGCCAGCACCGCCTGACGATGGGGCACAAAGGCGGGGTTGGCCATGCTGCGATCCATGAACCACGGCATCAACACATTGGAATAGAAACCCATGACGGTTATCTCCTTTAAATTAGTGATACTGACTAGCTAGTAGGTTTAGCAATCTGGGAATGGTCTGCCTGAGGAACAAGTGATCTGTTCTTTAATGTGCCTACTGGCCAGTATGTTAACCATAAAATTTGGTCTTGGCAAGCCCTTGCACCAAAAAGTTGCCCTGGATGCACCTCGCTCAGAGCGTAGGGGGGGAGGGGACAACCATTCGGGGTAGAGGCACGAAAGGGCTTGAGCGGTCTTTGGCAAACAATTTCTGGCTGACCCACCCCATCCCCTCCCAAGAGGGGATGGTAAGCCTGCTTTTGCAGAAAATTTTCTTATATGGTCATAGTCACCATTGCAGCCGCCTGTCCAGTTCGATACCCCCCTTGCTGGGCCTCGGGGTTAACCACCCCCACAAGTTGTTGAGCGAAGAATAATCCGGAAGGGTGATTGCTGGGCAACTTAAGGGGAGGAAGCCGTACCTGAGGACGTCGGGAAAGGCTGTCCTCTGTTGGGTATTACCAAATATTGATTTTCTCAGCTCGTAAGCATGTCTTTTTCCCTTGAGTCATCAACCCTGGATTTATGTGACGAGATTAGCCGACTGTTGTGCGCCCTGCTGGTTACAGCACAACGGCAAAACCCGAACCTTCTGACAGAAGCCTGCCGACGCTGGTTAGAGACTGCTTCTCCAGAGATGCAGCTAGCCAAAATCAACGCGCTGCTTCAACATCAAACTGATGCCCCGCGCTTGCTCAAGGCTGTTGATCATATTCTAGAAAAACTCTTTATTCCTACTTTTCGGCAGTCTAAGGCTCATGGCCAGTTTCTAGAGCGAGTGAGAGGGATAGTTGAAGCACGCTTCAGCCAGAGGGTTGACGCTGATTCTGGAGAGAGAGACAGCAGAAATTTTATCAAATCTGAACCCTCAGGCCTTTTACTGGTGGATGCTGAAAACATTAACCTGACGGAAGATCTGGAAAACTACTTGCAAACGTTAGGCCAGCATCCGATTCGCCACCGACTAGCCTTTGGCAATTGGCGCAGGCTGGGTGGGCGCGATAAAGAATTTCATCGACGCGGATATCAGATGGTGCATGTTCCCTCTGGCAAGAACAGTGCCGACATTAAAATGTCTTTAGACGCCTCTGTAATATCTTTGTGGAATCCATCTATTCGTGAAGTCTTTATTTGCTCTACAGATACTGACTTGCAGCACTTAAGCCACACGCTTCTAAACTTAGGCGTTCTGCCCTATCGGGTCAGCCAGCACCACAATAGTTTTTCTATTTTTGATGTTGCTCACCAGAAAACTCAGGTTGTTCACTTGCCCCAGGAAGCACCCCAGGCTCCCGACACAGCCCTAACGCCAGAAACCTCCGTTGCAGAGACCAGTAACCATGAAGATGAGGGTGTACCCAAGCCTGAGGCGGTAAAAGCCCCTACGCTTGCGCAAATGAGGAGTTGGCTGAAAATCCTGATTATGCAGGAGCAGCAAGCGAACCCTGATCAGCCCATCACCATTGGCCACCTGGGCAAGCTTTTTCGCGATCGCAACCAAATTTCAGTTAATCAAGCGCTTAAAGCCAATTCTGACTACAAAACTTTGACGCAGTTTCTCACAGCCCATCCAGGTTTTGAGCTGTTGCCCTTGCCAGATGGTGTACAGACGGAAGTTAGGTTGATAACCGTTGCCCCAGAGCAGGGTTCTACTACTCTTGGCAATTCGCAGAATGCCCAGCGTGCGACTGCCCAAAAGATTACCGATGCTCAATCCCTCGAGCAGGCTCTGGTCAAGCTACTTTGGAGTTTGTCTTCCGGGCAGTCGAGCAGCCAGATCAGTCTTCCTGTGATTGGTACTCAGTTTGCTAAGGTGCATGGAGAACCCCTCAGCAAGGTGCTCAAGCGGATTGGAGAGCCAAAAGGCTTACCCAAGTTTTTTGCCAAATGCAGTTCTCTTCGCATTCAAAAACAGGGGAAAAATTGGCAGGTAGCAGTGGTTTGTGTAGGTTAGAAGCCCTGAGAAAATAATTTCATCTCTCCTTGCAGTCCTTTTGATCAAATTTGAACTCCTGCCACAGTAGATCACTGTAGGGTGCATTAGCGAAGCAATGCACCAATAGAAAAGACAGTAGCAATTACTCAATTGGTTTGAGCCCCTGCCAAAGCAGTTGAGTAATTGCCTCCGCCTCGGCGGTCAGATCGACGGTCTCCGGGTCGATGATGTAGTTCAAAATCAGGCCATTCACCAGGGCGCTCCAGTAAGTTTCCAGCATTTGGGCATCGACGCTGGCGTTGAGCCAGCCCTGATCCTGGAGCTGGCGCAGGATCGTAATCAACCCAGTAAGTTCGCCCTGGTAGTCCATGTCTTGAAACACCTGCTGCACATCGGCCTGGCGGCTCTGGATGTAGAACTCCATGGCCAGGCGGCACCAGTCGGGGTGGGCCTGGGCGTACTCCAGTTGTTGAGTCACCAGGGTTTTGATCGCCGCCGCTGGTCCCAGTTGGGCAAACAACTGCTGCACCTGCTCGGGGGTAACGTGCAGGGGGCTTTCCCGGTGCTGGCGCAGCAGGGCAATAAACAGGTCGATTTTGCTGGCAAAGTGCCAGTAGACGGCTCCCTTGGTCAGGCCCGCATCGGCGGCGATCGCATCCAGGGTCGCCCCCGCATAGCCCTGCTGGGCAAACACTCGCTGGGCCGAGGCCAGAATGCGGCTGCGGGTGTCGAGGGGCTGATCGACCTGGGGGCTTTCCTGGGCCAGAAAAGCCTGGAGCTGCTGCTTATTGCCCAGGTAGCGCCGCACCGTGGGCCAGCTCACCCCCGCCGCCTGGGCCACCGCCGTCAGGCTAATGTCTTGGGGGGGCTGGGTTTGGGCGAGCTGGCGGGCAGCGGCCAGAATGCGATCGCGGGTGGACATGGACAAAATACCGTTGAGTATTCATAGTATGTACCAGTTGGAGGGCTCGTCTAAAATCAGCAGATCAATGGCGGCAATGCTGATCATGGCCAGGGCCAGCCGGGCCAGTTCGCCCCGCCCAGGACAAAAGCAGGCTGACCCGCCGCCCGATCGACAAAAACAGCGGTGGCCGAGTGGCCGATGCAGGTGTTGGTAGGGCAGCGCCCTAACCTGGCCGAGGGATGGTATAAGAAAAGCGAGGGTGATGGAGCTCACCCTAACCGCTGAGTGCTGAACACCGACGCTGATGGCTCCTACTGGTCTAGCTGGTGGCTAGGGGGTGGGGGTTTTGTTGTTTTTTGCCCTGCTCTCTGGTGCTGGTGTTGGTTCACCCAAGGAGAGCGGAAGTTATGTTAGCCAGTGCCCTGTGGATTTTGCTGATGGGCTTTTTTGCAGGTCAGCTGGCCCGCCGGTTGGGGGCACCGCCGCTGATTGGCATGATTTTGATCGGCATTGCCCTTGGCCCTCAGTTGGGTAACCGGCTGGGCCCCGAGGTACTGGGGGCGGCGGACGACCTGCGGCTGGTGGCGGTGATGATTATCTTGATGAAGGCGGGGCTGGGGCTGGACCGCGAGAAGCTGGCCCAGCAGGGCACGGTGGCCCTGCGGCTGGGGTTTTTGCCGGCTGCGATGGAGGCGGTGGTGGTGGCGATCGCCGCCATGGTCCTCTTCGATTTTGACGTTCTCACCGGGCTGCTGCTGGGCTGCGTGGTGGGGGCAGAGTCTCCGGCGGTGATTGTGCCGGGCATGCTGCGGCTGAAGAGTCTGGGCTGGGGGGTGGCCAAGGGTATCCCCGACGCGATTTTGACCGGCAGTGCCCTGTCGGATGTGCTGCTGCTGCTGGTGTTTGCGCTGCTGCTCAACGGTTTGGTGCAGGGCGGGGCCGAGACCGTGGTGCTGCCGGGGGGGATCACCCTGTCGCCGCTGCAACTGCTGCCGGTTCAGGTGGTACTGGAGGTGGGGCTGGGGTTGGGGTTGGGGCTGGGGGCCGCCCGGCTGCTGGTGTTGGTGCTGGTGCAGCAAAACTGGACCCGTACTGCGGCGCAAGACTTGATCATCACCGCCTGTGTGGCCCTTTTTCTGGTGATTTTTACCCAGGTATTTCCCTACTACTCCGGCTATCTGGCGGTGATGGCGATGGGGTTCTTTCTGATTGAACTCGATGCGCCCCTGGCACGGGTGCTCCGCAGCGGCTTTGACGGGCTGTGGACGGTGGCAGAAATCGTGCTGTTTGTGCTGCTGGGGGCCACCCTTCAGCTGGAGGTTTTGGGTGATGTGCTACTGCCGGGGCTACTGCTGCTGACGGTAGGCCTGGTGGTGGGCCGGGGCCTGGGCTGGTACCTGGCAACGGCGGGCAGCAACTGGACCTGGAAAGAAAAAGTCTTTTTGCTGCCGGGAAATATGGCCAAGGCCACGGTGCAGGCGGCGATCGGGGCCCTGCCCCTGGCGGCGGGCATCGAGGGTGGGGAGGTGATTCTGGCGATCGCGGCCCTCTCCATTCTGACGACCGCCCCCATCGGAGCCTGGGCCACCCAGGCCTTTGCCCCCAAGCTGCTGGAGCGGGGGGAGGTCGATCCGACCAAGGTGGGAGTAGTGGGGCGACCCGTCTTTCTGGCGGCGGTGGATGCCTCACCGCTATCTACGCCCGTGCTGCTGAAGGCAGCTGACCTGGCCCGACGCAGCAGTGGGGAGGTGATTGTGCTCTATGTCGATAACGAAGGCGATCGCGATGACAGCGTTGCTTTGCAGCAAAACGCCCAGAAGCTCCTGGCCGACATTCGCTTTGAGTGGATAACCGCCTCCGGGGCCGTCCCCGAAGTGATTGTACGCACGGCGGAGGCACGACAGGTGACGGATGTGGTGATTGGCAAGCGGGGGCATCTTCCCTGGGAGGAGGTACTGCTGGGCTCGGTGTCTCAGGCTGTACTCGAGATGAGCCCGATTCCGGTGATTACCGTAGACACCCCACCCGCCCAGGGAGGAAAGGCTTGATCCCCAAAAAATCCACTGATCCAGCCCACAGAATTGGATAATTGATTCATTGGGCCATGCAGATCAAGTCAGTGGCTAATTCTTCATCGAGGGTGAGTTTTATGCAGACTCAATCTTCCCGTCCCAAGGTTGTAATTATGGGAGCAGCCAGGCGCGACTTTCACAATTTCAATCTGGTCTATCGCGACAACCCTCAGCAGGAGGTTGTGGCCTTTACAGCCGCCCAAATATCAGGAATTGCAGGACGGCGCTATCCCCCCTCCCTAGCGGGGCCGCTCTACCCCACCGGTATTCCTATTGTTGAGGAAAGTGAGTTGGAGCAGCTTTGTGATGCCCACAACGTTGACGAGGTGGTCTTTGCCTACAGCGATATTCCCCATGCCCAGGTGATGCATCTGGCATCGAGGGCTTTAGCGACAGGGGCCAACTTTGTACTGTTGGGACCAAGGCAAACGATGCTCAAGGCAAAGGTTCCAGTCATTGCGGTGTCTGCCGTGCGTACTGGATGCGGCAAGTCCCAAACTACCCGATGGATTGCCAAGCAATTGCGCCAAAAGGGCTTGAAAGTAGCGGTGATTCGCCATCCTATGCCCTACGGCGATCTCGAAAAGCAAGCCGTACAGCAGTTTGTTACCCTGGCCGACCTCCAGGCCGCTCAATGTACGGTCGAAGAGCGGGAAGAGTATGAACCCCACATTGCCATGGGAAATGCAGTCTTTGCAGGGGTAGACTACGCTCGAATTGTAGAACTTGCGGAAAAAGCAGCAGACATCATTGTGTGGGACGGCGGGAATAATGATTTTCCTTTCCTTCGTCCTGATTTGCATTTAGTTCTGGTTGATCCCTTAAGGGCAGGGCACGAGACAAGCCACCACCCCGGCGAAGCCGTGTTGCGGATGGCTGACATCGTAGTGGTCGCCAAAGTGGATGCCGCTTCAGCGACTGACATTCAACAAGTCGAAGCTATGGCTAAAAAGGTTAATCCCAAAGCCAAAACTGTTCGGGCCAAATCGCCTATTCAGCTGGAGAACCTGGAGGCGATTGGCAATCCTCTCAATCTGGCTGGACTAGATGTACTGGTCATTGAGGATGGCCCTACCACAACCCACGGCGGCATGGCCTATGGTGCGGGCTGCGTAGCGGCAACAAAAGCTCACGCCGGACATCTAGTAGATCCTCGTCCCTATGCAGCCCCCCAAATCGCTGAGGTCTATGCTCAGTACCCTCACATCGAGTCAGTTCTGCCGGCAATGGGGTACTCTACTGGTCAACTTGCGGCCCTACAGCACACTATCAATGCCACCCCAGCCGATGTAGTGGTCTCAGCTACTCCCATTGACCTAACAGCCCTGATTGAAGTGAACAAGCCCATTCTCCGGGCCCGCTACGAGTTTGCGGAGGACACAACGACTCCTTTGAGTGACGATCTACATAGCTTCTTAGCCAACCTTTCCCTGGCAACCAGAACTCAGGCTCAGGCGTGTAACTTTTGGATATAGCGATGGCTATGAACCGCGCCAGAACCAGCAAAGCAAAGGTAGGGCCATACACCGCCACCTAGCCGTCTGAGGGGGGTGTTATGCGCTGGGGGATGGCAGCGATCGCTGGCTACGCCCCCTACATGCCTAAGTCTTGCAGGGCAAAACGGATCTGCTCCAACCGCCGCCTATTCACCCCCAAGTCAGATTCTCCTAAGCGGGCTGCAGCTCGAATATGGATGACTGGCTCATCCTCCGGCAAATAGAACTCCGTATCGTCCACAAACCCCATTATGCGGCTGGTGGATTTTACGCGGATGTAGTCCTCTTGCTGCGCCACAATTTCAGTACGAGGCACAACTCCCAGCACTTTAATCAGCAGATTCCGAGCGTCCTCTCGACTACCTGTATAGGCAATCGCCGCAATTGCATGATCTGGGTCAGCTCCCTGGCTGACAACACAGTTAGGCGTTGCAGGGCAGGCAGATAGCTTGCCCTCCTGTACACCGAGATCTGGTACCTGGCCTGCGAATAGCTCAGATAGACCCGGAATCGCCCCTAGGAACTGAGAGGTCGGCGCTGCGATCGCGGACGCCGACCCAATGGGGACAGCCCATAGGGCGATCGCTAGAAGGGAGGCAATGATTGAAGCCATGGGAATTCTTTGACGACGTACAACCTCACCATAGGTCAATCAGGGGCAGAGGGGGCAGCCACGATAGTTTTGACAGGGTCAAATCCTACGTCAAAGGTCAGACTTCGCCATTTCCATAAACCTGAGGCAACTGATACCAGGGCAAATGAGGATTTAGATGATGCTCTCGGTGGTACCCAAAATGGTAGCAAGTGATAAATGACCAGAAAGCTGGCAAATTAATGCTTCTAGTGGGGGGGCCACATGACGAGCCGCTGTCGGCTTGCCGATGGGGAAGGAAGATGCCAAAAGTGAATAACTGCAACGAGCTAAGCACTATGGGTAAAATCCAAAACAGAATTACGTTCATCAGGGGAATCTGACAAAGCAAAAAACCGCAGAAGACGATTGCAAATCCAGCCAACGACACCCAAATTTGCCTGCCTGACTGGTAGGTTTTCATAAATTTGACATACCAGGACCAGAACCCGCTCCTTCCTGGATCACAGTAGTCGGGGTCATACTCAGTAGCGGGAAATCGATGGTGAAATCGGTGGTGCTTAGCCAGGAGTCGATAGGGCAATAGCGCATACAACCATGAGGTTACATAGCCAAAGGCGTCATTAACCCCAGGCAAGCTAGAAATATTTCTGTGAATGGCCTCATGGGCAACAATGAACAAACCAGTGTGCAAAAAGGTTCTGATCAGAATTGCCCAGAGCCAGAACACCAAAGGAATTTGGGCATCAAAGAAGGCAAAGGTAGCCACCAGACTGACAAGCCACATCAAGCCAATCAAGCCAGCACAGCATAGACTCCACTGAGAGTAACTAAAGCTTTTGAAGTGAGGTGCGGGCAAAAGACCGAACATATCTAATCAGACTTCCAATGGGAGGGACTTTAAACCTGGTGTCAGCGGAGCAAATGCCTGTGCGTGACATCTCCTCAACTATTGGCAACAGTGTCGTATTAAGTAATGTAACGTCCTGGCGCGGACTTGGCATAAACTTCTATCTTTCGTGGTATCAGGCTCAGAAACTATTCCTTTCCGGCACGCCGACATCAACCGTTCAGACGTTCCTGCAACCCTTTGACTGGCTTAGTAAGCTGTCAGGTGTGTATCGGTCAGAGAACAAACCCATGGTGCAATTAGAACAACGGCCCGTTGCCCTGGTTACGGGTGGGGCGCAGGGCATTGGCCTTGGCATCGCTGAGCATCTGCTTACCATCGGCTGGCGGGTCGCCATAGCCGACTTGAATGAAGCCACTGGCCATGCCGCCCAAGAGAAACTGGCCAAATTCCAAGATGCTTTGATCTTTGTGCGCTGTGATGTCTCCCAGGAGAGCGAGGTAGCGCACTATGTACAGGCCGCCATGGAGCAGTTCGGCCAGGTCCACAGCCTGATCAACAATGCTGGCATTGCCAACCCCTACAGCGGCCCGGTGGAGGAACTGTCGCTGGCCGACTGGAATCGCTGGATCGGCACCAACCTGACGGGATGCTTCCTGATGGCCAAGCATGCCGTACCCCACCTGCGGCCTACCAGGGGCGCGATCGTCAACATTTCCTCTGTCCGAGCATTTCAGTCTGAGCCACACTCTGAAGCCTATGGAGCCTCCAAAGGCGGTGTGGTGGGGCTCACCCATGCCCTGGCCGTGAGCTTAGGCCCAGCTATCCGCGTCAACTGCATTAGCCCCGGATGGATTGACACCAGCGCCTACAAGCATCCTCCTCAACAGACGAACCTAAACCCCATAGACCACGAACAGCATCCGGTTGGACGAGTCGGCAAGGTCCAGGACATTGCCGAGATGGTTGCCTTCCTCCTTTCAGACCGGGCAGGCTTTATTACCGGGCAAACATTTACGGTAGATGGCGGGATGAGCCGCAGAATGATCTATGAAGAATAGGGGGCACACCCCCCAAAGGAAGCCGCAGCGTCCAGAGATTCTGCCCAAGTTCACCCCCATTCTGCGAGACGCAGGCTGGTTGAAAACACTTGGGGCAGGGCTTTCCAGAAGCCTAACAACTCCACCCCTGGGGGCCAGATGGCGCCTGGGCTAGCCTCTGGTCTTTGAGCCCCAGCAGTAGGGCTTTCGGCGTCCCTAAATGGCAACAGAAAGCAAGGTGATCAATTAGGCAATATCCAGCATGCAGAGCCACTCATAGCCGTGAAAAAGAATGGTAAGACGAAAGTCTTAGAGTATTCCATCTAAATAAACGTCCCCTTTGAGGTCGCAAACTCGGCCCGCTGGACCTGTTGGCGTAAAACCCTGGATCAGTATTTAGCTGGAACACTCTTACCTTGGTTCCTCTGGAGAGAAGGCTAACGGCAGTTTGCAAAGTTTTGTAACATAATAGAAGGGTGTCGCCAACTCTGCAGGGATCACTATGACGGCTACCCAAGTACCGATGGCCTCTTCAACAGAGCGAGAATCCAAGGTTTTACCGGCGGGTGGACCGGATCCCGAACGGTTTGATGTTGCTGAAGCCTGGTATCCAGTTGCGTACCTTGAAGACCTGGACAAGTCTCGTCCCAGTCGCTTTACCCTGTTAGACCGTGGACTTGTAATTTGGTGGGACCCAAACCAGTCCAGTTGGAGAGTCTTTGAGGACAAATGCCCCCATCGACTGGCTCCGTTGTCTGAGGGAAGAGTAAATGAAGCAGGCCTTCTAGAATGCCCGTATCACGGCTGGGCATTTTCTGGCAGTGGGAGTTGTGAACAAATACCCCAGGCATCAGACGATGTGCAGGCTCAACTATCCAACCGTTCCTGTGCTGTTGCACTCCCTACTTCAGCAAAACAGGGGCTTTTATTTGTTTATCCAGGGAAAGCTGAGCATGCTCCAAAAGTGGAGGTCCCAATTATTGGTCCGGTAGCAGATCAACCCGACGGTTGGGTCATACTGAATACTTTTCGCGATTTGCCTTACGATGCTCTTACTCTGCTAGAAAACGTCCTTGATGCTAGCCACATCCCCTACACCCATCACAAAACCATAGGCAATCGTGACAATGCGGCCCCGATGGAAATGGAGGTGACAGAATCCTCCAAGCAAGGGTTTCAAGGTCTATGGCCGGAGGGCCCACGTAAAGGGAAACTAGGCACTCAATACACTACATTTGTGGCACCATCGCTGATGTATCACGACCTGACATCCAAACAGTTTGGCCGAACGATGACTGTAGTTTATGCCGTTCCAATGAGGAAGGGAGAATGTCGTCTCTTTGCCCGTTTTCCTTTTAAATTTTCCTCGAAGCTGCCTAGCTTCGTGATTAAGCGGACGCCTCGTTGGTGGAGCCACATTGGTAATAACCGAGTGCTGGAAGACGATCAAATTTTCCTGCATATTCAGGAACGAGAACTGGAGAAAATCGGGGATAAACCCTATGCTCAGGCCTGTTACTTGCCGACCCAAGCGGATCAATATGTTCTTCAGTTTCGTAAATGGGTCAGCGACTACAAAGCAGATCCATTCCCAGGACAAGCTCTAAGCCGCGAGTTGCCCAAAGATGCTCTACTAGATCGCTATAACTCCCACACAAAGCATTGCGGCAGTTGCGCTCCTGCGCTGAAAAGAGTTCAGACTGTCCGTAAAGGCACGCTTATAGTCAGCGCGGTTGCCTGGTCAGCTGTGCCGACTCTCACGGTGTTGGGAGGAGAACTGACGCCCTTAGTAGCTGGTCTTCTTACGGCCATTCCTCTGGCTGCTTTTGCCTGCTGGCTTTGGCTGGGCAGCCTAGAACAAAAATTTTATAAAGGGCAGGAACTGGCACCCCGTAACGTTTTGGGTAAAAGCTAAAGATTCCTAAAAGGCTACGTTAATTCGCTCCTGGCCTGTAGGGGTAAACAACCGTTTACTTCTACAGGTTTGCCCCACTGGAAGGGGTATGGAATTCGAAGTCGGGATGAATTCTACCAACCAAACCGCGCCGGACTTCGACGGACTGGGGTGCGCCCCCCGGCCCGCCTAAACCCGTGGCCCTACACCGCCCCCTGGACCAGGTCAAAGCACTAATCGGCGGGAATCACCCGCACCATCCCCACCAGGTCAATGCCGGCGGGGGTGACGGCCAGCTGGCGAATATCGACCTCTGGCCCCAGATCGAAGGCCATATCGTCAAGGGCAATGGGGGGCGAGGTGTCTCCTGGGGCGGTCGTCACCGTGGCTACGGGCCGACGCAGATGTAGCCAGCGCCCCTCCTGGATGGCCAGGGCGGTGGTCAGTTTAAGGCTGTCCTGGCCGGCCCGATGCCCTGCCCAGCGCAGGGTCAGGCGATCGGTGGCCAGGGCAATATCGACGTCGGCGACAGCCTCGCCCTCCAGCCAGCGATCGAGGGGCACTTGCTGGGGGGAAACTGCCCCGGCCAGCAGCTGTTTTAGCACGTCCCGCAACCCCTGACCCAGCAGCGGCGACCCCAGGGAGGCCCGCAGATCGGCAGCCAGCACTGTCACCTGCCCGTCCACGGGAAAGGGCTGGAGCAGGCGCAGCGCCTTGCCACGCAGCACCTGGGGCAGGTTGACGCGAATATCCGCCGCGCTGACGGCCACCTGGCTGACGTGCAGCCCCTGATAAACCGCCTGATGTGCGGCCACGGTCACCTTCGGCAGGTAGCCCCCCAAAATTTGTCGATCCTTGCCATCAATCGCAAACTCCAGCCCTTCAATGTGGTCGAGCTGCGTGTGCAGCCAAAGGCGAATGGCCGGGGGCAGCAGGCGGCTGATAATGCGACTGCCTTTGGGAGTCGCACCATTGGCATTGGGGGTAGCAGCGGGATCAGAACTCATTAGGGGGCGCAGGACGACAGGGTACAGACACGGCAATCAGCAATAAGCCCCTCAGTCTGCTCCAGCGGGGGGCGATCGCACGGTTCCACCCCCAAACTCTAGCAGGGGACGCCCCCATTGAATCGAGCCCAGGGGGAGTGCGATCGCGACCTCGGCCCGGGAATGCCTGACGCAATCCCTCAAATATTAAAAAGCTGTGACGCAATAATGCTCACGGGGATCGCAATGTCATGAATCTATGACATTGCGATCCCCAAACCCCTGTTTTCTCGCTGGAGAAGCTGGAAAAGCCTTGTCAGGGGCTTGATCCCAGCGATTGTTTTTGGCATCCTACAGGTCAGCGGTTGATCCCCACCTGGACCTCAGGCCTGGAGGTTATGCCTAGAACCAGAGGTTTCGATCGGGTGGGCAGGGTCAAGGGTGTGGGATCGCTCCGGCGGTGACCGGCTGTTATGGTCCTGACGTCGTTCCTCTACCTGGGGCCGCCGTGCTTACATCTGCTGTCGTCGTGGTCTTTTATTGAGGAGAGTGTTCTATGTCATCACCCCGTCCCCCCCTGGAAGATATGACCCTGCGGCAGCTCCGCAAGGTGGCTAGTGAGTACGAGGTATCTCGCTACAGCCGTATGCGCAAGACCGAGTTGATCGAGGCAATTCAGACGATCGATGCCCAGCGTGGGGCGGCGGCGACTCCAGCTCCAACAGCACCGGTCCCGGCGGCTCCTGTTCCCGCCATGGCCGGTGCCGCTTCGGAACCAGCATCGGCCCCCAGCATGCCCAGCGCCCCCCCCGCCCCTTCCGTGGAGGTGCTGGCCTCGGTGGATGACGGCCTGGCCGACCTGCCCAGCGGCTACGGCGAAAGCCGCATCGTGCTGATGCCCCGCGATCCTCAGTGGGCCTACGCCTACTGGGACATCCCCAACACCCACAAAGACGAACTGCGACGGCAGGGCGGTTCGCGCCTGGCCCTGCGCTTCTACGATGTCACCGATATTGACTTTTACTCCCAGGCTCCCCACAGCCTGCAGCAGTACGAGTGCGACGAAATGGCGCGCGAATGGTACCTGCCCATCCCGGTCAGCGATCGCGACTATGTGGCCGAAATTGGCTACCTCTGCAACGACGGTCGCTGGCTGGTGCTGGCGCGATCGCTGCCCGTCCACATTCCCCCGGTCTACCCCTCCGACTGGGTCGAAGACCACTTCATGACCGTCGAATGGCAGGCTGACCTGCGCGGCAAGACCTTGATGACCCTCAAGCATCCCAGCCAGCGGGCCGCCGAGAGCACCAACGCCATCTACGACAGCATCTTTGCCATGACCGAGTCGGCGGAGGCCCAGCGGGTGGCCGGGTCGCTGTTTGGCTCCATGCAGCACGTGCCCGCGTCGATGGCTCCCGAAAAGGCCGTCAGCTCCTACGTCTTCCCCTCGGGGGCTGGGCTGTGGGCAGTGCCCGGGGCCGAGGTTGGGGTGCCGACGATGTCTGGGATTGGCCTCAATGTATCGGGGCTGACCATGTCGGGGGCGGGCTTCTCGGCGTCGGCTCCACCGATCCGGCCTCGCAAGTTCTGGCTGGTGGCCGACGCCGAGCTGATTGTCTACGGGGCCACCGAACCCGACGCCACGGTGACCATCGGCGGCAAGCCAATCAAGCTCAACTCCGACGGCACCTTCCGGTTCCAGATGTCCTTCCAGGACGGCAACATCGACTATCCGATTATGGCGGTGGCGGCGGATGGCGAGCAGACTCGCGCCATCCACATGACCTTCGATCGCGCTACCCCCTCGCGCCGCACCAACACCAAAGACGAAGCGGTGTTGGAGTGGCTGCCCTAGGCTGCCCGCTTGCTTAACGGCAGAATCACAGGAAAAGGGGTACCCACGGGTACTCCTTTTTTTTGCAGAAATAGGGTAACTCCCCGCATAGAATGAGGTGTTGGTAAGCCAACTGCGGTCAGTCCAATCTGGCTAAACTTGGCAAGCCCCACTGCCGACCATTAAGTCCTAAACAAACTCTTAACCCGTGAAGCTATTCCTCTTCCACACTCCCGAAGAAGTTCCTGACCAGGGCAGTCCTGACTGCGCGATCGCCATTGATGTTCTGCGGGCCACCACCACAATGGCGGCGGCCCTGGCGGCAGGGGCCGAAGCCATTCAAGTCTTTAGCGACATTGAAAGCCTGCTCAGCGTCAGCGAAACCTGGCCCGCCGACAAGCGGCTACGGGCGGGCGAGCGGGGTGGCGGCAAGGTCGAGGGCTGCGACCTGGGCAACTCCCCCCTCGACCACTCCCCCGACTTTTCGGGGGGCAAGCGGCTGTTTATGAGCACCACCAACGGCACCCGCTGCCTCAAGCGCATCGAGCATGCCCCTACGGTGATTACCGCCGCCCTCACCACCCGCCAGGCTGTGGTTGAGTTTTTGCTCAGCCAAAATCCAGCCACCGTATGGCTGGTGGGCTCCGGCTGGGAGGGCACCTACTCTCTGGAGGACACCGTCTGCGCCGGCGCGATCATCCACGGGGTGATTGTGGCAACAGGGCAAACCTTCAAAGACCTGGCGGGCAACGACGCCGCGATCGCCGCCGTCAGCCTCTACCTACAGTGGCAGGACCAGCTGCTGGACCTGATGCACTATGCCAGCCACGGCCAGCGCCTGCTGCGCCTCGACAACGAAGCCGACCTGCAATACTGCGCCCAACTCGATGTGCTCAATGTGGTGCCGCGCCAGCGCGAGGTGGGGGTGCTGGCCCTATAGCGGCCTGCCCTGGCAGCGGTGCGTTCAGGATAACCCCTGATGCTTAGTCAGGCTGACCATGGCGCATGCAGCACGGCCAGGGGTATCGGGTGTCAGGTCTGCGGTTAACGTCTGCCGTGCCCCTCAACCCCTGCCCCTGAAATCCTACGGACCTGCCTTCTTAACCGCGGCAGACTGCTAGGTAAATACCGAAAAAATTTGGAAGAAGCTTCACAGACGGCTTATTTCTTCTTCACACAGGTTCCTCTATGGTAGACCCATGGGCCGCAGCGCTCCTATAGGGTACGTACTATACTGAAACCTCTAAAAAACTAAGGCCTCCAGCTTTCGGGCTGGGGGCCTTAGTTTTGAGCGGGGTTGCACCGCGTGGGATGACCATGGCAGGGGTGTAGGGTTAATAGGAGCACGACGGGTCCATGGGGAAAGAACTGTGCAGCGATTGATGGTTGAGCCCGATCAGGTGGTGGCAGACCGCCTGCGCCTGCACCCCAGTCAACAGCACTACCTGTACCGGGTGCTGCGGCTGGGGCCGGGGCAGCAGTTTGTGGCCCTCGACGGCCGGGGGCAGCAGTGGGTAGCCAGCCTGACTACTGAGTCTGACTGGGCGGCGATCGCGCCCATGGCCACCGCTATGCCCACCCTGCTGGCTCCCATTACCCTGGCGATCGCGCTGCCCAAGGGCGGCGGCTTTGACGAGGTGGTGCGCCAGACCACCGAACTGGGGGTGACCACGCTTCAGCCGGTGATCAGCGATCGCACCCTGCACCAGCCCAACCCCAAAAAGCTGGAGCGCTGGCAGCGGATCGCCACCGAGGCCACCGAGCAGAGCGAACGGCTGCTGCGGCCCCAAATTTTGCCTCCCCTGCCCTGGCGGGACTACGTGCAGCGCCCCCCCGAGGGCTACCGATGGATCTGCGTGGCGCGGGGCGAGGCACCCCACCTGCTGACGGTAGCCCAGGCCAGCGATCCCGCCGTTGCTGCCGCGATCGCCGTTGGGCCAGAGGGCGGTTGGACAGCGGCTGAGGTAGAAGGGGCGATCGCGGCGGGGTTTCAGCCGGTTTCGCTAGGGCCCTATGTTCTGCGGGCAGTAACGGCTCCCCTGGCGGCGCTGGCGCTGGTATCTGCCGCTCGTGCCCCAGGTAATTCTCCAGCGAAATTTAAAGACATCTAAACCAGTCTTCGGAGTCATTCTCAATAACAAAAAATTATTGCAAATGTCTTCAAAAGTTCGTTAGTATTCTCATTAAGGATGAGTTATTGAAATCTATCGGGGGAAAAAATAGGCCATGGCAGCTTACACTCCATCAGCCCTCAAAGCCGAACTCAACGAGCGCGGCTGGCGCATGACTCCCCAGCGTGAGACCATGCTCAAAACCTTTCAGAATTTGCCTGAAAGCACCCACCTCAGCGCTGAGGACCTGTGTGAGCTGCTCGAGAAGGAAGGTGAGCCAATCAGCCTTTCCACCATTTACCGCAACCTCAAGCTGATGGCGCGCATGGGCATCTTGCGCGAGCTGGAGCTGGCCGAGGGCCAAAAGCGCTACGAAATCAACCAGCCCGCCCCTCACCACCACCACCACCTGATCTGCGTGCGGTGCAACAAAACTATCGAGTTCAAAAACGACTCGGTGCTCAAGGTGGGGGCCAAAACCGCCGATCGCTCGGGCTACCACATCCTCGACTGCCAGCTGCTGATCCACGGCATCTGCCCCACCTGCCAGCGATCGATCGTGCCGATTTAAGGGGTTTACGGTCCACGGTGCACGGTGCACGGCCTGTGCTTAACCTTAAACCGTGCACCGTAAACCTTGTACCGTGAACCGTAACCCCAGCTACAACACTTCGTGGGTGTACTTGTGCTGCTTCACGTTGTCGTTTTTGGAAATCTTGCGCTGGCTGTTGAGCACCCGCTTTTTCTCGGTGGTGTAGTTTAGCTCCCGGTGGATAGTGCCCAGGGGGACCAGGTTGGCCGCCTCTGGGCGCGACTGGTAGGTGCGGGCGGCGGCCAAAATTCGCTCTTCGTAGTCGGCGCAGGGCTGGGCCGGAGCAGCGGCGATTTCGCCCAGATCCATCGCCAGAGCCTGGGCCATGGTGGTGCCGCAAATGGCGCTATAGGAGGTGGGTACGCCCTGGAGCACCGACTGCAGGTAGGCCGAGGGAATAGGCTCCAGAATTTGCAGCTCGACCACCTCTCCCTCCTGGCGCAGGTAGCAGGTGGCTCGCCCGATCACCACATAGCTGTCGGCAGGTAGGGCGTTGGCGGAGGCTTGGGGTGCGGTTTGAACCATGGTGTTTAGTTGAATGTTACGGCGTTGCCCGCTGCGGTGAGGCGGGTCTTGGTCAGCGTTGATTGCCCCAGATGCTCCTGTAGAAGCTCCGTCCATCACCTCTTTTAGCGAGGGTGCAGAGGGAAACCCTGGGGAATTTTCGCACTCAAATTCTAACTTTCTGGGATGGGGGGCCGCGATCGCCCCTGCAAACCGTCACAAAACACAACCTGCTGAATAGTCGCGACGGGTGGGCGGTGGGTTACGGCGGGGCAGGGCAAATGGGAGAGTAGCAAGGTTGAAGTAGCCGCCTAACCCACCCTACGGATAATTGAAACACCAGATGCTTCTGATAGCGGTGTTTAAGTGAAATCATGGGTGAGCGGCGTGCCACGCCTGCGCCTGCTGCTGAATGGCCTCCAGGTCCTCGGGCGTCATCCGGTCCAAATTTTTCAAAATAAAGCTCATGCGGCCCTGGGTCTGGAGTTTTTCGCGGTGGCGGTGCAAAAAATCCCAGTAGAAGAAATTGAACGGGCAGGCGTTCTCCCCACTGCGCTCTTTGGGGTTGTAGCGGCAGCCCTTGCAGTAGTCACTCATTTTGTTCACGTAGTTGGCCGACGAGGCGTAGGGTTTGGAGGCCAATAGGCCGCCGTCGGCAAACAGACCCATACCAATCACGTTGGTCTGCATCACCCAGTCGTAGGCGTCGATGAAGGCGGCGTGAAACCAGTTCTCAACTGCCTGGGGCAGGAATCCGGCAATTAGCGAAAAGTTGCTCAGAATCATTAGCCGCTGAATGTGGTGGGCGTAGCCCGTGCGCTGAATCTGGTCGATCACCTGGTGCAGGCAGTTCATCTCAGTCTCGCCCGTCCAGAAAAACTCGGGCAGGGGCTGCCGATGGTCAAACCAGTTGCGATCGCCGTAGTCGGCCTCAAAGTGGCTATAGAGACCGCGCATGTATTCGCGCCAGCCCATCACCTGGCGAATAAAGCCCTCCACGCTGTTGAGGGGCAGATCGCGATCGGCAAAGGCGGCCTCTACCCGCTCGATCACCTCCAGCGGGTGCAGCAGGCCCAGGTTCAGGTAGGGGGACAGCAGCGCGTGCCACATGGTTTCCTCGCCGGCGACCATCGCATCCTGGTAGGGGCCAAAGGTTTCCAGTCGATCGGCGATGAACATATCCAGCACCGCCAGGGCCTGCTCACGGGTGACGGCCCAGCGAAACGGGGTGGCCTGGCCAAAGGTGGGTAGCTCCAGGGTTTCCACCTTGTCGATCACCGCCAGGGTGGTGGCGTCGGGCTCAAACCAGTGGGGCTCTGGCGTGTCGAGCTTACCCTTGGGCGGCTTGCGGTTGTCTTTGTCGAAGTTCCACTGACCGCCGACGGGCTGATCGCCCTCCATCAGCACGTCAAAGCGCTTGCGCCCCTCCCGGTAAAAGCTCTCCATCAGCAGGCTCTTACGCTTGCTGGCCCAGGCTTTGAAGTCGTCGGTGCTCCAAAGAAAGAGATTGTTGTCGAGAATCGTCAGCTCACAGGGCAGATCTAGCCCCTTCAGCCAGGTGATGAAGGGATGGTCCACCGGCTCCATGATCCGCAGCTCAGTGATGCCTTCGGCTTTGAGCCAGTCGCGCAGGGCGGTTTCGGTGTCGTCGGCGATCGCGTAGGTAACCGGCCACCCAGCATCCTTTAGCGCGTCGGCAAAGTGGCGCATGGCCGACCATACCAGCACCAGCTTTTGCCGGTGGTACCAGCGCTCCTGGGCAAAGGTCAGCGACTCGACCAAAAGCACTGGCCCTCGCTGGCCCTCGCAGCTGGCCAGGGCCGCCTGGTCTGACCAAAGCTGATTGCCGAGTACCCAAACCCCAATCGTCATTGCCGTTTTCCCCGCGCTGTCCGCTGGTCTGTAGCCTGTTTTATGGTTACGCCTGTTTTATTGTTACGTAGGTGAGCGACGAGTGGGGATAGCGGTCGATGCAGGCAGGCCCCGCAACCCTGACGTCCGATCCTATGGGAGGATTGTGGGAAAAATTGCCCGGAGTGATGGCCAGAGCAGAGGCCAGCCCTACGACTACCCCAGCCGCTAACTCCATAGACCCAAAACCCGCACCACGTATAGCCTATGGCATCCCAGAAACGGGAACCAACTCAAAACGAGGATCCGCTCCAAAATCGCGGCCTTTCCCCGGCTGAACCATCGGCGCTACCTTCGGCCACCTACTGGCAGCAGGCTCCCACCCCAGGGGACGACCCTGGGCTGCGGGCGACCCGGTATCTGGGCCTGCTGCGGGAACTGGCCGTACAGCCCGGCTGGATCAGCCTCGACCACATCGCCGACCCACCGGGGGCAGCCCTGGACTGGATTGGCCACCACATTCACGCCGTCAACCGGCAGCTCAACGCCATTTTGAGCGATCTGCTGGCCTGCTTTGAGGCATCCCAGCGGCCCGAGGTCCAAATTTTTGCCGCCCCCATTGCTCCCCAGGCGGGGGTAGATGGGTTTTGCTGCGATCGCAGGCCCATCACCCTGATGGTGGACCCCGGTCGCATTGTGCCCGCCGACTGGCCGGGGCTGGTGGCCCACGAACTGGCCCACGGCGTAGCGGCAGCCAGCGGCCATGGCGCTGAGTTTGCAGGGGCGATCGCCCACCTCTGCCTGGCCCAGGATCTGCCCATGCCCGCCCCCACCCTCAGTGTCAGTGACCTCAGCCACTGGCCCCCCTGCCGCCGCAACCCGCAGCCGGAACAGTTCTGGCTAGGGCAGACAACCTGGCACCTGGAGCCTTAGCCGCCCGAAGGGCTACTCGGCTTACCCCATTGAGTGGGAGAATAGCCAAGACCCGCCTACAGGATTTTTGCAGACTATGAAACGCCTACTGGCCATGCTGACCCTCGCGCTGATGTTCTGGGGGGTTGGCTTTGCCACTGCCGAAGCCGCGATTCCCGACGATGTGCAAAAGCTGCTCGACACCAAAAAGTGCCAGGTGTGCATTCTCAACGACGCCGAGCTCAGCGACACTGACCTGGCCGGGGCCAACCTCAAAATTGCTGTGCTCACCGGAGCCAACCTGGCGGGCGCTGACCTCAGTCGGGCCAATCTCATGCTCACCGACATGGAAGGGGCCAACCTGAGTGGCGCGACCCTGGCCGGGGCTCAGTTGAACGGGGCCAACCTGCCCAACGCCAACCTCTCGGGAGCCAACCTGAGCAATGCGGAAATGACCCAGGCCAACCTGGCTGAGGCCAATCTCTCCAATGCCGATCTCAGCGGCGCAGTCATGCTCAGCGTCACCCTGGGCACCGCCAACCTGGAAGGGGCCAACCTGAAGGGGGCCAACCTGCGCGGCGTCAACCGCAGCATGGTGCGCTTTTGCAATACCACCATGCCCGACGGCAGCATCGAGAACCGCGACTGCTAGACCCTACTAGTACCCCGAGGCATAAGTCAGCCAACCATTCCTGACACCTGACACCTGACACCTGACACCTGACACTCTCAGCAACGGTGGCCATATTTCTGCCAGGCAGTACTAGGCATTTTCCTTGCCGTAGGCCTGCCAGGCCAGATCCACCAGTCCGTTGACAATGGCCGCCGCCACTACGGCACTGCCTTTGCGGCCATTGATACGGACGTGGGGCACCATGGCATCCTGGAGGCGGTCTTTGATCACCGCGCTGTCGATAAATCCGGCGGGGGTGGCCACCACCAGGGCCGGGCGCACCTTTTCGGCGTCAATTAAATCGACCAGGGTGGCCAGGGCCGCCTCCGACGCCCCGATCACAAAAATGCCCTCGGGATAGCGCTGGGCCAGGGTTTCTACCCCCCAGGCGGCCTGGCTCTTGCCCTTCTGGGGCCGAGTCAGGGCATCCATGCTGCAGTAGACGGGGTTGGCAAAGGTCTGCTGAATGCAGGGGGTAATGCCCACCTGCACCATCGGCACGTCCACAATCAGGGTCGTGCGGGCGGCCAGGGCCGCCGCCCCCGACTGCAGAGCCTGGTCAGAAAAGTGAATGTGGTCCTTGAAATCAAAGTCTGCCGTGGCGTAAATTACCCGGCGAACAATTTCGTACTCCGAGGGCGAGAAGCTGTGATCGCCAATTTCGGCATCAATGATGCGGAGGCTGTGGGCATCGGTCACATGCCATTCCATAGCAGACGGGGAAATGGGTCAGATTGCTGGGCTAAGTTTAGCCAGGTCTGGGTAGCAGCGCAATGGGTAGAGTGGGGAAGGGGTGAGGACGGTGAGGGGGTGAGGCAGGTGAGGGGGTGAGGACAATGAGGGAGTGAGGAAGGTGGAGATAGAGTAATTCAAAATTCAAAATTGTCACTACTCACTACCCACCTACCCGCTACCCGCCTACCCATCCACCCATCCACTCATCCACCCCCTACTCCCCGACTGCCGCCAGGACCGTACGAATCGCCTCAACCAACCGCTCGACCTGGGTCGGCTCAATCCAGTAGTGGGTGACGGCTCGCAGGGTGCGGTGGCCGTAGCCGCCTATATACAAACCATAGTCAGCGCGTAGGGTCTTGATCAGGTGCTCGGGAGAGATCGCTACGTCCTGGGCCAGCTCAAAAAACACCATATTGGTTTCGACCGCCGCCGGGTCAATCTCAATACCGGGAATGGTGGCTAACCCCTGGGCCAGGGCCTGGGCATTGTCGTGGTCGGTCTGGAGGCGCTGGGTCATGGTTTTGAGGGCGAGAATGCCCGCCGCCGCCAGCACTCCCGCCTGGCGCATGCCGCCGCCGAGCAGCTTGCGGTGGCGGCGAGCCCGGTGAATGAAGGCCTGGCTGCCCACCAGCACCGACCCCACCGGGGCGCACAGTCCTTTGCTCAGGCACACGCTCACCGAGTCGACGTGGGCGGTAATGGCGGTGGGGTCTACCCCGAGGGCCGTGGTGGCGTTGAACAGTCGCGCCCCGTCTAGATGAACGCTGAGGTGATGCGCCTGGGCCAGGGTGCTGATGGATTCAAAATAGTCGGGGGCGATCGCCGCGCCGTTGTTACCGCCGGAGCTGTTTTCGAGCAAAATCAGGCGGCTTTGGGGCAGGTGGGGGTTGTCCACGCGAATCGCGGCTTTGATCGCCTCTAGGGCCATGCGGCCCCGGTTGTCGGTGGGCAGCGGGCGAGGGGTGATGCCGCCCAGCACGGCAATGCCCCCGGCCTCCCAGCAAAAGGTGTGGGCATCTTCCCCCAGAATGGCCTCGTCGCCGCGCTGGGCGTGGGTTAGGGCGGCAATCAGGTTGCCCTGGGTGCCGCTGGAAACGAACAGCCCTGCCTCCTTACCCAGCAGATGGGCGGCCAGGGTTTCCAATTCGTTGACGGTGGGGTCTTCGCCGTAGACGTCATCGCCCAATTCGGCGGTAGCCATGGCCTCCTGCATGGCGGGGGTGGGCCAGGTGACGGTGTCGGAGCGAAAGTCGGTGGAGGGGTGGATGGTGGCCATTGGGGAGGGTGGTGGGTGGTGGGGTAGATGAGTGGGTGGGTGGGCGGGTAGGTGAGTGGGTGAGGGTGTAGAGGCAGGGCAGGTTTTTGCCGGGTGAGGATGAAGGGGGGGAATCGCGAGCCGTATCCCCTCGATGATTTACTATATCTAGTTCATGATTGGCTGTTGCGGGGCGATCGCATCGTATGTTCAGGCCGCGATTGCTGTGTCCAGGCGGTAACATGCCGCTGCGGGCGGGGCTAACGCTTAGTCTTCTGGCGGCAATAATTCAATCACGCGAGCGGGGCTGACGAAGGACATGCCCTGCTGGGAGGCGGAGCTAATCATCACCGCTTCGATCACCGGATCGCTGACGGGGGCGGCCGACTGCCACTCGACGATAAAGTTGGCTCCCACGCCGCCGCTGACATTGCCACGGTCGATGACGACCTCCGTGGAGGCCAGCGGACCTAGCTGAATCGGCTGGTCGAGGTAGGCGACAACCCGATCGCCCCCAGAATTGTAGTAGTCGAGGGCGGTAATTGCGATCGGCTGGTCGCGATCGGTGTTGCGCAGGCTGAGGGTAACGGTGAGCTGAAAGGTGCGGTTCTGGTCAGCATCAAAAATTTCGGTGTAGACCGGCACGTAGAGGGTTTGCCCTTGCACCGCCGCCGCCAGGGCATCGGCGGCCAGCACCGTCACACCGGGGCGGCCTGCAAACTGCTGCTGCGTTGAGAGGTTGGGGGCAGGGCTATTGGTCGGAGCCTGAGCCGCGCAGGCCGACAGCATTCCCAGTGCTACGCCCAGCAGCGTCACCTTCTTCAGACTCGCCATCGGATCACCTCTGAGCGGTTAGGGCAGCAGAACGGGTCAAGCCAACTGTAGCGCTTTCCTTCAGCTGCGAAACAGCCGGGTGTAGAGGGCCTCGTGCTGTATGGTGGCCAGCGAGGTGCCCCAGCTGCTGAGGTAGATCTCGTCGAGCGATTCGGTGGCGAGGGCGCGATCGCAGGTTTCCTCCAGCACCGGATACAGCTCCAGCAGGATCTGCTGGCCCACCGTCTGCCCCAGGGGAATCAGCTTAACAGCGCTGGTGATCAAATTGGCGGTCCAGCTGTGCAGGTAGCCCAGCACCGCCTGTCGCGGGTCGATCTCCCAGCGGACGGCCAGCAGAGCAAAGGCGACAGCAAGGTTGCAGGGGTTGCCCACCGCGCTAAACCAGGGCTTGAGTTCGGGGTGCAGGTGGGTGGCCATTCGTACCAGGGCGCGACCCATGGCCCAGCTCTGCTGACGGCTCTCCTCGCTGTCGCGCAGGGCCGAGAGCTGCTGGTTGAGGGAAGCCAAGGGCTCGGTGGGCACCTCCTCCTGACTGGCCCAGGCAGCCTTCAGCGCCGCCCGATGTACCAGCCCCACGGCAGCAGCATCGAGGGTCACCAGGCCGTAGGTCAGCTCCTGCTCCAGCCAGTGGGCGAGGGTGGCTGGAGTGGTGACAGTGCTCTGCTCAACCAGGGTTTCTAGCCCTTCGGAATAGCTGTAGGCCCCCACCGGCAGGGCGGGGCTGGTCAGCTGCAGCAGCCGCAGCAGCGCCTGGGCACTAGTTGTGGTCATGGCTGTGGCTGTGAATGGGGCTGTGCATACCTGAGCGGTAGGCTCCAGCTTCGGGTTCAAAGGGCAGGGTAGCCGGAGCGATCGCCAGCCCGCCCAGCTGCGCCAGCATGGCTTCCAGCACCGGATCGGGCTCCAGCTTGAGGCCATCGGGGGCCAGTTCCAAAGACACGTGGCGATTGCCCAGGTGGTAGGCGGCCCGCAGCAGATCAAAGCTGGAGGCCGCGGTGACCAGCAGCACCGGCTCTGGCTTGGCCACCACCCGAATCAGCCCGGCAGGGTCGCCATCGCCCGCCAGCAAATCCCCCCCACGCAGCACCGTTCCCCGCGCCAGGGTGAGGTAGAGGGGCGTGCCATCGTCGGCGGTAAAGCGGTGCCTGGACTTGGCGCGATCGCCCGCCGTCAGGGACAGCGTTGTCACCACAGCAGCGGCAGCATTGGGGGGCAGCACACGGGTCAGGGTCAGCACTAGCTAGAACCGTCGAGGGGTAAACCGTTTATTCCTTTTACCATAGCTGGCCGATATGCCGTTCAATACATACAGATAAACTTGCCATAGCGATCGGCGGCTGCCCGCAGGTCGCAAACTCAGACTCACGCCGTTTTGCTATTGCCCTCGGGCGCTGCCTTAGAGTATTCCATCTAAATAAACGTCCCCTTTGAGGTCGCCAATTCGGCCCGCTGGGCCTGTTGCCACCAAACCCTGAATAAGTTTTAGCTGGAACACTCTTACCCTCGTTGCCCCCTACCTATGTCTGACCTTGCCCTCGAAAGTGCGCTGATTCTGCTGTTGATTTTTGCCAATGGGGTGTTCTCAGGGTCAGAAATCGCCCTGGTGTCGGCCCGCAAAGCCCGCCTGGAGCAGCAGGCCAGGCGGGGGAACGTCAAGGCGCGGCTGGCCCTCAAGTTGGCCAACAACCCCAATGACTTCCTATCGACGGTGCAGATCGGCATTACGCTGATCGGCATTCTCAGCGGTGCCCTGGGGGGAGCCACCGTAGCCAACTCCCTGCGCCAGCGGCTGGACCAGGTGCCTGCCCTTGCCCCCTACAGCGATGTGGTGAGCCTGGGCACAGTGGTGGGGCTGATCACCTACCTTTCGCTGGTAATCGGGGAACTGGTGCCCAAACGCATTGCCCTCAGCTACCCAGAAGCCATCGCTCGTCAGGCGGCCCTGCCCATGCAGCGGCTATCCTGGCTAGCGGCTCCCCTGGTGGCCCTGCTGGGAGCTTCAACCAGTTTTCTGGTCAACCTGATGGGGCTCAAGGAGCGGCCCGAAGCCGCCATTACCGAGGAAGAGCTGCGTCTGCTGATCGACCAGGGCACCGCCGCTGGCACCTTTGAGGTGGCAGAGCAAGAGATGATGGGGCGGGTGCTGCAGCTGGGCGATCGCCCCATTCGCTCGATCATGACCCCCCGCACCGACATTGAGTGGCTCAACGTCGATGCCTCCTTTGCCGAGCATAGCGAACTGGTGATGCAGAGCGCCCACTCCCACTTTCCCGTCTGCAATGGCAGCATTGACGACTGCGTGGGGGTGGTGTCGCTGAAGGCGCTGCTGCCCAACTATCTGAGCCAGACCCACGAACCCATCACCCTGCTGAGCCTGCTGCAGCCCCCCCTGTTTGTGGCTGAGAGCACCTACGTGCTCAAGGTGCTGGAGCTGTTTAAGTCGTCAAGCACCCACTTTGCCATGGTGCTCGACGAGTACGGCGGGGTGGAGGGGCTGGTCACCCTCAACGACGTGGTCGAAGCCATCGTCGGCGAACTGCCCTCCCTGGAGGATGCCAACGACCCCATGGTCACCCAGCGGGAGGACGGCTCCTGGCTGCTCGACGGTCTGCTGCCGGTCGATGACCTCAAAGCGCTGCTCAACCGCGAGCAGCTGACCGACGACGAAGACAACTACCAAACCCTGGCGGGCTTCATTATTCGGCATATGGGCCGCATCCCCACCACAGGCGACTTTTTTGAGTGGGAGGGGTTACGCTTCGAGGTCGTAGATATGGACGGCCGCCGGGTAGACAAGGTGCTGCTGGAGAATCTGCCGCTGCGCTCACCCTCCCCCGATCGGGTGCCTGAGTAGTCAGCGCTGGAGTTAGCGACGGCTGTCGGGGTCGTACTGGTGCTGCTCCCGCCCGGTGCGCTGCTCCGCCTCTATTTCTTTGTCCAGAAAATAATTCAGGAAGGTGCGAATTAAGGCAATCACTGCCAGCCGAATCAGGTCTTCGGTGGTGGGAGCGATGGTAGTCGAAAGAATATCGGCCCCGAGCTGAAATTCCAGGGCCAGCGTCAGCCAGGTGCCAAATTTGAGCCGCACCTGGTTGAAAGGCAGCGGCTGCCCCGGTCGCTGACGCCGCAGGTGCAGGGCTAGACGGCCGGTTTTGAGCAGCCCCACCACCACGCACAGCACCGAAATGGCCTCCAGGCAAAACCTGACCCCCAGGGCAATGTTTTCCAGCAGGGTTTCTAGGGGCTCAAGCCACGCCATCGCTGACCCCAGCGGCCCTGGGTGGAGTTGGCGGCGGGGCAGGCTGGGCCAAAAATGCCAGCGGGTTGGCCATGGTGGCGGCAAAGCCGAGAATGCCGCGATCGCGGTGTTCGTAGCGCAGCTGGCCGTCGCCATCAAACAAAAACGTCCCGCCGCGCTGGGTCAGGTAGGCGGCATTGGGCACGTAGGTGCGCCAGTGGCTCAGCACCTCGGTCATGTTGCGCAGACGCAGGGTGGCCAGTTCGATGGGCCGCTGAAACCCGCTGCCGCCGACCAGATTAAAGGCTTTGCCCGTCAATGGCGGCAGTGGTCCGGCCTTCACCACCTCGTCGTCACCGATTAGCTGCGGGGCGCGGCGATCGCCCGTATACCCCCGCAGCACCTCCCGCAGGGTGCCGGGGCTGGCGATCCCCGCACACATCAGCATCAGGTTTAGCCAGGCTGCCTGCCCCGGGTTCAAGCCAGGGGGGTTGAGGGTCAGCCCCTGGTAAAGCCCCAGCTCTTGGTGCAGGGCCGCGGTTTCATCCACAAACAGGTGCTCCGGCGCGAAGCCCGTGTAGTCGCAGAACTGCTGGCCCGAGGCGCGATCGCCGATGCCCACCGCCCGCAGCGCAATATTTTGCTGGCCCAGGGTTTCAGCCTCGCGCTGGAGCCACCAGGCGTATTCCATGCTGTCAAAGTCCCCCAGCTGGGGCCACACCAGCACCAGGGTTTGAGCCGCCCTCTCACAGCCCGCCAGCAGGGGCGCTGTCTCTCCGTCGCTCACCCGCTGCCGCTGGGTGTGGGCCAAAATTGCGTAGGTGTTCATCAGGGGATTTCTGACCAAAGCCGATGGGAGCAGGGTGGGCAGGGGTTACTCAAACCCCCTGGCCATCCAGGGGGCGGGGTCTACGCAAATGCCGTGGACGTACAGGCCCCAATGCAGGTGCGGCCCCGAGGAGGCCCCGGTGTTGCCCACCGCCCCAATCACCTGCCCAGGCCGGACAAAATCACCCTCATTCACATCGATGCGGCTGAGGTGCAGCATGATGCTGAGCACCCCCTGACCGTGGTCGATGCCGATGGTGTTGCCGTGCAGCTCAAATCCATCCGCCACCCGTCCCACCAGGCCAATCCGTCCGGCGGCGGGTGAGGTCACCGGGGAGCCCGTGGGGGCCCCGTAGTCGAGGCCCCGGTGGTAGTAGTCCTGGGCGAACACGCCGTTGTAGTAGCGCCGGACCCCGTACTGGGTGGTGGTGCGGCCCGAGTTGGGGCGCTGCATCACACCGTTCCAGTGGCGTTCGGGGGTGACCAGGTTTTTGAAGGCGGCGACCCGGTCAAACTCGTGCTGGGTGCCCAGGTTGCTGCGACCGGGCGACAGGGTAATCCGCTGGGTGGGGAAGTTGCGGTTTTTCAGGCCCAAGGCCAGGTTGCGCGTCTCGCCCGTGCCAATCACGCGAACCACCATGCGCCCTGGGGGATCGAGGGGGCTGGTGGGCACCAGGGCCCGAAACCGATTGCCGCTGATGGGAAAGGTGGGATACTCCAGCCGGTCGTTGACGGTGATCTTGGGCTGGGCTGAGTCTGAGGTGCGCGGCACCGCAATCACCGAAATGGTATCGCCCAGGGAGGGGGCATCGGGGTTGAGAATGACATCGTAGGCCTGAGCTGGCCGCCCCAGCAGCACGATCGCGGTTCCCCCAGCGGCTGCCACCAGCAGCGATCGCCGGGTCAGCCCGTGGCTCTCTCGATTTGGCTCCATTGCTCTGTCCTCGATGGGTAGTCTCGGTCTTCAGCGTGGTCTCTATCAGCATCAGCGTGGTCTCTATAGTAGACGCTGGAACGGCGCTGAGGATTCCCCTCGCCAAGATTTATCCACGGTGGCTGAGAACTACTCCTGGTTGGCCTTGGCGTCTTTGACCGCCGCATAGAACAGCACCCCGACCAGGGGCAGGCACAGGCCCAGCACCGCCGTTGTTGGCCCCGTGCCCCAGTCGGGGCTGCCGGAGGACAGCTCAAAAATAGACCCGACCGCTGCGATCGCAGCAATGCAGGAACCAGCTAGCAACAGGCCACTTTTGGGAGTCACAGAAACGTCTCCTAAACGTCTACGGGGCAGGGGGCATCACCCGGGCAGCTTAGCACGGGTCTTGCCCCAAGTCAGGGGAGCAGCCGGGTCAGGCGTTTAGCGGCTGCACATCTTTGGCGTAGAAGCCGTTCTTTTGGAGTTCCTGATTGAGGGCCAGGGCGTTTTCAACCCGATCGACAAACAGCACCCCGGTAAGGTGGTCCATCTCGTGGAGAATGCAGCGGGCCAGCAGATCGTTAGCCTGAAGCTTTTGGGGCCGGCCGTTCTCGTCTTTGTAGGAGACCTCCAGGGCGGCGGGGCGCACCACATCGAGGTAAACGCCGGGAATGCTGAGGCAGCCCTCCTGCCCCGTGGCCAGGTCCTTGGAGACCTTAATGATTTGCGGGTTGATCAGCACCATCGGGGGCGCAGCGGCGTTTTCGGGGTCAATATCGACCACCAGCAGCTGCTTGTTGACCGCCACCTGGGGCGCGGCCAGGCCAATGCCATCGGCGCTGTACATGGTTTGCAGCATCTCCCGCACCAGCATCCGAATCTCGTCGTCGACCTTGGCCACGCGCTTGGCGGGCTGGCGCAGCACGCGATCGCCCAGGGTGTGAATCTCCAGAGGCGGCTGCTTGAGCTTGGTTTTCTCGACTTGAATGGCGGCGGGCATAGCGATGCGTTCCAGGGGTATTGATGGGCAGGTTTGCTATACCCATCTTAACAACACAGACTCACGACGACATAGCGGTTAACCCCACCCCGCCCGGGACAGGTCAATCGCCATCGGGCAAAACGGGCTTGCTCTCAACCGTGATATCTACCGCCGCCACATCGATAGTGCCTGCTTCGCTCACCCGGGAGAACCCGTCGGCCTCAGTGTGCAGCGGGGTACCGCAGTTGAGACAGCGGGTTTCGGCCCCTTTGATGCCGGTCAGCCCCGTCGAGCACACCGGGCAAGCCCCCTGCACCAGGTTGCGGCGCAGCCAGAACCGCAGCCCCACAAAGCCCAGCACCGGGGCGGCCAGCAGCAGTACCACCAGCACCGCCAGCGACTTGACCAGCCAGCCCAGGCCCACCGCTCCCAGCAGCCAGACCACGCCAATCAGGGTGAGCCAGCAGCCCAAACCCGGCAAATTCACCCGAATTTGTTGGAAGTTATGTTGGTTCACAGGGGCGTTCTCCGTGGGGCAAAGGCTACAACGGACCGTCGTTCCGCTTAGCGCTGTGACCTCTATTGTAGCGCTGGGACCGGGGCGAGTTACGCTACTCGATTGGCTGCCAAAGCGCGGTGCAGGCCCTGGGCCAGGGCGGCGGGGCTAAAGGCGGCCAGGGTCTCCTGGCGCAGCCACGGTCCCTCGCAGCGGCGGTCCTGCCCGCCCAGCATTTCCAGGCAGGCGGCGGACACAGCGGCCGGATCGCGGTGGGGCACCCGCCAGCCCAGGCGACCGTCCTGCAGGGGGTCCGCAGACCCATCGGCATCCCCCGAGAGGACCGACACGCCGCAGGCCATCGCCTCCAGATAGACAATGCCAAACCCCTCCTGGGATGGCATCACGTAGGCATCGGCGAGGCGATAGTGGGCCACCAGCGCCTCGGTGGGCACAAACCCGGCAAAGACAACGCGATCGCTCACCCCCAGCTCCTCGGCCAGCGCCGCCAGCCGGGGCTGGTCGTCGCCGCGGCCAATCACCAGATATTTCAGGTTGGGCACGGCCGCCGCCAGGGTGGGCAAGGCCCGAATCGTGACATCGACACCTTTGTAAATGTCCCCGGACCACAGCCGGGCCACCGTCATCAGCACCCGACACCCGCTCAGGCCGTAGGCCTCGACCAGGGCCGGATCGGCGGCTCCGAGGCAAAATACTTCGCCATCGACGGCGCAGGGAACCAGATGCACGCGGGCGGGGTCAAGACCGTTAGCCGCACAGGCGCGATCGCGGCTGTAGCGGCTAATCGCCCAGATCTGATCGGCCTGGCGCAGGGCCTGCTGCTGGCGAGGCGGCAGCGGCTCCCACACCTCCTTACCGTAGGTAACAACCGTGTAGGGCAGGTTGAGCCAGCGGCAGAGGGGAGCAACCAGGGGCAGCAGCAGCAGGTGGCCACAGACCACCCGACTCGGGCGGCGGCGAACCAGCGCGATCAGCAGGGCTACCGCCAGCCGGGCTCGGTTCAGGGCGGGGGTGGCCGACTTCAGATAGTGAAACCGCAGCGGCGGCAGGTCGTAGGGGTTGTCCACCTCGCCTCCGTCCCGCAGCAGAAAGACCTCGGCTGGGCCGGGGTCGGGCTGACTCAGATACGCCCTGAAGAGGTCTTTGACGTAGGACTGAATGCCCCCCTCGCAGGAAAAAATTTCAATGAAGACAAAGGCGACTGCCCCGCCGGGTTGAGTCGACTCCTCTACGGCGGCGGCATCAACAGCGGTAGCCCGCCAGGCCCCAGCTTCAGTCTCAGCAAGAGCCAGCGGATTGGCGGCAGGCAAATCAGGGATCCCCAAAACCATCGCAGGCGGTGATTAAACGGCAGGTCTACCCTAGGCTACCCATTTGTCCTCTGTCGGGATCAAAACCCGTTCGCCTTAGGTGGGGCAGGTGCCATACTTCACGATCGATAGACAGTTGCGCCCGTCCTGGGAGCGGTAGTAGGTGACCTTGTCGGCCAGGCGGCGCAGCAAAAACCAGCCGTAGCCGCTCTCTAGTAGTTCCCCCGGCTGGGGTTCGGGCAGCAGCTCCGGGTTAAAGGGGTCGCCGTAGTCCCAGATGCGAATTTCCACCTGGTCGGTGTCGAGGGCCAGGTCAATGTCGATGCCGGTTTCGGGGGGCAGATGGGCGTGGGCGTGGCGGACCGCGTTGGTGAAGCCTTCGGTGAGGGCCAGGGCCAGGCGATCGCAGTGGCTGCCAACCCAGGCCGACTCACCCTCCAGGGACCGACAGGTGTCGCGAAACCAGCGCTGCACCTGGGTAATCACATCGAGCTGACTGGCCACCTGCAGGTGCGCCTGCGTAGGGGCCTGCCTGGAAACTTTCCTTGCCATTGCCTGCCTACTCCTGTATCAATGCCCTGTGCCAACGCCTACTACCCGTTACCCAGCTTAACCAAAGAGTACCACCTTCGCAAAAAGGCCTGCGTAAAACGATACAGTTCTACGCAGGCCTTGCCTAACCGATTCAAGTCACCGACTTAGAAAAGACCCAGGGTCAGGGACTCTTGAATGGGGAAAGTGGCCCCAATACCCAGCCACAGGGTTACGGCCGTACCCAGCAAAAACAGGGTGGTTGCGACCGGACGGCGGAACGGGTTCTGGAACTTATTGACGCTCTCAATAAAGGGAACCAGCATCAGTCCCAGGGGAATGGCGGTCATCGCGCCGATACCCAGCAGCTTGTTGGGCACAATCCGCAGAATTTGAAAAGTGGGATACAGGTACCACTCCGGCAGAATTTCCAGGGGAGTGGCAAAGGGATCGGCGGGTTCGCCAACCAGGGCGGGGTCCAGCACTGCCAACGCCACGCAGCAGGCAATGGTGCCCAGAATCACCACGGGGAAGATATAGAGCAGGTCGTTGGGCCAGGCGGGTTCGCCGTAGTAGTTGTGGCCCATACCCTGCTTGAGCATTTCTCTTAACTTGGGATCGCTGAGATCCGGCTTTTTAATGGTCGCCATCGAACAAACTTCTCCTGTTACAGCCAGTTGGGCCAGGCCCAAAGTCTAAATCATTCGGGTTGGGCAATCTGTATAGCCGAAACCAAACGTCATGCCCCTACGAGACCCGCTCTACCGAGTTTTGACCAACCTCAAACCCTTAGAGGGGGCCAGAAATACCCTGCTTGCGAATCATCAGGAAGTGGAGCAGCATGAACACCGCGATCGCCCAGGGCAGAACGAAGGTGTGCAGGCTGTAGAAGCGAGTCAGGGTAGCTTGGCCCACGGCCTCGCCACCGCGCATTAGCTCAACCACGGTGGTGCCAACCACAGGGATAGCACCGGGCACCCCAGACACAATCTTCACCGCCCAGTAGCCCACCTGGTCCCAGGGCAGGGAATAGCCGGTAACGCCAAAGGTAACGGTGATCACGGCCAGCACCACACCGGTGACCCAGGTCAGCTCGCGGGGCTTCTTGAAGCCGCCGGTGAGGTAAACCCGAAACACGTGGAGAATCATCATCAGCACCATCATGCTGGCGGACCAGCGGTGGATGGAGCGAATCAGCCAGCCGAAGTTGACATCAGTCATCAGGTACTGCACGGAACTGAAGGCTTCAGTGACCGTGGGCTTGTAGTAGAAGGTCATCGCAAATCCAGTGGCGAACTGGATCAGGAAGCAGGTTAGCGTAATGCCGCCCAGGCAATAGAAGATATTGACGTGGGGGGGCACGTACTTGCTGGAGATATCGTCGGCCAGAGCCTGAATCTCTAGCCGCTCGTTAAACCACTGGTAGGCCTTAGAGTCGGTAACTTGCTTGGTAAACATGAAGCGGGTAACTCTATATATCTAAAAATGCCGTCAATGAAAAATGTAACATAGCCGTAATGGCAACGCTAAATTCCCTAGCTATAAATTCTAAGCCCTGGGGAGCGTCCCGCGGCCTTCGCCGAGCCAAAGGCGGCATAAAATTGGGTTCTTTTGGGCAAAAAATCCGCCCTAACGGCTTGAATTGCCAAATGAGAAGATCCGATCGCCCTGAAACATTTCGTTACAACCTAAGTCGAGGCCTGGGCCCGGGACTGCGCTCTGCGGTGGTGGGATGTTTGGCCTTGCCTGAGCGCGGCCTTGGCCTTGGCGAAGCACATATACCGACTACAGAAGTAGTCACGGTAAACTGGTGGGAAGCTAACGCTGGGCAGCCGGTTAGGATCGTCGCTATGGCCGCCCACGCCTCGTTCCAGATGCCCTCTCCCCGCTGCGATCGCGCCCCCAGCGCCAGCCGCCCAACGCCCTACCAACCCGTCTTCCTCACGCCTGCCTCTGCCCTGTCTCTATGATCAGATCTCTATTTCGCCTCAGTATTCTCTGCCTCTGTCTGGTTGGCCTGGCGCTCGGCGGATGGTCGGCCCAGCCAGCGATGGCCCTCACCAACGAGCAAAACCTGGTAGCGGAGGTGTGGCGCATTGTCAACCGGGCCTACGTGGATGAGACCTTTAACCACCAGAACTGGTGGTTTACCCGTCAGAGAGCCCTGGAGCGATCGCTGAGCAACCGGGACGATACCTACCAGGTGATTCAGGACATGCTGGCCGGGCTGGAGGACCCCTACACGCGGCTGCTGCCCCCCGACCAGTACCGCAGCCTCCAGACCAGCACCGCTGGCGAGCTGACCGGGGTAGGGCTGCAGATTGCCAAGGACGAACAACCCGGCTGGCTGCGGGTGATTGCCCCGATCGAAGGATCTCCGGCGGAGCAGGCAGGCATTCAGCCCCAGGATGTGGTCCTCGAAATTGACGGCACGGCCACCACCGATCTGAGCCTGGACGAGGCCGCCGCCCGCATGCGGGGGTTGCAGGGTACAACGGTGACCCTCCAGCTGCGCCACCCCGACGAATCTACCCCCCGCCAGGTGTCCCTCACCCGCGACGTGATCACCCTCAACCCGGTGGTGGCGGCGCTCAAAACTACCCCCAACGGCCAGCGGGTGGGCTATCTGCGGCTGAGCCAGTTTAACGGCAACGCCGTCCAAAAGCTGACGGCAGCCATCCGCGATTTGGCCGACCAGGGGGCGGATGGGTACCTGCTGGACCTGCGCAACAACCCCGGCGGGCTGCTCCAGGCCGGCATCGAAATCGCCCGCCTGTGGCTGCCCAAAGGCACCATTGTCTACACCGTTAACCGGCAGGGCATTTTGGACAGCTTTGAGGCCTTTGGCCAGGCGATTACCGATGCGCCCCTGGCGGTACTGGTCAATGAGGGCACCGCCAGCGCCAGCGAAATTCTGGCCGGGGCCCTCCAGGACAATGGCCGCGCTACCCTGGTGGGCAGCACCACCTTTGGCAAGGGGCTGATTCAGTCGCTGTTTGACCTGTCCGATGGGGCGGGGCTGGCGGTGACCGTGGCCAAGTACGAAACCCCGGCCCACCACGACATCAACAAGCTGGGCATTACCCCCGATCGCATGGTAGCCAGTGTCCCCCTCAACCGCGACACCGTCGCCACCGAGGCCGACCCCCAGTACCAGGCCGCCCTGGAACTGCTCAGCCAGGCCGCTACAGTCGTGGCCAATGCCTCCTGACGCCGTTTCCCCGCTCCGTATACCTTAAACCCCGCTAACGCCGTGCAGCCCAAGGCCAGCCGCTCGTACCACGACCCCCTCCACGGCGCGATTACCCTGCACGCCAGCGATCCCGACGAAGCCCTGCTGACCCAGCTGATCGACACGCCGGCCTTTCAGCGGCTGCGGCGAATTCGCCAGCTCGGTCCGGCCAGCCTCACCTTTCACGGCGCCGAAAGCTCGCGCTTTACCCACTCCCTGGGGGTGATGGCGATCGCCCGACGTGCCTTTGACCAGATCCAGCGTCGCTACCCCGAACTGGCCCCCTACCGGGCCACGGTGCTGGTGGCGGCCCTGCTCCACGACATCGGCCATGGCCCCTTCAGTCACACCGCCGAAGAGGTGTTTGGCCTCCACCACGAGCACTGGACCCGCCGTATGGTGAGCGAGCTGCCGGAGATTCACAATGCTCTGGAGGCGCACTCGGCGGGGCTGGCGGCGGCGGTGGATCAGGTCTACACCCACGCGCACCCGGTCGCCCTGGTGTGGCAGCTGGTGAGCAGCCAGCTCGACTGCGATCGCCTCGACTACCTGCTGCGGGACAGCTACTTTACCGGGGCCAGCTACGGCCAGCTCGACCTCGATCGCATTCTGATGGCGCTGCGGTTTGAGCCCGGCAGCGGTCGGCTGGTGGTGGCCCACAAGGGGCTGTCTGCGATCGAGCACTACCTGGTGGTGCGCCACTTTATGTACGTGCAGGTGTATAACCACCCCAAAAATATTGCCGTCACCTGGCTGCTGGAGCGCGCCTTCGAGCGCGCCCGGGCCGACCTGCACGCGGGCAAACTCGAGGCCGACCCCACCGTGACCGCCTGGCTGCTGGCCCCCGATCGCCCCCTGTCCCTCGACACCTACCTGGCCGGGGACGACATTGTGTTTACCTACCACCTGCAGCGGTGGCGGCACAGCCCCGACCCGCTGCTGGCCGACCTGTGCCGCCGCTTTCTCGATCGTGACCTGCTCAAAACCCTGGAAGTCACCCGGCTGTCGGCGGATCAGCAGCAGGATCTGCTGGCTATCGTCCGTCACCATCTGGCGCAGCAGGGCTACAGGGGCGAGCACTACAGCGGTCTGCGCCGCACCTGGAGCCGGGGCTACACCACTTACAACGAAGGCATTTGCCTGCACAGCGACAACACCTTTGTCGATATCAAGGAGCGATCGCCGCTGGTGCAGACCCTCAGCCAACCGTTCGAGCGCACCTGGCTGCTCTACCCCCGCGACATTCTCCCCTGGCTCTGGGAAACCTGGGCCGCCTACAGCACCAAAAATGGCGTCACGGTGGAGTAGCGGTACGGCCAGATGGTCAGGACGGCTGCCCCCTACGGCTGGCGTTGGGGCAGATGCGGGGGAACCTGTTCCACCAACGCCAGCAGGCTTAGGCTCAGGGGCCACAGAAAATACTGCAAAAACAGGACCGAGTTGAAGTAGAGAAACACCAGCATCACCACCGCAGCGGCGGTCAAAATCCCGATCTTTTCTCGCCAAAAGCTGAGGTAAGTCAGCCCCATCAGCCCCAGCATCGGCAGTTTGGCCCGGAGACCAATCAACCAGGGCCAGGTTTGAGACCAAAAGACGTCCAGGGACGGGGCCGCCTCAATGTGGGAACTGCCCAGCCGGGTGGCGGAAAACAGAATGGATTTCGCAAATCCTTCGGCATTCCACACCAGGAACGGCAGCGAGGTCAGCACTGGAACGCTGAGAATTACACAAAGCCCGTACAGCATCGCTCGGGTGCGTTTGCCCTGATTTCCGCCTGTCCAGAGGTGGATGAGATACAGGGGCAGCAAAAAGATGGCCACTTGCTTGATACCAAGCGAAACGCTGAACGCCAGCAGCGATCGCCCGGTTGCTGCCCGCAGCCAAACCAGCGACACCACCAAAAAGAAGATGGCCGCAAACTCAAGCTGGTGAACCCGCGCGACGTAAAGACTCCAGCGACCCAGCAGGAGAATGGCGGCGGCGACAAAACCGAAAACCCACAGACTGCGCTGGAAAAAATATCGCAGCGTCAGCGCCACGAGGCCCAGGTGAAAGCCCAGCGACAGGGGCCGCCACAGATACAGCCAACCCGAAAATCCAGCTATTCCCAGCCGTTGAACCAAGGCCGAAAACAGGTAGGTGAGGGGGAAATAGGTGGCGTACTTGTCGTTGGCCCGCATGTCCCCCACCAAAACCCTGGCGTAGGGGTTTTCTCCCGCCACAATCCGTTTTCCCTCCAGCCAGATGTAGTAGATGTCTTCATCCCGCAGCTCGTGGGCGGGCGTAGACCAGACGCTGAGGTGCAGGATCAGACCGGCAACTGCCAACAGCAGCAGAGTGAGCCAGTATTTCTGATGCTGACGGTTGAGGGTTGGCATGGCGCAGGGCCCAACTCAAGACTTGTCTACAATACGCGGAAGCCCACTATACAGGTGTTCCGTCAGCCGGGACGCGATGGCAACCAGGGGCGATGGCGGCATTTGCCCTTCGCCAACCCTGGGCTGGCACCACATATGGCGGCATCAATTTCTATCTTTCTCGAAAAATCGCTAGATGTAGAGCAGCAGATCCGTTACCCTTAGGGGCAGCTTGGGCGTTTGGGGTATCTAGCGCCCGGCCTGCTTCAGCCAGTAAACTTGTATTAGTAGAGCCGCCGCGCCATGTCCTTTGTTGGTCTCCACATCCACAGTGCCTACAGCCTGCTCGACGGGGCCAGCCAGCTGCCGCAACTGGTGGAGCGGGCCAAGGAACTGGAGATGCCCGCGATCGCTCTCACCGACCACGGGGTGATGTACGGTGCAATCGAGCTGATCAAGGTGTGCAAAGGGGCCGGGGTGAAGCCGATTATCGGCAACGAGATGTACATCATCAACGGCGACATTTCCCAGCAGCAGCGCCGCCCCCGCTACCACCAGGTGGTGCTGGCCAAAAATACCCAGGGCTACAAAAACCTGGTGAAGCTCACCACCATCTCTCACCTCCAGGGGGTGCAGGGCAAGGGCATTTTTTCGCGCCCCTGCATCAACAAAGACCTGCTAGAGCAGTACCACGAGGGGCTGATCGTCACCAGCGCCTGCCTCGGTGGCGAAGTGCCCCAGGCGATTCTGCAAAAGCGGCCCGACGTGGCCCGCAAGGTGGCCCAGTGGTACAAAGACCTGTTCGGCGAAGATTACTACCTGGAGATCCAGGATCACGGCTCCCCCGAAGACCGGGTGGTGAATGTGGAAATCCTCAAAATTGCCCGCGAGCTGGACATCAAAGTCATCTGCACCAACGACAGCCACTACATCTCCTGCAACGATGTGGAGGCCCACGACGCCCTGCTCTGCATTCAGACGGGCAAGCTGCTGACCGAAGACAAGCGGCTGCGCTACAGCGGCACCGAGTACGTCAAATCTGCCGACGAAATGCGGCAGCTATTCCGCGATCATATTGAGCCGGAGGTGATCGAAGAGGCGATCGCCAACACCCTGGAGGTGGCCGAAAAGGTCGAAGAGTACACCGGCATCCTGGGCCAGCCCCGCATTCCCGACTTCCCCATTCCCGAAGGGTTTGACGGCGCGCCCGAGTATATGGCCCACGTGGCCCGCGAGGGGCTGGTGGCAAGGATGAAGGCGGCCAGCTATGGGGAGATTGAGGAAGAGTATCGCGATCGCCTCGAGTACGAAATCGAGATGATGATCCAGATGGGATTCCCCACCTACTTTCTGGTGGTGTGGGACTACATCCGCTTTGCCCGCGACAACAACATCCCCGTCGGCCCCGGTCGCGGCTCGGCGGCGGGGTCCCTGGTGGCCTACGCCATGGGCATCACCAACATCGACCCCATCCACCACGGCCTGCTGTTCGAGCGCTTCCTCAACCCCGAGCGCAAGTCGATGCCGGATATTGATACCGACTTCTGTATCGATCGCCGCGACGAGGTGATCAAATACGTCACCCGCCGCTACGGCGAAGAGCGCGTCGCCCAGATCATCACCTTCAACCGCATGACCTCCAAGGCGGTGCTCAAAGACGTGGCCCGGGTGCTGGATATCCCCTACGCTGAGTCCGACCGGATGGCGAAGCTGATCCCCGTCGCCCGGGGCAAGCCCACCAAGCTCAAGGTGATGATCTCCGACGACACCCCCGCCCCGGAGTTCAAAGAAAAGTACGACAACGACCCCCAAACTCAGCGGTGGATCAATATGGCCCTGCGCATCGAGGGCACCAACAAAACCTTCGGCATGCACGCCGCCGGGGTAGTGATCTCCAAAGACCCGCTGGATGAAATCGTCCCCCTCCAGCGCAACAACGACGGCCAGGTGATCACCCAGTACTACATGGAAGACGTGGAAGCCCTGGGCCTGCTGAAGATGGACTTTTTGGGCCTGCGCAACCTGACCATGATCCAGAAAACCCTGGAGCTGATCGAGGCCAACCACGGCACCAAAATCGACCCCGACAACCTGCCCATGGACGACCCCGCCACCTTCAAACTGCTGGAGAAGGGCGACCTGGGCGGTGTCTTCCAGCTGGAATCCTCCGGCATGCGCCAGATCGTCCGCGACCTCAAGCCCTCCGGCCTCGAAGACATTTCCTCGGTGCTGGCCCTCTACCGTCCCGGCCCCCTGGATGCGGGGCTGATCCCCAAATTCATCAACCGCAAGCACGGGCGCGAAAAAATCGACTTCGCCGACGAAATCCTCAAGCCCATCCTCAGTGAAACCTACGGCATCATGGTCTACCAGGAGCAGATCATGAAAATCGCCCAGGACATGGGCGGCTACTCCCTGGGCCAGGCCGACCTGCTGCGGCGGGCCATGGGTAAAAAGAAGATGTCGGAAATGCTCAAGCACCAGGAGAACTTCGTCAATGGCGCAACCCAGAAGGGCGTCGCCAAAAAGGTAGCCGAAGAACTCTGGGACCAGATGGTAAAGTTCGCCGAATACTGCCTCAGCGCCGACACGAAACTGCTGACGCTGGAGTACGGCCCCCTCACCATCGGCGAAATTGTCGCCAAACGCATTCCCTGCCATGTGTTCAGCGTCGATGAGCACGGCTATGTGTACACCCAACCTGTGGCCCAGTGGCACGATCGCGGCCAGCAAGAAGTGTTTGAATACTACCTCGACGACGGCACCACAATCCGCGCCACCGCCGACCACCAGTTTATGACCGAGACCGGGGAGATGCTGGCGATCGACGAAATCTTCCAGCGCGGGCTAGAGTTGAAGCAGGTCGAAGCCCCCTGGCCAAAGGTGCTACGGTGCGTCCAGTCAGCAGCTTAAGGAATTCGACAACCACTGCCAACCTGTGCGTAGATCACCTATCCTTAAACCAAGGTAGGGTCGTTTTCTTTGCTTGAACTATGAGCGTCACGATTCCTGATGACATTGTTCAGTCAGCTCACATGACTGAAGACGAACTGAAAGTAGAAATTGCTGTCATGCTGTACAAGCAGCAAAAGATAAGCAGTGGTAAAGCTCGTGCTTGGACTGGGTTGACTGTTATCGAGTTTCAGCATGAATTGGCGAAATGTGGGCTGTTTATCAACTACGATGTGGAGGATTTAGAAGCAGATATTAAAACTCTACAGTCGTTAGATCTGCTGTGATTTTTTAGAGGTGACACTTTACCATTGCAAGATTTTTTACTAGTGGTCAGTTAGACTTCTAAAGTAAACGAGCTTTGTGGTTTTCGTTTGAATTGTTAAGGTGCAGATTTTTTAAGATCGTTTTGAGAGATGCTTAACTCATGGTTGAAGTCGTCGAAATTCCAATAGAGCTGACCCAATTTCAGCTACCGCAGGCTCTTCAAGATCGCCTGCAATTACTTCTAGATCGACAAGATCAAGGGCAGGAGCTTTCCCCCCCCGAAAAAAAAGAAGCAGAAGGATTGGTTGAGTTGGCAGAGTTCTTGTCTTTGTTGCATTTACGGGCAACGCGGGTGATGAAGCAAGCCTAAATGACAACAGTTCCAGCATCTTTACGCCGATTCGTTATTCAACGAGCTAGTGATCGTTGCGAATATTGTGGAATATCACAACTGGGCCAAGTGGCTACTTTTCACATTGATCATGTGATTCCTACAGTGGCAGATGGAGAAACGGCAGAGAGAAACTTAGCACTTGCTTGTGTTTCTTGTTCCCTTCGGAAGGGTGCGCGGCAGCGGGTTGAGGCCCCGGAAACAGGTGAGGTTGTTACGATTTTCAACCCTCGCCAGCAGACTTAGAAAGAGCATTTTGTTTGGAAGGGTACGCAAGTGATTGGGTTAACAGCCATAGGTCGGGCAACAGTACAAGTACTCGATTTAAATCGCCCCATGATGATGGCCATTCGGGCAGAAGAGGAATTGTTGGGTCGTCATCCGCCGCCTTGAGGTGCTTGACAACGGGCATTGTTTGACGCAGGGCTTTGCAGAGTAGGGCTACGGTTTCGTCGCCACGGAATAGGGGTTGCCGATTGGAGATGGCGACGGTAAAGAAGTTAGGTGGCCCCTGGGGTTTGGGCGCGGCGGTAGCGCATGGATGGGTAGAGGAATTGATGCGCTTAGGGTAGGTTATTGGGTAGGAAAACTAACAGGGGAGTTGGGTTCCGCTGTGCTCCACCCAACCTACAGTAGCTGCTTGATTTTAGATTGAATCACCTCAAACCATTGCTGAACAAGGGCTTTGGAGGGTCGTCACCGATTAAGAGACCAGTACCTTGTGGTGTTCTTGCCAAAATATGGGAAAGATTTGAATGTGGTCATTAGTCCACCAATTCCTTCCAAGGCAAGGCGATTATGAGTGAAGCCATCTACATCCAGCATGGTCAGGCATTGACCCGTATGGAACTGACCAAATATAGCAGGGAAGATGACTTCCAGGCGCTGTTAGAGGCGCATGTAGATTTGCTAGCAGGTGATCAAGTAAATCCTAAGTCACCCCGTCGTTGGTTATTGATAAAGCGGGAAGCGGGGATTCCCGGTTCAGAAGGGGGGAAAGATCGCTGGTCTTTAGATCACCTCTTTATAGACCAAGATGCGACCCCAACACTTGTAGAGATTAAACGTCAGAGTGATACTCGGTTGCGCCGAGAAGTCGTGGGTCAAATGATGGACTACGCTGCCAACGCTACAGTTTACTGGCCTGGTGAAACTCTCAAGGATCTTTTCTACCAGACCGCAACAGACAGAGGTGAAACTCCTGAAACTCTACTAGCCGATTTTCTAAAAGGCAGTAGTTTTGATGGATCTGAGGAAGAGTTCTGGCAAGAAGCTCACAGAAAACTCCGTGCTGGTGATGTACGGCTCATTTTTGTAGCTGATCGTATTCCTCCTGAATTACAACGCATCGTTGAATTCCTGAATGAACGAATGAGTCCTACAGAGGTTCTTGCCCTTGAATTACGACGTTACAGCGGTGGAGAATTTAGCACACACATTCCTCGTATAATAGGCCAAACCTCTGCCGCTCAAATTGCCAAAAACAACGGTATACCTCCAAAATCTGCTCACCGTCTAACCTGGACAGAGGCGGATTTTGTCAAATATCTTATTGAAAATTTTGAAGATGAAAAGGCTTCTGCTATTCAAAAGGTTTTGGATTTTTGCAGGGCAAGCAAATTTAATAAGATCGAATTTGGAACAGGCCAGAAACCCTCACTCAATCCGAAGTGCTTGGCGATTAGTAAGTGTTCACCCATTACCATCTGGCCAGATGGCCAACTTAGTATCAAGCTTAGTTGGCTTGATGGAACTGAAACCTCAAGAGCTTTTCGAGATAAGTTTCAAGCAAAGTTGCGAGAAGCAGGATTGCCTTACGAGTATTTGGATTTGCCAGGAAGAATTATTTCTGTCGCCATCAGTGATTGGATGGAATGGACTGATCAACTGCTAGAAGCTATGCGGGGTGCAGCAGAGGAAGTCTTAAATCCTGAGGTTTATCAGCCATTGATTGATCCCAGTCGCCTCAGCCGTTTTGGTGATGCTGGGGATGAAGTTCATCAGACTTGGAGTTTTAGCAAGTAGGTCAGGTATCTGCGCCGCGCAAAAGATATTGATATTTTTGACTAAAAGTGCGGTGGTTTTGACCAAAGATAGTGACTTCATCGATTTAGTTTGTCGATTAGGCACATCACCTCAAATTTTATGGCTAACCTGCGGGAATGTAACGAATCGAAACTTGCGCCAATTGCTGATGATTACTTTACCCGATGCGCTTGAACAACTGCGCCAAGGAGCAATGATTGTTGAAATTAGCAGCTCCATATAGTTTCAGATTGAATGAGTTCAAGGCAATGGTGGGCAGTGTCTATCCTACAACTGCTCTACGGTTGACGGGGAGCGTCTGTACCACTATTCTCTTACGTTAAGCCGTTCATTCGGACAGTGATTCTGCAGAACTCGAAGACCTTGGCGCTGTCCGCAGGTGTTTGCACCACCTACGAACAGCTGACCCCGCAAATCTACCGCGCAGATTGCGAGGCTAGGCAGATCGTACCCTAGCCACCCCAATTTGCACCTCAGCGGGTGGCTGGGGTTTTCGTGTTCTGTTTTCTGCAAACAACACAAGGAAAACAGAACCCATGTTTGAATATCTCGAACCTGACGCCGCTGGGGCGTCCAATTTGCCGCCGTCTGCCGCTGGCAAACCGCAGCCCTATCCCGAGCGCCTGCGCCACCTACTCTACGGCAGCCGCGTAGGCATAGACCGCACCATCAAAATCCTCCACGCCTTTGGCTATGCCGATCCCAACGATTGGAGCGACCCCATCCCCACCGACCAGCCCGGCCAGTGGATGGTGGTTTTGACTAAGGTGCTTATGGCGGAGTAGAACGCAGACCTATCGGCTCAGCCGGGAGATGGCCGAGCCGATAGGTCAGAAGTCTTTTTAGCCTGACCATGCTTCTAGGGGAGCCTGCTTGGTGCGGCAAAAGACTTTGATGGCAAAGCGCACCAGCAGAATGGAGAAGGCCAGCACCACCACAGACATCACAAACAGACATCAAAATCGGATCCGTCAGAGCAAAGACGGCAAGCCATATCGTTTGACTCAATTGCGGGATTGGGCTGTGCCTTCAGCGCCTTTTTGGGCCGGAGTATCGCGATCGCTTTCCCCAGTATCTTCCCTAGAACGATCGCCGTTGTAGTACTGCCAGGTCCAGTCCTCGACTTCGGCCAGATCTTTGCCGTGGGTGGTGACAAAGTGCTTGTGCTCGATCAGCTTGTCGCGGATAGCCTGTTTGACGTAGGCTCCCACTTTTCGCAGCTTGGGCACGCGATCGATCACGTCGCGGGCCAGATTAAAGCGGTCGAGTTCGTTCAGCACCACCATGTCGAAGGGGGTGGTGGTGGTGCCCTCTTCTTTGTAGCCGCGCACGTGGAAGTTGGGGTGGTTAGTGCGACGGTAGGTAAGCCGGTGAATCAGCCAGGGGTATCCATGGAAGGCGAAGATGACGGGCTTGTCGGCGGTGAAGATGGCATCGAAGTCCCAGTCGGAGAGGCCGTGGGGATGCTCGCTCTGGGGTTGCAGGGTCATCAAATCGACCACGTTCACCACCCGAATTTTAAGATCGGCAAACTGCGATCGCAAAAAGTCTACCGCCGCCAGGGTTTCCAGGGTAGGCACGTCGCCTGCGCAGGCCATCACCACATCGGGTTCGCCGCCCCTGTCGTTGCTGGCCCACTCCCAGATGCCGACCCCAGCGGTGCAGTGCTGAATGGCGGTCTCCATGTCGAGCCACTGCAACTCGGGCTGTTTCCCGGCGATGATCACGTTGACGTACTGACGGCTGCGCAGGCAGTGGTCGGCCACCGAGAGCAGCGTGTTGGCGTCGGGGGGCAGGTACACCCGCACCACCTTCGCCTTTTTGTTGGTAACTACATCGATAAAGCCGGGGTCCTGGTGGCTAAAGCCGTTGTGGTCCTGCCGCCATACGTGGGAGGTGAGCAGGTAGTTAAGCGAGGCGATCGGCCTGCGCCAGGGAATATCGATACAGGTTTCCAGCCACTTGGCATGCTGGTTAAACATCGAATCGACAATGTGAATAAACGCCTCGTAACACGAGAAAAAGCCGTGGCGACCGGTGAGCAGGTAGCCCTCCAGCCAGCCCTGGCACATGTGCTCGCTCAACACCTCCATCACTCGGCCTGTGGGGGCAACGTGGTCGTCGGTGGGCAAAATTTCGGCGGTGGAGACGCGATCGGTGACCTCCAGCAGCGCGTTCAGCCGGTTGGAATTGTTCTCGTCGGGGCTCATCACCCGAAAGTTGCGGCTGTCCAGGTTGCGCTGCATCACGTCGCGCAAAAACTGGCCCAGCACGCGGGTCGACTCGGTCATCTCGGTGCCGGGGTTGTTTACCTCAACGGCGTAGTCGCGAAAATCTGGCATACGCAGGTCACGCAGCAGCAGGCCGCCGTTGGCGTGGGGATTGGCCCCCATCCGGCGATCGCCCGTCGGGGCCAGCTCGGCCAGTTCGGGCACCAGCCGCCCGTCCTCGTCAAAGCGCTCCTCGGGCTTGTAGCTCTTCATCCAGCGCTCCAGCAGCCCAATGTGGTCGGGATTGCTGGCCATTTCAGAAAAGGGCACCTGGTGCGAGCGCCAGTAGTCCTCAGTCTTTTTGCCGTCCACCGACTCTGGCCCGGTCCAGCCCTTGGGCGATCGCAGAATGATCATTGGGTAAAGGGGCCGCTGCTGAAACCCGTGTACCTGGGCCTCGCGCTGAATTTGCTTAATGTCGGCGATCGCCGCATCCAGGGTGCTCGCCATTAGCTGGTGCATCGCCTCCGGCTCAGAGCCCTCCACAAAGTAGGGCCGGTAGCCGTAGCCCACAAACAGGCTTTCCAACTGCTCCTGGGGCAGCCGGGCCAGCACCGTGGGGTTGGCAATCTTGTAGCCATTCAGGTGCAAAATCGGCAGCACCGCCCCATCTCGGGCCGGGTTGAGAAACTTGTTCGAGTGCCAGCTGGTGGCCAGCGGCCCGGTTTCGGCCTCGCCGTCGCCCACCACGCAGGCCACAATCAGGTCGGGGTTGTCGAAGGCGGCCCCGTAGGCGTGCACCAGGGCATAGCCCAGCTCGCCCCCCTCGTGAATCGAGCCGGGGGTTTCGGGGGCAGCGTGGCTGGGAATGCCGCCGGGAAACGAAAACTGCTTGAACAGTTTTTTCATCCCCTCGGCATCCTGGGAAATGTTGGGGTACAGCTCACTGTAGGTGCCTTCTAGATAGGTGTTGGCTACCATGCCCGGCCCGCCGTGCCCCGGCCCAGCGATGTAGATCATGTTCAGATCCTGGGCCTTGATCACCCGGTTCAGGTGGGCGTAGATAAAGTTCAGGCCCGGCGTGGTGCCCCAGTGGCCCAGCAGGCGAGGCTTGATGTGCTCTAGCTTGAGCGGTTCGCGCAGCAGCGGATTGTCGAGCAGGTAGATCTGCCCCACCGAGAGGTAGTTCGCCGCGCACCAGTAGGCGTGCAGATGCTGGAGCTGCTCGGCACTCAGGGGCTGTTGCTGGGTGGGCGTGGCGGCAATCATGGCGAAGGCTCCTCGGTCGGCTACAGGGTCAGGCGGTGGCCCAAGACGAGAAGCTATCCCCGCGCCAGGCCGACGCCGTTGCTCACAGGCTACAGAGCTACGGGGTGCCTTTCCTCCTACCGATGACAGTGTTGTGGCCAAATTTCCTCTGCTGCTGGGTAGAGTTGGGCCCAGGCAGATTTAGCCGCCGAGGGCCGTCCGTCGGTGCATACGGGGCGGCGGCCATTCACAACCCGTCACAAAATGACCCAAAACGATACCGTTCGGCCCTTGACCCTCTAGCTCACTGGAGGCTTCAAGATGAAGTCACCAGTACAGATTCAGAGATTTACCCATGACCCTTCAACTCACCGTGCCCGACCTGGCCTGCTCCGCCTGTGTTGATACCGTCACCAAAGCCATTCAGGCGATCGATGGGGCCGCCCAGGTCAGCGCCGACCCCAAGACCAAGCAGGTGGACGTCACCACCACCGCCTCCGACGCGGCGGTCAAGCAGGCCGTGACCGATGCTGGCTACACCGTGGCCTGAGCGCCCAGCCCCCCATTCAGGCATGACCATGAAAACCCAAACGCTAAAGCTGCAGGGCATGAGCTGCGCCGCCTGCGCCAGCAATATAGAGTCGGCCATTCGCGCGGTGCCCGGCGTGGACCAGTGCAGCGTGAACTTTGGCGCTGAGCAGGCGGCGGTCACCTACAACCCGCAGCAGACCAACCTGACCAAAATTCAGCGGGCGGTGGATGACGCTGGCTACGGCGCACAGCCGATCGGCGACGACCCCCTGGCCGCCGAGGACGACGCGGAGCGGCGGCAGCGAGAGATCCGCCACCGCGAACTCACTCGCAAGGTGGTGTTTAGCCTGGCGATCGGCGGCGTGCTGATGATCGGCGGGCTGCCGATGATGACGGGGATTCCCATGCCCTTTATTCCGGCCTGGTTGCACCACCCCTGGGTGCAGCTGGTGCTGACTCTGCCGGTCATGGTGTGGGCGGGCAGCGGCTTTTTTATCAACGCCTGGAAAGCCTTCAAGCGGCGCTCCGCCACAATGGATACCCTGGTGGCCGTCGGCACCGGCACGGCTTTTCTCTACTCCCTATTCCCGACCCTCAATCCCCAGTGGTTTCTGGACCAGGGCCTCAGCCCGGATGTCTACTTTGAGATTACCGCTATCATCATTGCCCTGATTTTGCTGGGCAACCTGCTCGAAAACCGGGCCAAGGGGCAGACCTCCGAGGCCATTCGCAAGCTGATCGGCCTCCAGGCCAAAACCGCGCGGGTCATCCGCAACGGGCAGGAGCTGGATGTCCCCATTGCCGACGTTGTGGTCGGCGACGTGGTGCTGGTGCGCCCTGGGGAAAAAATTCCGGTCGATGGCGAAATTGTGGAGGGGGCCTCCACCCTCGACGAAGCGATGGTAACCGGGGAAAGCCTGCCCGTGCAGAAGACCGTCGGCGATGAGGTAGTCGGGGCCACCCTGAATAAGACGGGCAGCTTCAAGTTTCGCGCCACCCGCGTCGGCAAAGACACGTTTCTGGCCCAGATCGTCAAGCTGGTGCAGCAGGCCCAGGGCTCAAAGGCTCCCATTCAGCAGCTGGCCGACCGGGTGACCAGCTGGTTTGTGCCCGCCGTGATGGCCGTGGCGATTCTCACCTTTGTGGTCTGGTACAACGTCATGGGCAATGTCAGTATGGCGCTGATTACCACCGTGGGGGTGTTGATTTTGGCCTGCCCCTGCGCGCTGGGGCTGGCGACGCCGACCTCGATCATGGTGGGCACCGGCAAAGGGGCTGAGAACGGCATTTTGATCAAAGGGGCCGACAGCCTGGAGATGGCCCACAAAATTCAAACTATTGTGCTGGATAAGACCGGCACCATTACCCAGGGCAGACCCACCGTAACCGACTATGTCACCGTCAACGGCACCGCCACCGAGCTGCACCTGCTGAGACTGGCGGGAACGCTAGAGCGCAACTCTGAGCATCCCCTGGCCGAAGCGGTGGTGCAGTACGCCCAGGCCCAGGGGGTGACCCTAGACGATTCCCAAGGCTTTGAAGCCGTGGCGGGCAGCGGCGTGCAGGGGAATGTGGCGGGGCAGCGGGTGCAGATTGGCACCCACCGCTGGATGGCGGAACTGGGCATCGCCACCGATCGCCTGAAGTCGGACTGGGACCGGCTGGAGTCCCTGGGCCGCACCGTGGTCTGGCTGGCCGTCGATGGCCAGGTAGAAGCCCTGCTGGCGATCGCCGATGCGGTCAAGCCCTCCTCAGCCCAGGCCATTGCCACCCTGCAGCGGATGGGCCTGGAGGTGGTGATGCTGACCGGCGACAACCGCCGCACCGCTGAGGTGATCGCCCGCGAGGTGGGAATTAACCGCCTGTTTGCCGAAGTGCGCCCTGACCAGAAAGCGGCCCAGGTGGCCGAACTCCAGCGAGAGGGCAACGTGGTGGCCATGGTGGGCGACGGCATCAACGATGCCCCCGCCCTGGCCCAAGCGGATGTGGGGATGGCGATCGGCACCGGGACTGACGTGGCGATCGCGGCCAGCGACATCACCCTGATCGCCGGCGACCTGCACGGCATTGTCACCGCCATTCAGCTCTCCCGCGCCACCATGCAGAACATTCGCCAGAACCTGTTCTTTGCCTTTATCTACAACGTCGCCGGGATTCCCATCGCCGCTGGGGTGCTCTACCCCATCTTCGGCTGGCTGCTCAACCCGATCATCGCCGGGGCCGCCATGGCCTTTAGCTCGGTGTCGGTGGTGACCAATGCCCTGCGCCTGCAAAAGTTTCGCCCCCGGCTGCCGGGATAGCCATTGGCTCGCCAGGGCCAGTCTGCGACCATCCTTCAGGAACTCCCCCCATGAGACTCAAACCCCTTATCCTCACCAGTCTGGCCAGCCTGGGGCTGCTCCTCAGCCTCGCCGTCGGCACTCCAGCCCAGATGGGGCATGGTAGCACTGATATGGCCCAGCCCACCAGTCAGTTTCAGCGGATCGAACAGCCCCTGTGGTCAAAGCTGGCCGTAACCGGGGCTGGCCTGGGACTGATCGGCCTCGAACTGTGGTGGTTCCTGTTCAGCAAACCGCAGTCCCGGCAGGTGAGCAAGGATGGTGACCTCGACCCCAGCGACAGTGGGGCATAGGCGGACGGGTCGGCCTGAACTCCGCCCCCGGCTAGACGCTGGTCCGATCCTGGCTACCTAAGCTGAAGGTAAGTCAAGGAGAAATAGCATGGCCCAAGAACTTAACAATCGCAAAGTGGCGATTCTTGCCACCGACGGGTTTGAGCAGGTGGAGTTGACGGAGCCGAAACAGGCCCTCGAAAAGGCCGGTGCCCAGGTCCATGTCGTGGCCCCGGAAGGAGACACCATTCAGGGCTGGAACCACTACGACAAAGGCGATACCGTTCCCGTCGATTGCACCCTCGATCAGGTCAACGCCAGTGACTACGACGCTCTGGTGCTGCCGGGCGGCGTGATCAACCCAGACCAGCTGCGAATGAACGATCAGGCCATTCAGTTTATCAAAGCGTTTTTTGCCGACAGCAAGCCCGTCGCCGCCATCTGCCACGGCCCCTGGACCCTGGTGGAAGCCGATGTGGTCAAGGGGCGCACCGTCACCTCCTGGCCCTCGCTCAAAACTGACCTCAGCAACGCGGGCGCAACCTGGGTCGACCAGGAGGTGGTGGTTGACCAGGGGCTGGTCACCAGCCGCAACCCCAAGGATTTACCCGCCTTCAACCGCAAAATGGTGGAGGAGTTCTGCGAGTAGGGCCACCACGTTACCCGACGACCCGAGCCCGAAAACGGACAAAGCCAAAGGTATTGGGTGGGGTGCCGGGAGCCGTGGCGGGGGGGAGAGTATTTGGACTGCTGACCACATTGACCACTACGGCTCCATTGGTATTCGCCCCCACGCAGGAGGCCGGGAGGTTGGCCCCAGCGGGGTAAAACTGACCGCGATCGCCATCCTGGGCATTGGTGAGAAACACTGTAGGTGCGGTGGGAACTGTATCTCCCCTAAAGGCCAGGGCAATGCCCACATCGGTGCCGCTGAGGCCGCCGCTATCCAGGGGGGTTTGGCCATTGTAGGCCTGGGGCACAAACCGAGTGTGGGCCGGAATCAGGTCACAGATGCTCACATTGGTAATCGGCCCAGTGCCGCTGGAGAGAAAGTAAACCGTGTATTCCAGCTCGTCACCGGGTTTGACCAGGCCTCCTTCCGTGGCACCCACCAGGGCATTACTGGGCCAGAGGGCACCATCGCCTGAATTGATCACAGTGTTGAGCAGTGTCCCGTCATTGGGGTTGATCGGCTCCTGGTTAATCGCTGTAATGCGTTTTACCAGGGACAGCTGCGGAAACGTGCCAAACAGAACCCGGTAATCCTCCACTTCTCCGTTTAAGGCCAAACCCAGGGGCGAAGGGTTATTGATCAGCCGGGTATCGGTGGTAATCCGGAATCGGGCGTAGGCCGTACCTTCTGTGGGGGCGGTAAAGCCTGACCACGTGAGGGTTGCGGTGGTTTGTCCTGCGGCGACCACGGCCCCGGCCAATTCCCCAGGGTCGAGGAAACTGCCATTTTTGTTAAAGTCAATCCAGCCCATCAGGGTAGCCGGAACGCCAGTGCCATTGTGGACTGGAATACCCGGCAGACTATAAGTGGTGATGCCTGGGGTAATCAGCCAATCCCCCGCGAAGGCATCCTCGTCGTCAGTGCCGGTGTTGTCATCGTGGATAGCGGGATTGGGAGCGATCGCTGGGGTCACCGTATTTTCTGCATCGGGGGGAATTGACCCCAGGTAAATCGCCTGGCCAGTACTGTGGCGGGCAGGTCCAGGCAGAGGGATGCTTCGATCAACAACGCTTGTGCCATAGCTATTTGGAGCATCCCCCAAATCGAGATTGTAGCTAACCAGGCCATCTAGAAAAACGGCACTGTCCCACTGGCGATCGCCAATGTCAGCCACGATTACCTTGACGGTATAAGTGGCCCCAGGGGTTACGGCCAACTGCGCTGTAAGGGGTATGGTAAAGCCGTCATACTGGGTATGGGTAAAGTTCGTTTGAGTTGTTGTGTTCGACGTATTGTTAGCAGAAATAGGACCTTCAGAGGAAGCCGGGTCCACGTTATTGACATAAAAAGCAGAATTTCCCAAATCGCAGGGGGCCGATTGCGCGGGATTTGATACCGCATAGCTGCCCACAACTCCACGGTTAATTTGGTTGACGGCAATGGGAATTAGACTGTCGCCAACCCTGGCGATATTGGCTTTGCCGGTGATGCCAGGACCGCTGACAAAAATCCCCATGGCATCGTTAAAAATCGTACAGACAAACTCGTTGTACTCCTCTGAAGCAAACACAAAGTTTACCGCCATGAAATTGCCAGCAGGAACCACCTGAAACTCCAGTCCAATGGTGTCGTATTGGGCTCCATTGTCAACCGTAGCCAAGTCTGAATCATTCCGGACCGTCGTTGTGCCTGTGGTTCTGGAAAACGATGTATTGGGTCCAACTGCGCTGCTCGCGGTTCCGGTAACCAGGGCAATCCCGTTTTCAATTCCAATGACAGGTCCTCGACCGGATACAGTGGTGCCATTGGAAAAGAGGCGCGCCTGACCGGATGTAGCCGCCGGAAGAATCGTAATACTGCTAGCATTCACCGTGACATTGGAGACCGCCCCATTCCCTTCTAAGGCCGCCTTGAGATCGGCCTGGGTCGGGCTTGTCGCACCGATCGTCAAGTTTGCCAAAGCAATTTGAGGGAAAATAGCCAGGCTCAAAAGGGCTAGGCAGCAGCCGATGAACATCCGCACCAGAAACCGACTGATTCGGCGTCTCTCGATTGGGAAAACGGGGGGCATGGGGTTCACTGATGGGTTCGGGCTAGGAGACATAGGTTGATTCAACCATTCCTCTGAGGCAGTGCTCTAAACGTTGCAAAAATAGCGATTTTGTCTGGTCTGGCTGCGATCTGCGCCCTTGGGTGGAGACTATCGGATGCCGCCGTTTGAACTCTCGGGTGGGAATGCAACCTCTGATGTCGCCCCAGGGGTTACCCCGGTATCACCAGCGGTGGGCAAATGAGGCTCTGCGGGTTGGGGCTGGGCTAGGGACTGTGGCGGTGGGGTAGAGGCAAACCCAAAGTCTCTGAACAGGTTGTTGTCGAGTTTGAGGCTGATGCCCAGGTAGGGGCCACTGGCCGAGCGAGATTGGCTAAAGTCGCGATCGCTCATGCTGCCAAAGGTGTAGCCTGCGGCCAGGCGCAGGTTGGGCGACAGGTGGTAGCCCGCCTCCAGGTTGAGGGCCATCTCGCTATACCCTGCGGAGGGCTGGGTGAGCCAGCGGGCACCAGCGGAGACATCCCACTGGTAGTCAAAGCGGTGGGTGGCGCGCACCTGGGCTAACCCCACGGTGCTGGTGCTGATGAAATCGTCCGCCAGGTAGGCGGTGCTGTGGCGCAGGGCGAGCTTGCCATAGAATTCCCACTGCCAGCTGGGAGAATAAATTGCCTCCAGCGCCAGGACGTGATCCTCTGAACCGGTGCCGCGCCCAAACAAAATGCTTTCGGGCACCAGGGCCGGGTTGCGACGATATTCGTAGCGCAGCAGGGCATTCCAGCGATCGTTATCGGGGTCGCGGTAGGCCAGCCCCAGCCGCAGATTAGTGCTGGTCCCCAGGGCTTCCAGGCCCTGGTTGGAGGCGCTAGCCCGCTGAACGTTGGCCAGGGCGGTGAGGGAGGGGGTTAGGCGACCCAGGGCTGAAGCCGTGAACACTGTGTTTGACCCCGCCGAGGAGGTCCGATGCTGCAACTGGGCGTTGGCCTGAAAGTCGGGGTTGCCCGTGTAATCGATGCCCACACTGAAATTGTGCCCCGCCGCTAACCCCAGCCCGGCAGCACTCTGGCCCACGGCAAAGGGCTGGGCAAACTGGCTACCGGCGGCGGTGGTGCCGAAGCTGTTACCAAAAATATGCTCGTAGCTGAGGGTGGCGCGCAGACCGGGGGCCAGGGTAATCCCCTGGCTGAGGCCGATGGCACCGGCCAGGGCCTGGGCGTTGATCAGAGACACCCGACTGCTCAGGGTTGTGTCGGGGCCAAACTGGTATTCACCATTCAGATCGAGGCTGGTGATGGCCTGGGGTTCAAACTGGCCCCCCGAAATAAACTGCTGATTGAAGCTGAGGGTAATGCCGGGATGCACCAGCCAGTCCAGCCCCACCAGGGTGCGGTCGGGGTAGAGGGGGTCTGTGGTGCTGGAGAGGGTGGTTTCGTTTTGGGCCCGCAGGGATAGGGTGTTGGAGATGGGCAGGGTGAGGCGCGATCGCAGTTGGTTAGAGGTGGCGCTGAGGGCATTGGGCGCGATCCGATCTTCTCGGTTGCGGTGAATCCAATCGAACGCCAGGGTGGCGTCGCCAATCTGCTGTTGCACCCCCGCCGTCAGGGTGGTGAGGGAATTGTTGACTGGGCTGCCCGGTATGGCTTCCGACCCCGGATTGAGTAGATCTTCCAGGGTGCTGAGGGGGCGAGGAGCTGTGCCAAAGTTGTCTTCGTGGTCATACTGCAACCGCAGCTGGGTGGTGGGGAAAACCTGGGCCTGGAGTTCGGCCCCATAGCGGGTTTGGCCAGGGACAAAACTGGTGGTGGCATTGTTGGCAAAGCCTGGATCGGTGGTGCGCCAGTAGGCCCGACCTCTCACCCCTGAAAACAGGGTGCTCTGGGCCTCTAATCGGTAGGCGGAGCCGCTGACGGGACCAGCAAAGGCCGAGTGATGGCTGGAGCGGGCATATTCGGCGATCAGTTGGCCATCGCTCCCGAAGGAGATCAGGGCATCGGCCCCGTAGAGCGCAAACTGGCGATCGCCCATATTTTCTTGCAGGTAGGTGGCCCCCAGCCAGCTTTCCCGGTTCACCTGCCGGGATAGGTGGTAGCGCAGCCGCCCCCCGTAGATATTGGCGCTGTCGTCACTCTCGTACTGGTAGGTGACCACAATTCGGCGCACCAGGGTACGCCCTTCGTCGTCAATGTCGGTGCGCAGAACGGGCTGGCGAAACAGCAGACTGCCCCGGTCGTAGTCGATGTCGTAGTCCAGCCCCCGACGCAGGGGTTCACGCTCCAGCACCGTGCCGGGGCGGTTCAATTCCTCTAGCTCTAAAAAGACATTCTCACTGCCGGCAATCAGCAGTCGGCGAGACAAAAAGTAAAACCCGCTGGTGCCATCCGGGGCCAGGGTATCGCGCTGGAACCCGTCAATGTTGTTGCCGTAGAAGCCGCTGATCTGGAGGTTGCCCAGGTTGTAATTACCCTGGAGGCCGTGCAGCTGCCGGGTGGTGGCTGTGAACAACTGGGACTGGGTAGCAAAGTCGGTGGTGGTGTAGTCGCCCCACATCAGGTGGTCACTACCGGCCCCCTCCACCGGGGAGGTGCGCTCGAACCTGAGGTAGAGACTGTCAATGGAGGGAGTCATCACCTCGCTGGTGGACTCGTCACCATAGACTGGGTAGGTGCGATCGCAGGCCTGGGTGGCCCGAAATAGCGAGGCTGTGCCAGTACAGTCCTGGTTGAGCGGGCGGCGACTGTTGTAGGCCCCGGTCACCAGCCAGTCCCCCAGGCGGCCTGTGCCAAAGACCGCCGCACCACCGTCTAGCCCCAGGCTATTGTCGCCATCGGGGGGCAAGAAATCGCGGAAGCTACCGAAATAGTCGGTACCCCGAGCCCCCAGCCGCAGGTCCACGGACCCACTCAGCAAGCTAGGCCGCAGGGCCGTCTCAAACCCGATTTGGGTAAAGGCTTCTAAATCCGCCGTGGTAGCCCGCAGGGTGACGACCTCGGCCCGCAGTCCCGCCTGGAGGGTGGCCGTAAACTCACCATCCAGGGTTTCCACCTGAAACCCTGGCCGATCAGGGTTGTGGTCCACTCCCACAAAGGTGCCAGCACTGGCCTCCAGGGTGACCACCGCCCTTTGGTTGGCGGGATTGCCCTGGGCATCCAAGAGTCGCCCCCGCACCGTGGCCGTCGAGCGACCATCGGCGGGAATGCGGGCCTCAACGGTTTCCAGGGCCAGGGCGGTGGGCAGGCCCCGCACAGCCACCGTCACCTGGGCCGGGGGTAAGGGGTTACCCTGCCAGGTGCCCTCAGCCGCGATCGTGTTTTGCCCCGCCCGCAGGGTAACGGCGTACCAGGTTTGGGTGACCATCCCCTGGGCGTGGTCGGTTTCGGTACGACCAATTTGGGTCGGATCGACAGCCTCGCCATTCACCACCAGGCGCACCTGGCTATCCACCGGAAATTGCAGGGTCACGCTCACCGCTGGGGTATCGACCACAGCGTCCATCGCGGGAGACAGAATGCTCAGGGGTACAGGGGCGATCGCGGGGGACTCTGCCGTCGGGGCAGGCGAAATACTGGTTAGATCGGTTGTTTGCTCGGGGTGGGGGGCGGGGAAGGAGGCCGCCTCGGGCTGGGCGATCGCCCCCTGAGCAGCAGGCCGTTGTTCAGCTTCTGCCATCGGCGGTAGCTCCGCCCCAGCCACCGGTAGCTGGATCAGGGCGGCGACCGTCAGCCCCGCCAATCCTTTACCCAGTCCCAACCGGGACGGTTGCTGAATGCTCATTCTGCTGCCTCCGCCGGGGCGTCCGCTGGAACCAGCGGCATAACGCCAAAGTTCATGCGCACCAGGCCCCCAGGGGACAACTGCACCCGCCGCGAATCGGTGTTGTGCTCGATGAAAACCTGGTTGGGGGCCAGGGTATACCCCGGTATGCTGGTCAGATCCAGGGTGCCGACCCGGTAGCCGGGCAGCACATTGGCCACCGAGAACAGCCCGGTTTCGTCGGTGGTGATCCGGGTACCGTCGTCTAAGAAAACGACAGCGTTGGGAATCCCCGGCTCACCGGACTGCTGCTCACCGTCAAAGTTGCTATCCACAAAGACGCGGCCCACAATGGTGCCGGTATCGGTCACAATGCCGGGCTGAACCCGCAGGCGGTGCAGGGCGGGACCGTCTCGCACCACCTGGCCATTGTCGCTACGAAGCCCCGAGACCATGGCTGAGTTGAGGCCATTCCCCCGCAGAGCCTCTGGGGTGAGCTGGGCGGCATAGACTACCGTCAACCCCTGCCCCTGTTCCAGGGTCACCTCCGGTTGAAAGGTGATGGTTCGACCGTTGGGCGTGGTGGTCAGGGGAACTGGGGCATTGCCTAGGGCGGCTCGGCCCGAATCCGCCACCAGGCTAAAGCCCAGGGGCAGCGTGTCGGTGATGGCCAAATTGCTGACGGGAGTGCTGGCCAAATTTCGAATTTGCAGGCGATAGAGCACCGTATCCCCTGGTTCTGCCGCCACCCGATCGCCGGTTTTGACAATTTGAATGGACTGGGCATCGCAGACACTGGCCCCTACATTCAGCACCGCCAGCACCAGCCCCACCTGGGCGGCATCGTTGATGGTGATGGTGCCAGCCACGGTGGTCAGGTTATCGGTAGCGCTGATTGGCAAACCATCGAGGGAAGTGGCTGTGTAGGCAAAGGTATCGCCTGTCCGTTCACCAACGACCAGCCGAATCCGTCGCTGGCGGTAGGTACTGTTGGCCGGGGGATTGATCACCAGAATGTAAGTGGTGCCCAGATCCAGCTGCCCGCGGCTGGGGTCGAGCAGAAAGTTATACCCCCCCTGGTCGCTTTGACTTAGAAAAAATGGATTACTGTTCTGGGTATTGGGGGGCAATCCTGCGGCGATCGCATTGTTGGGGTTATCGGGCAGCTCTGTGGCCGTAAGGGGGACTAACGACCCCAATTCCCCCAGGGCGCTGGCGGCGAAGTAGACGCCCATGCTAAAGCCCCGGTAGTCGGGCAAGAGTTCTCCGGCACAACCGGTAATGCGTCCGAGGGGGTCAACCAACCCATCAGCCTGGATGGGGGGTAGGAGGGTAAGGGCTTGCTGGCTGCTGTCGCCACAGGTGCTGCTCAGGACGATCGCCAGGGGAGCGGCGGCGGTCGGCAGACGACTAACCTGCACATCGATCTGCAGGGTCACCGGTTGGTTGGGGGCCAGGGTGACAGTAGTGGCCGTTTCCACCCCGCCAAGCCGAATGGCCGCCACAGTGCCTGGTCCCACCAGCCCGGATTGTTGAATTTCGGCTGCGGTGGGCGATTGCACCTGGACCGGGGCGCGACCGATATTCCGCAACTCAAAGCTAAAACGCACGACATCTCCAGGGTTGAGGCTGGTCTGCTGCCCGGACAGAATGCGGCGACGGTCAGCCGCCAGACTGTCTTGAGCCTGGCTGAGGAGATTCCCATAGGGTGGAATGGCGGCGATCGCAGCATTGTAGGCGGCAGTACTCAGCTCTGCCCAGGAGGTGCCGATGGCCGTCGTTTGCACCACGCCAGCAGCGGCCGCAGCGGCCAGGGCCGCCTCGGCGGCAGGAATGCCCAAGCCGAGCATGGTCGAGGGGCGCAGGCCAAGCAGGGCCAGGGTTAATGCGTGGGTTGGGTCTGCCCCCAGCCCATTGATTTGGGCGGCTCGGGTCGGTACAGCCGTAGCCAGGGCTTGCCGGGTCGCGGCCAGTATCTGCTGGAGCGGTGCTGCATCGGGCAGCAGGGCATAGGCCCTTACCGCCGCTAAACTGCCCCGGCTGGCCTCCGCCTCACTCCAGCCCCAGGACAGTAACTCGGCCTGTAGGGCCGTGGTGATTTGGCCCAACCCATGCACCAGGTTGCCTTTGTCGTCCCGTGGGGCCTGGGGGATTAAGGCCAAAGCGCCGCTGTTGGTGATTTGGCCGATCACCGAGGTGGTTTGCCCCCCGAACAGGTCAGGGGTCAGATCGTAGGTGGTGTTCGCCTGCCGACGGAGGGTGTTGTGGCTGTAGTCGGCACGGTTGCGCAAGGTTAGGCCGGCTTCCCCTGGGGCCACACACTGAAGCTGGGCCGCAGACAGTTGAGTTTGGCTCCAGGCCGGTGTGGCCCAGGTTAGCCCCCCCAGCAGCAGTGTGGTAGCGAGGGGCCACAGTCGCCTGGGATGGGCGGGGGGCTGAGAACGGAATGGCAGGACGAAGGACATCACCGAAGCACGATTGGAAGGGTATGGGAGGCAAACGCCCCAGGTGGGGTAAATCCACCCACGGCTGGCGGTAACCCCTGCCCTGGGGCAAATGGGCACGGGCGCGCAGCGCCATTCAGAAGGGCTCACGGTCAACTCGTCTGCACGGCAAGGAAAAATTGGCTCTAGTTCTGGGGTCGCCGGGGCGATCGCCCCGGTTGGTTTACCTCCACCCAGCGCGATCAGTCGGGCGCCGGGTGAAGGATATGGGGCATTAGCGCACCGTCACATCGTAGGCAGCGGACAGCACAGCCTCCGGCTGTACCTGATCGCCAAAGTTCCAGCGAATGTGGGTATAAGCCTCTGCCGGAGCTGGTTCTAGCACAATATCGCCGTTGGGCTGGGTGACTTCTACCATGGGCGCATCCACAAAGGTCTCGCCATTGTCGATGCTGTAGGTGATGGCGGCCCCGCCGTTGTTACCCACCAGGGCAGACCCCAAAACATAGATGGTTTGGGGGGGAACCGGCTGGGTTACCACCAGGTTCTTGAGGCTGCGATCGCTGGTATTTTCCCCCGACAGGTTGTAGCGCAACCGATCGCCGGGCTGCACCACAGCCTTTTCACCGCTGAGGGTTTGCCAGGTTTCCTTGGTCTGCCCCTGGGCATCGGTTTCAAGCACCTGCTTCGCGGCGGCCAACTCCAGCTGAATCGCCGGTTGACGCTGCAAACTCTCGATTACCGACTGGCTGGCCTGTTGCAGGCTGGCCCAGACGGGGGTACCGCTCAGCAAGGGTACAGCCACGGTTAACAGCGCCGCGGCAGCTCCCAGACCAACGAACTTAGATAGACGTTTCATGTTGTTTGACCTCTGCAAATTTGTAAAACCACGGGACGGAGTGATACGAACCGGTCAAGCCGGAGGAGAGGCCTGCGCGGAGGCCTCCCCACCCCTGACCTAGTTAATGCGGCGACGGAAAGTGAAGCTACCATCGGCTTGGGGCTGCACCACGCCCACAGTGTTTACGTAGCGAATGACATCGGTCGCTTGGGTTGGCCCAGAGCGATCGCCACCATTGGCGAACATAATTGGCCCCTGGGTGGCCGTGGCCATCCCCTGGACATTGCTGGTGATGATTACCCCATTGGCTTCCAGCGCCCAGGTGTTGCCAGTATCAGTGGGATCCGTCAAATCACCCGTGGTACCGTCCTCAGTAATCACCACGTTGTTGGCATTTAGCGTGACGTTGCCGCTACCGGTAGACGCCTCAGAAATGTTGTTGTAAACAATGCGGTATTCCAGAATGTTGCCCGGTACGATGTTGGCGGGGTTGGGACTATCGGTAAAGCCCTGAATTTCTGTGCCATTGGCGTTCAGAATTCGCACCTCTTTTGACAGGCGCAGATAGCCCACATAGGAGCGGTTAATGGTCAGGTTTTGGGCTTCCCCAGCGTCGGGAAGACCATTAACGATACCCGTATCGGAGAAGGCCACGACGGGTACCGGATAGCCGCCCTGGTTGTTTTCCGTAGACAGACCTGTGCCAGCGGGCAGCGTCACATTCACGGTGTAGTTGACGGAGGTGCCTGCCGGTAGGCTGTTAATGCGCACGGTGTCGGTACCCGCCCCGCCGGTAAAGGTAAAGGTGCCGGTGCCCTGGTTGTAGGTGTAGGGGGCGCGAATGCCGTTGTACACAATTTCTACAACCGTGCCGTTAGGCAAATCAGTATTGTCAATCCCGGCAACCGCTGCCAAATCCCTCGGTACCAGCAGAATGTTGGTAATCGGCGCTGTGCCAGGGTTTTGCACAGTATTGGTAAAGCTAATGGTCACCGGGGCCGCCAGGCCTGCACCGGGGGCAGGGGTGACGTTGCCAGGAATAGCCTGGTTGGTGAAGTCATCGTTATTGCTAGTGGGGCCAACCGCAGCGGGCTGCCCCTGGGGGCCATGCAACAGAGCCCCAGGGGGCAGCAACACAAAGACATTCACCTCACCCCCAGGACCAATCCCCTGGTTGTCGGTGGCGGGGTTGTTGTCACCGCTGTTGGGGTCTACTCCCTGAATGGCGCTGTTGGCCACCCCGCTGGTGATGCCAGGGCCAGGGGTGCCATCATCGTTGAGGTTGTTGGGGTTTTGGTCGCCCGATTCGTCGTAGACTAACCGGTTCGGGTTGCCAGCGGTGGCACCAAACACCTGACCCAGGTTTTCAATACTCTGCCCAGCCACCGGGTCAACCCCGGAGGTGACAACCTGGAAGGTAAAGCCGGTTACGGTGGTGCCAGCGGCTATGGTGGGCTCTACAGCGGTATTGCGTACAAAGCCGATGCGGGTGACAATGCTCAGATCCCCTGGCGCTATCGTGGTCCAGGCGGCTGCATTGGCAAAGGTGGTGGTGGGAGCCGTGGTGTAAACGACCTGCCACCCGGCTGGGGCCGAGGGCGTGCCAGTCAACACAGTACCGGCAGGAATCGCATCTGACACGAGAATGTAGTTGCCCGCGGTGCCGTTAACGGTAATGGATTGACCCGCTAAGGCCGCCGCCACAAAGCCAGGACTGCCCACCGGAGCAGATCCCTCCACCCGCAGGGACAATCCATAGGTCAGTACCACATCGGTTAGATCATTGGGATTGTTTAAGGCCGTGTTGATGCGGCTCTTGAGCAGGGTAGCGAAGGCCTGGGGCTGGCTACCCACCTGAATTGATAGAATACCCTGGGCCTCTCGCTGACCGTTGACCGGACTGCCGCCGGTGGTGCGCACCTCGTTGGCCTGGGGGCCATCTTGATCGTCAGGCTGGTTTTGGGTACTGCCATCGGGGCCAGCCGCAGTGTCACCCAGCCGCACGCTAATCTCAGCCCCAGAAGGGGCATTGGCATTTACAGTGACCGGAACCCGCACCAGAATAGAGCCCCCTGCTGGGGTAGGAGTGTTCAAAACACCATTGGTCGAAACATCCGCCAGCGGCACAAATGTTGTGCCTCCGTCCAGCGAGACTAAAATGCCTCCGGCGGTAGCGGCCCCGGTCACTGTCGCAGTAGCAGGAAGGTGGAAGTTGGTGTCGAAGTTACCAACGTTGGTGACCTCGAAATCATAGGCCAGTTGATCATTGGGCAAAATTTGGCCACCGGGGTTGGACAGGTTCTGCACCGCATCTCCAGTGACGGTGACACCGCCCACTTCAGCCACTACAACTTCTACCGTGTTCGAGGTGGCATCAATTTGTACCCCAGGGGCGGATGGGTCTTCATAGGTAGCGGTGGCGGTGTTGCGAATGGCCGTGCCTGCCGCCACCTGAGCCAGCACTGGTCCCAAAATCTGCAGGGTGCTACCGACCACCAGCAGCGTTACTAACAACGGGCGGCCGGTCAAGCCACGAGGTTTTGGATAGGAATTAGGCGATGTCATTAAGCTGATCTCGTGATGGTTGGAATAATTTCACGTTGCTTTTATGCGCAACTCAACGAACCAGCTTAACGATGAAATGTAGCATTCATGTGGACAGTAGTTTCAACTAGAATGCCTGCAGGAGTGCATAAGTGTAAATACGGAAGGCATCAGGGATCTCACTTAAAGAAATTGGAATTGAGCAAAAATTACTTTGTTTTGATTCCATCAAGCATCTCCAGACTCTACAAATGACCGATATTTTTGCCATTGAACCTCCGGGTGGATCCCCCGTTGTCATCCTGAACGCAACGGCGGGTAGCGAAGCATCCCAATTCTCGTGAAAGACCGAGATGCTTCACTTGATGACACGCCCTAGACCGCCAGTACGGTATTGCTAACTGCTTAGGTTTGCAATCACAGCGACTACAATGGCCCACCCCTCACTGGACAGACCAGAGGTTAAAACCGATGCTCGTTCACTCCTTTCCGTCTAGACTGGTTCGTCTGGGCTGGGGCAGGCGATCGCTGCTCTAGCGCAACCGCTTGGCCAGTCGCGCCAAGGGCTGAAACAAAAAGGCCGGGATAGCCAGGGCCACCAGGGATGAAACCTGAAATTGGCCCCTGCCGATGCAGGCCAGCAGGGCCCGGCGATGGCGGCGAATCTCCTCTGGCCAGTTCATCCACTTGCTGCCCAGCAGCAGCAGTTCGTTGGCCCGGTACTCCAGGCCGTTCTGGCAGTACACATCAAAATGCTTTTGGGCCAAGCGGTACCAGGACATGGGACTGACTTTGCGGCTGTTGCTGCCCAGGTATTTTCGCCAGATGTAAATCACCGCTGGGATGCCGTAGAAGCCGCAGGGCAGCGCCATGGCCCGCACCCAAAATTCTAAATCGTGCAGGTCTTCGGCCCCCAGCCCGGGGTCGCTGTGGCCCACCGCCTCCCACAGCGACTTGCGCAGGGGCGCAGTACCAATCAGCGTCCAGTTGGTGCTGAGGGAAAATCGCCTGGCCCGCAGCAGGGAATGCAGCGAAATGGGCGTGGCCTTCACCAGGCGAGGATCGTCGGGGTAGCGCTGGCACAGGTAGCCGCCGTAGATAAACCCGGCATCGGGATGATCCAAAAAGGCCTGCTGAATGTGGTGGAGGGCATCTGGAGGCAGCAGGTCGTCGGCATCGAGCGGTACCAGAATCTCGCCCTGGGCGGCGGCGAATCCGGCATTGCGAGCGACGGAGGGACCGCCGTTGACGGGCTGCCATACCAGGCGGATGTCGGGATCTTGCTCTAGCTGGCGGCAGACCTGGTTGGTGCGATCGTCCGGGGAGGCGTCATTGACAATCACAATTTCCAGGAACGGCTGGGTCTGCCGCCGCACGCTTTCTACGGCCTCTAACAACAGGTCGCCCTCGCGGTAGCAGGTGATGACCACGCTCAGGGTGGGTGTCTCAGCCATAGATCGTTTCTCAGGTGGGCTGGTTGGAGGATAGTTGGCCGGGGCGAAACAGCCGCTGCCGGGTGGCGACGGGCAACAGCCGCAGCAGGGTCAGCGGCAGGAGGGAAAGATATTTTTTTAGAAACATCACGACTCCCCAGGGGCCATAGGCCATCCAGTTGAGCCGCCACCACAGCCGCCAGCTTAGCCCCGAGTAGGGGTTAAAGACCAGCCGCACCAGTTGCCAGGGGTCGCCGGGGGTCATCAGCCAGTCGCTGGGGCACAGGCGCGACTCGGCGGCGTGGTTGGTGACAGAGTAGCGGCTATCGACAAATAGCTGAAACCCGGCCTTCTGAGCCCGCAGCAGGTACAGGGAGTCGCCGCCGTAGTGGGGGCCAGTGTGCGGATCGGGGTAGCCGATCGCATCCACTACCGCCCTGGGCATGCAGACTAAGTTGCCGCTGAGCAGGTCGCAGGGCACCGTCTGGCCGGGGGGTAGGGTGAGAAAGCGGTAGCCCTGCCAGGTCTTGCGCTTGCCGCCAAAGGAGAGGCGATCGCGATCGTCCTGCTCAAACCCCTGGGCACCGACGATGGCGGTGGGGTGCTCGGCGCAAAACTGCACCAGCCCGTCAAGGGTACCGGGGGCCAGGCGGCAGTCGTCGTTGAGCCAGATTAGGTAGGTGGCTCCCTGGGCGATCGCGTACTCCATGCCCAACCGCATTGCGCCCGTCCACCACAGGTTGCCGTCGCCCGCCAGCACCGTCACCGTAGGGAAGCTGGCGGCGATCGCCGCCCCGGTGCCATCGGTAGAGCCGTCATCGATCACTACTATCCGGTGGCGGGCCAGGTCGCCGTTGCGATCGAGCGTCTGTAAGCAGCCCAGGGTAATTGCCCTGCGGTTGTGCACCGGAATTAGAACGTAGGCCTTGTCATCCATAAGAACACTAGGTATTACCAGGGTGACTGGTGCTGTTTGGCCAGCAGTGGCGAATGCTCTCAAACTCATCTAAAAGCGCAATTAGCCGCTTCGCGTAGTCCCCAGGCTGCCAGCTTTTCGACCGCGTCAGGCCCCTTTGAATTAGCTCCTGGCGCAGGGTCTCGTCTTCGCAGAGCGATTTCATCGCCAGGGCCAACTGGGCTGCATCGCGCGGATCGACCAGGATCGCCGCATCCCCCAGCTGTTCCGTCGCCCCTGGCACATCGGAGGCAATTACCGGGCAGCCCAGCGAAAACGCCTCCAACGGCGGCAGGTTATCGGGGCCAAAGTGGGTGGGAAACACCAGCCCCAAAGCGTGCTTGTAGAGGCAGGCCAGGTCTTCTTTTGAGACAAACCCGAGGATGTGTATCCTGTCAGCCAGATTCAAATCGTGAATGAGCTGCCGAATATAGCCTGCATTGCCCTTGTCCGAGCCGGTGAGTACCAGGGCCACATCCCCGTGCTGCTCCACCAGGAGTTTGAACGCCTGGAGCAGGGTGGAATGGTTTTTGTGGGGCCAGAACTGGGCCGGGTAAAAGAAGTAGCGGCTGGGTAGACCGTGCCGGGCCAAAAAGTCTTCTTTTGGAGCTGGGGAATTGGCGATCGCCTCCGCCAGTCGCGGTGTCGGGAACGGAATCACCTGAATCCGCTCCGGGGCGATCTGGTAGAAGCGCTCGATTTCAAATTTGCCACGCTCGGTGCCAGTAATGATATACGTAGCCCGAGGCAGATTAATTTGGTAAAACCGCTCCCGCTTGCCCCACTCGCGCCCCTGGCTCACCTCGGGAAAGTAGGGCTGCAAACGGTGCTGCAAATCCCAAATCGTCAGGGCGTAGGGAACCTGCCGGGTGGGGCACTGGATCAGCGCAGCGGGGGCCAGCGCCCAGCACAAGTCAAAATGGTTTTGCAAAACAAAGCGCCGCACAAAGGCAGCCTGAACCTTATCGGCCTGGTTGGCCAACTTAGGCGATCCGCTGCTGTAGGCCAGATCTAGCCCCCGCCGCAGTCCTGCCGGTATAAGCTGGCTGGGCGGATGGAGGATGGTGAGATTGGGGTGGGGTGTCGCCTGTCCCTGGCCCTCGGCTCCGCTAAAGATGGTGATCTGATGGCCTATGGTCGGGGCCAGGTCGAGCAGCGCTGCCACAATCTCTGACTCAAAGGTGTAACCGCCCCCGGCAGAGGGAAACGCTGAAGAAACTGGAATCGCGACCTTCATGACTTCACGGCAACGAAGTAGACACCCCAGGTATCGAGGCTCGGGGGGCGATCGCTCATCCATTCGCCGCAGGTCACTAGATCCATCCCCGCCTGGTGGAGCAGCAGCTCCAGCTCGGGCTTAAACAGATAGCGCATGCGGTGCAGTTCGCGCAGCTCTTGCCAGGTGTCGGTGCCCAACTGCTGAAGCAAAACCTGATAGTTCACATCCACAATGTTGTCGTTGGGGTGCAGCACTGGCTCGGCAATGCGGGTAATGGCCAGGGTCTCGTTTTGCAGGCGCTTGACTCGCACCTGGGGCTGGTCGTGCAGCACCGCAGGCCCGTACCACACATCAAATATAAATATGCCCCCCGGCTTGAGGTGCTGGGTTACGGTGTCAAAGGCCGCCGCCAAATCGGCGTTGTTGGTCTGGTAGCTAATCACGTGAAACAGCGACAGTACGCAGTCAAAGGTTTGCTCTAGCCGCACCTGCCGCAGATCGCCCTGGAGAAATTTGAGCCGCTGAGCAATCTGGCTCGATTGTGCGGCCTGCCGTTCGCCACAGCGGGATAGCATTTCTTCGCTACGCTCGACCCCGGTGACCTGGTAGCCCCGTTCAGCTAAATATTCGGCGTGGCGACCGGTGCCGCTGCCCAGCTCCAGCAAATGCTGAGCCGCCGGGGCGTGGGTCTTGAGCAATTGGTGAATAAAGTCGGCCTCTTGGGCGTAGTCTTTGTCCTGATAGAGCAGGTCGTAGTACTGGGCATAGGCATTGAACACGCTCACACCATCACCTCCTGCACGGCGGCGATCGCCTGGTCGATCTGCCCGTCGGTGAGGGCCAGCCCGCTGGGCAGGTAGAACCCTCGCCGGGCAATGCGCTCGGCTACCGGGTGCTTTTCACCCTCAAATAGGCCCATTTTGTGGAACACGGGCTGCTCGTGCATGGGCCAGAAGAAGGGCCGCGTGCCAATGCCCTTGGCCTTTAGCCGCTGCATGGCCTCAGCGGCATCGAAGGGTACCCCGTCGTCGAGCACCAGGCCGTAGACCCAGTAGACATTCTCGGCGTAGTCGGTGGCGGGCAGGGGGAGCTGCAACCCCGGCACATTCCCAAGGCCCTCGGTGTAGCGCCGACCGATCGCGCGTTTGCGGGCAATAAAGCCGTCAAGCTGCTCTAGCTGGGCTACCCCCAGGGCCGCTTGCAGGTTGCCCAGGCGAAAGTTCCAGCCCAGCTCCTCGTGGACAAAGCGCCGCTGGGGCTGAAAACAGAGGTTCCTCAGCGATCGGCAGCGTTCCGCTAGCTCTGCATCGTCGGTGAGCACCATGCCGCCTTCGCCCGTGGTGATGTGCTTGTTGGCGTAAAAGCTAAAGGTGCTGATGTCGCCAAAGCTGCCGCAGGGCTGCCCCCGGTAGGTCTGGCCGTGCATTTCGGCGGCGTCTTCAATGATGGCTAGATGATGGCGCTGGACGATCGCCAGCAGCGGCTCCATGTCTACGGGCAGCCCGTAGATGTGCACCACCATAATTGCTTTGGTCTGGGGGGTAATGCAGGCCTCAATCTGGCCTACATCCATATTCCAGGTAATCGGGTCGGCATCGACGACGACGGGTTTGGCCCCCGCCCGCACGATCGCCGCCACGCAGGAAATAATCGTAAACGTGGGCAAAATCACCTCGTCGCCTGGACCCAGGCCGAGGGCGGCCACCGCCACATCCAGGGCGGCAGAGCCGTTGGCCACCGCTACGCCGTGCTGACGACCCACCCGCTGGGCAAACTCGGTCTCAAAGCGATCGACAAAGGGGCCTTCGGAGGAAATCCAGCCGGTTTCGAGGCATTCCAGCAGGTACTTTTTTTCGTTGCCGCCCAGGGCGGGCTCGTTGACCGGAATAAACGCCATAGCTGCCTAGCCCGTAATGGTGGCCTGGCTAGACGATATCCCAGAAAATCGGGTTTTGTCCTGATCGCCCATGTAGGGGCCTTGCTTGACCTCGACCATCTCCAGGTCTTCGACCACCTCAAAGCCGTGGCCACCGGTGATCAACAAAATCACGTCGCCCGCTTCCAGCACTCGGCTCTCCAGGTATTCCTGCTCCTGGCTATAGAAATCGACCCGCAGCTTGCCCTTCTTGATGAACAGCACCTCCTGGGTGTGAAACACGTCGCGGTGCACGGGGTTGTGCACGTGGGCGGGAATGGTTTTACCCGCGTCGTACTTCATGTAGGCGAGCTGCTGGGAAAGCTCGTTGGGGGTAAAGAAGTGAATGCCGGGCTCGGCAAAGCGGTGGGAGAGAATCAGCGCCAGCATTTCGCTGTTGTGGACGATCTGCTGCACGGGAGACTGAACGGCGGTGACGGTGGGGAACGATGGCATGGGGGTAGGGCCTTTGGGTAAAAGGACGGTAGGCAGGGTGAACTGCTGGTTCTAGTCTGCCCAGGATGGCGGCGATCGCGTAGCCTGTTTAACTAAATCAACAGATGGGAATTTAACGCAGGATATGAACACAGGCGACCGCCCGTGCCGCTGCGGCTCCATCGCTGGGTTTGGCTTTTCCAAACCATTCATCGGAATGAACATACTTGCAATCAGCACAGTCGGCCTCTGTGGCCACTTGCCAACCGTCGGCAGAGTACTTGAAGTAAGTTTTCTCAATGGCCTGGGCGGGGCCAAAGGCCGCGATCGCATCAGCCAGTAAAGCCGCATCGAACTGTTGAAAATCACCAAAGTTCTGATATTTCCCAAATGGAACACTGAGGAACAACGATCCACCGGGCTTTAGAATGCGGCTAAGTTCTTTAACGGCTAACCTATAGTCGTTTGATTGATTTTCGCTATAGCGTTCACTTTGAGCATATTGTGTATTGTCTAATCCCACATGCTCCAAGGTAGATAGGCAAACAATAGCGTCATAGAACTCACCTCTAATAGGCAATTCTCTCAAATCCTCAAAAAAGTAAGAAATGCCCTTTTCCCAAAAGCACCTGTACTCAGGAGCCAGCGTGGCAATGTGCAATCGCTTATTGGCAAAATAGGGGTGATCAAGCAGATACTCATAGTTCAGCACAGAACCAGCATCTAAAACGTACTGGGCCACATCGGGCAATTTTGAAAAAAGCCATGGATACTCTACGCAACGCTCGTCCAAATAAAGCCCATAGCCACTGGGCAGGGACTGGCCTTGGTCAAAGATCTCAAGCAAACTCTGATTTTGCAAAACCTCTTGAATAGTCTGCTGCTTGTAGGGTTCGTAGCCAGGCGACCAGGGAGTGCGATCGCCGCTCAAGTAGCGGTCGATTTTTTGTTGAGGCGTTTTGCCTACCGCCAACTTGCCCAGTGCAATCAAACTTGGCGGCACCCAAAATTCTATGGACTCTTTTAAGCTCATGACTTGATTGACTGCGGTTAATTTGTCTTTGAGGATGCATCTGCCCAATAGTGTTCCTTGTGAACCCACTTTCTCAAGTTGGGATCAAGCAAAATGCGCATTTTATACAGAGCCGAGATTAAATGGTGAAACCATTGAATGTCGTATTGTAGCCAGTGCTCAACTCCTCTAAAGGAAGCAAAGAGCCGCTTTACCCCTGCCGATAGAGCCTTTAGGACATGCTTGGCAACTTGAATCGGCAGCAGCAGTTTACTAGGCAGAAAATATTTAATTTCACTGTAGGCACTGCTGATAGCTCCCTTGATCGCTCGACGCCGAACAAACTCTAAGGTTTGGCGTTTGGCCGGAATGCGGTGGTAAAGCCACGCCTCTGGGCTGTAGACAATTTTGTAGCCCTCATCATAGACGCGCTTGGCAAATCCAGTTTCACCATCACCGCGCTGCCACTCAATCCAGCCGCCACCTACGCCGTCGGGCGGGAAGCCGCCCAGGGTAAGCACTAATTCGCGGCGAAAGGCCATATTGCAACCGTAGGGTGTTTCTGGCCACTGCATTTCACGGGAAACATTGCCTAAGTCGAGCAGGCTAAAGTAGTCGTCTGGTACTTGCTTCAGCCAGTCGGGCGGTGGAGCATCCCACTGGGGAATTGTTTTGCCCCCTACAGCGCCCACTTTAGGATTAACAAATGGAGCACAAATAGCTTTTAACCAATCTGGTGGAGCAATTATATCATCGTCGATAAAAATAACAATTTCCCCTCTAGCTTTAATTGCTCCTTGATTACGGCCATTATGCAACCCTAATTCTTCAACAGGAAAATATAAGACTTGAGCATGATTAGCTTTGTTGAGTTTTCTGATCTCATTTTCCAAAGCTTTGTCACAAGCATTGTCTAAAACCAAAACTTCAAATTCATGCTTTGAGCCTTGATTAATAATGCTTTCAAGGGCTTCTAGCAAAAGCGTCCCTCGACGATAAGTGGGTATAACCACACTTAAAAACTTTGGTACGTTTTCACAGACTTTGCTCATGAATTTTCGGTTTTTCTACAGGTAAAAAAATTAAACATGGCCAGATTTGGCAACTTTCTAGCTAAAGGCTCAAGTAAGTCATGCAGCCATCTAAATTGTCGGGCTCTTTTACATATTAGCTTTCGATATACTAGAGGAAGCGTGAACGTAACACCTATACATTTGGAGATTGCAAAACCAGCTTCTTCAAGAAGAATCCTATTTTCAAAAAACGGCCTTTCGCCTATATGATCTAGTTCATTATCAGTTCGATCTAATTGGCCCAAAAAAGTAAAGGTGATTCGGGAATTCAAATGTGCAAGGTTGGGGATAGCAACAAAAAATAAACCATCAGGTTTTAAAACTCTACGAATTTCTAAAAGTGCCTGGCTCTGGTCTTTATATGCAATATGCTCAAAGACGTCTAACAGCATGACGGCATCAAAACATGAATCTGGGTATGGTAATTCGAGAAGATTTCCTCGCTTGACAAACTCGCTCTCATAGTTCAAGTCTAATCCTTGAATATCGAAGCCTCTTTGGGCATATTCTTCTACAAATACCCCTTCACCACATCCAACATCAAGAATTTTGCTAGACGATTCTAACGAGTTCAAAAAAACTCGGACTAGCTTAACTTTTTGAAGATAAGTTGGGGCGTAAGACCAATTAAGATCTAAGTTCTTATGATAGTCGCCCTGTTCAGAATAATGCCACCCTTTGAAAGAAGCCTCTTTATTGGTCATGATTGTTCAAATCTCCAGTTGCGAACACTATTTTTTTATGATTGATCACAGGATATCTGCTTCCACAATCTTTGCAAATCTTGCAGCTTCCCTTTTCAAACAGTTCTCCTCCTTTAAGGATTACGCAGCTGGGGCAACGGAGATGCTGAATCCAATCACCAGAATCATCGTCGCTTGCTTCGTTCAACAGATCTTTTTCTTTGCTGACCCATATATTTATCTGGGTAGTCCATGCAGCCTTGTTTGGTGCTAATTGATCAAGCCAAAAAGACCATAATCCTATAGTGAATCGCGTCAGAGGTTTTTTTTGGAGATAATGAGCTAACAGGCCTAGATAACCGTTAACAAGCTGGATATCCACCAAATCAAAATCGCTCAACCATTTTTTCATCAAGAATGGAGAGAACCTAAAAAAGTCATAAGGCTCCATGTGCGCTTCAAACATCCAAGGTACTGATATAAAGGCTTTTCCACCTGGACGTAAGCATCTCCATATTTCATTAATAACCTTTTGTGGATTAGGAGTATGCTCCAATACTGAAATGCATACAAATCCAGACATGCTGTTTGATGCGAATGGAAGTTTTTCAGCATTTGCGGTCACATCATTACTTTCGGTGTTTATGAGATCCAAAAGCACGTATTTTCCGCTTTTCATGTATTCTTCCAGATTTTGAGAGCCTCCTATCTCAACAATATTTCCATCAATTTCTCGAACGAAATCTATTAGACTTTCATTAATTGACTGTCGTGCAACAGTTACCCCACTTAAATAGTCCTGAGTGCGTCTAAAGAATTTTCTCCCATGACTCTCTCTGAAGTATATTAATTGTCCTGAATTGTACTTAAAGGCCATTTTTCCAAAACATTATCTAAATTATTCCCAGCTTCCCTTGATATAAACAAGCCCATAGTCTCTTGAAACCAAGAAACCTTTTCCATATACATCTGATTCAACAATAGAAAACTCTAATATCCGCTCAAGTCTATCCAAATATTCAGTTACGCCTCTTGTTATGCTTACAGTTATCCAATATTTTCCAGGCAGCAAAGGAATTTCATCGATAAAACAATGTATCAGGCAACTACATTGCTCATTTCTTTGAAGCAGCTTTGATCCCGTCATTTCCGAATGAAACCCAAATATTTTAATCCCTTCCATGCTTTCAACGGATAAACCTGCCACCAAATTCGATACTGAAAGAGTTTTGAGTTTAGTTGGTTCAAGATCAATCTCCAAATGGAATTTATCTCCCATCATAAACTCGTTGACGATATCACCATTTGAGTTTTTTGTCTTTATGGAAGATATCAAGCGACGATTTTTTCCATCTATTAGTATCTTTCCGCTATTTTTAAAGGTACTAGTCTGTTTCTTTAGGTACGAGCCAATGACCTCACAAGATTTTCCCTTCTCGATGATTGCTCCACTTTCTAGAAGCAGCGACTCACTGCAAAGGTTCTGAACGGTTGCCATATTGTGGCTGACAAATAGGACCGTTCTTCCTTCTTTGCTGACGGTTTCCATTCGGCCTAAGCATTTTTTTTGAAAAGAAGAATCTCCTACTGCTAATACTTCATCTACGACTAAAATTTCTGGTTCCATATGAGCGGCTACAGCAAACGCCAGTCGCACATACATGCCACTGCTGTAGCGCTTTACGGGCGTATCTAAAAACCGCTCAACCTCTGCAAAATCAACAATCTCATCGAACTTGCGGTTGATTTCGGTCCGGCTCATGCCCAAAATTGCGCCGTTGAGAAAGATGTTCTCCCGCCCGGTCAGTTCGGGGTGAAAGCCCGTGCCCACCTCCAGCAAACTCGCCACCCGGCCCCGCAGGCGCACCCGCCCCGTGGTTGGCTCCGTAATGCGGCTCAGCACCTTCAGCAGCGTCGATTTGCCCGCCCCATTGCGGCCAATAATGCCCACCACTTCCCCCTGCTTCACCTCAAAGGAAACATCCTTCAGCGCCCAAAACTCGTCCTGCCGGGGGCCAGCCTGGGGCTTAAGGGGGTGGCGCAGTCGACGACCCAGCGCTCTCGCGCCATCGGCCAGCACATCACGCAGGGCCACATAGCGCGAGTTGCCCTGCTGCTGGTGGCCAAGGACATACTTCTTGCCGAGATTTTCGACCTGGATAACTGTGTCAGACATGGGGGCAGTGGAACGGGGGCAGTTCACTCAGCGGTTGCATCCGCCATTGTGCTCATTGTGCCCCCTGGCTTTATGAAAGTTGCATGTCCTCACACTTAGTTACCCACCACACGCGAGTGCTTCGGTGGGGCAGGGCGGCGGTTCAAGTCAGAGGAAGTTTAAGACGCCCTAATCCGCCGGACGTCTTAAGCTTCCTCCTCAGTCGCATCGGCCTCTGTTGGGTGAGTTTGTAGCCAGGCCTCCAAAGCGCTCAGGTCAGCTAAATCAAACAAAACTTCCGACAGCGCATCGAGCTGTGCCAGAGGCAATGCCCGTATTTGGGCCACCTGTACCTCCGATAAAAGCCCCAGCCGCCGAGTCAAAAACCGAATTAACAGCGTAGCCTCTGCCTCCTGGCGACCTTCTCGAAGGCTTTCCTGGCGACCTTCTTGAAGACCTTCCTGGCGACCTTCTTCAAACACTTCCTGGTAGAAGCGGGTTTGTCGGATGTCAGCCGTTTTGATGTCTAACATCGCCAGAATCTCCTGAGTTGTCAACTGCGGGAATTTATTGATCAGTATAGCTTCCACCAGATTGAGCATTAGCTGAAACGCCTCTTCTCCCTGGGATTTGACGGTGCGCAGCAAACTTCGTGCCGCCTGGGCCGTCGCGGCACTGGGCAGCACAATCAGCTGGAGCAGGGCCAGGGCGGGGCGTTCTCACGCGATCGCATCCCTACCCTCACCTCAAATCACGTCGGCAAAGGTGCGCTCCATGCGGCGGAAGTAAAGAATCCCTGTAACCAGCAGCACCCCCACCAGCAGCAGCGACAGCAAGAACCCAGGCCAGTACAGCGCCACATCGCCACCGATGATCGCCCAGCGAAAGCCGTCGATCACCCCCACCATAGGATTGAGGGAATACAGTAGCCGCCAGCGATCGGGAATGATGGCGCTGCTAAAGCCCACCGGCGAAATGTAGAGGCCAAACTGCACCAGAAACGGCACCACGTAGCGAAAGTCGCGGTACTGCACGTTAAGGGCAGCGAGCCACAGGCCAGCGCCCATGGCGGCAGCAAACGCGATCGCCACAAACAGCGGCAGCGTCACCACTCGCCAGGAGGGCACCGCCTGGTACCACGCCATCAGCCCCAGCAGAATCAGGCCCGAGATCAAAAAATCCACAAAGCTGACGATCACAGCGCTGGTGGGCACCACCAACCGGGGAAAGTACACCTTAGAGATCAAATTGGCGTTGGTGATCAGGCTGTTGCTGCACTCGCTGAGGGCATTGGAAAAAAACTGCCAGGGCAGCATCGCCGAAAATACGAGAATGGGGTAAGGCGCACCCCCCTCGCTGGGCAGGTTGGCCAAACGGCCAAACACCACCGTAAACACCACCATGGTCAAAAAGGGGCGAATTAGCGCCCAGGCCACCCCGATCGCGGTCTGTTTGTAGCGCACCAGAATATCGCGCCAGGCGAGGAAGTAAAACAGCTCGCGGTAGCGCCACAGGTCGCGAAAGTACTGGGCTTCGGTGCGCCCCGCCTCGATAATTAGCTCGGGCGGGGCGGCGGGGGCGGGGCGGCGGGGGCGTTTTAGGCGGGGCATAGGCACAGGTTACTCTATGGCCAAGGTGCCCATCCTAAGCCCAAAGTCGATCAGCTGAACACCCGATACAAAATCCCAAATGAATACCCCCGAGCTGTAGGGGCGTAGCCTGCTACGCCCCTACGGGATTCCTGATTCACCCACCCTGGCGGGCTATCCGGCCACCACAAAGTTGACCAGCTTGCCGGGCACCACAATTACCTTTTTGATCTCCTTGCCCTCCAGGTAGCGCTGGGCAGCCTCCGACTCGCGAGCGTAGCGCTCCAGCGCCGCCTTGTCAGAGTCAGCGGGCACCTCCACAGTGCCGCGCGTTTTGCCCATGATTTGAATCACCAGGGTGATTTCGTCCACCACCAGGGCACTGGGGTCGAATACGGGCCAGGGAGCACAGTGGACTGATTCGGTGTGCCCCAACTGGTGCCAAAGTTCGTCGGCCAGGTGGGGGGCAAAGGGGGCCAGGAGCTGCACCAGGGCGCGCACTCCCTCGGTGTATACGGGAGATTCCTTAGCGGGGGAGTCGGTCAGGGCATTGCTCAGCTTCATCAGCTCGGAGACGGCGGTGTTGAACTGGTAGTCGCCGTCGATGTCCTCGGTGATCGCCTGAATGGCGGTGTGGATGGCGCGGCGCAGGTTTTTTTCGTCCTTAGAGAGGTCTGGTTGGGGCGCGCTAGAGGGTTGGGGCGCTTGGGTCGTGAGGGGTTGGGGCGCACTGCTGTGCGCCCTTACAGGAGTCTCCTGGGATGTGGGGTCTTGGGTGGTGAGGTATTCGGTGACCAGCCGCCAGACCCGGTTCAAGAAGCGGAACTGGCCCTCCACGTCGGCGTCATCCCACTCCAGGTCTTTCTCAGGCGGTGCCTTGAAAAGAATGAACATGCGGGCGGTGTCGGCCCCGTACTTGGCCAGTACCGCCTTAGGGTCCACGCCGTTGTACTTCGACTTCGACATCTTTTCGTAGAACACCTCCAGGGCATCGCCGGTGTCGGGGTCCACTGGGTTGTCCGGGTCGGCCACATTTTCAGGGGCAACGTACTTACCCGTTTTGGGGTTCTTGTAGGTGGTGTTTTGCACCATGCCCTGGGTCAGTAGCCGCTGGAAGGGCTCATCGCAGGAGAGCAGACCGCGATCGCGCAATACCTTAGTAATAAACCGCGAGTACAGCAGGTGCAGAATGGCGTGCTCAATACCGCCCACGTACTGATCCACGGGCATCCAGCCGTTGGCCTGGGCGGTGGCAAAGGCCGACTCCGGGTTGCGGGCATCGGTGTAGCGCAAAAAGTACCAGGACGAGTCGATGAAGGTATCCATGGTGTCGGTCTCGCGCCGGGCGGGGCGATCGCACGTCGGACAGGGCACATTCACCCAATGCTCCAGCTGGGCCAGGGGCGAGGCTCCCCGGCCCGAAAACTCCACATCCTCGGGCAGGGTGACCGGCAGCTGCTCGTCGGGCACGGGCACAATGCCGCACTCGGGGCAGTGCACCACTGGAATGGGCACCCCCCAGTAGCGCTGGCGGGAGATCAGCCAGTCCCGCAGGCGATAGTTGGCCTCGCCCTGGCCTTTGCCGTTTGCCTCTAGCCACTGGATAGCAGCGGCGACACTCTGCCCTTCACCCTTGCCAGCGGGGGTGCCGTCCAGCGGCCCGGAGTTCACCATCACCCCTTCTCCCGCCCAGGCGGCGGTCATGGTGTCGCCATCCAGAGTCTCCCCCTCGGGCTGCACCACCACCTTCACCGGCAGATTAAACTTGCGGGCAAACTCAAAATCCCGCTGGTCGTGGGCAGGTACCGCCATGATTGCCCCGGTGCCGTAGCCCATCAGCACATAGTCGGCAATCCAGACGGGGATTTTCTCGCCGTTTACGGGGTTAACCGCGTAGCTGCCCGTCCACACCCCAGTTTTCTCGCGGTCCTCGGCGGTGCGATCGATCTCGCTTTTGGCGGCGGCGGCCTTGCGGTAGTCGTCTACGGCAGCCACGCGATCGGGAGCGGTTAATTTGTCTACCAGGGGGTGCTCCGGCGACAGCACCATAAAGGTGGCCCCCCACAGGGTGTCGGGCCGGGTGGTGAACACCGGCAGCGCGTCGCCGGCCTCGGTTTTAAACACGACTTGAGCGCCTGTGGACTTACCGATCCAGTTGGCCTGCATGGTGCGTACCCGCTCCGGCCACCCCGGCAGCTTGTCCAGGTCCTGTAACAGTTCCTCGGCGTAGTCGGTGATCTTGAGGAACCACTGGCGCAGCAGCTTCTTCTCCACCAAAGCACCCGATCGCCAGGATTTCCCCTCGCTGTCCACCTGTTCGTTGGCCAGCACGGTTTGGTCCACCGGGTCCCAGTTCACCGCCGCCTCTTTCTGGTAGGCCAGCCCCATCTTCAGCATTTGAATGAATATCCACTGGGTCCAGCGGTAGTAGTCGGGGGCGCAGGTGGCCACTTCGCGCTCCCAGTCGTAGGAAAGGCCCAGCTCTTGCAGCTGCGATCGCATCTGGTCAATATTCTGGTAGGTCCATTGGGCGGGGTGAACGCCGCGATCGATCGCCGCATTCTCGGCGGGCAAGCCAAAGGCATCCCAGCCCATCGGGTGCAGCACCCGGTAGCCCTGCATGCGCCGCACCCGCGCCACTACATCGGTGATGGTGTAGTTGCGCACGTGGCCCATATGCAGGTTCCCCGACGGGTACGGAAACATCGACAGCGCGTAGAACTTGGGCTGGTCGGGGTTCTCGATGGCTTGGTCTAGCCCCTGCTCGGCCCACACCTGCTGCCACTTTTTCTCGATCTCTGCGGGGTTGTATTTGGACTCCACCGTCCCTGGCTCCTACTGCTGCACTGTTGCGATGTTCCCCATCATAGACGGCATAGGCGGCGGGGAAGCAAGTAGACATCCCTTACACCACATCCAGCTCAGGATCTTAAGTTTTTCCACAGGCATAACCTCGCTTTTAGACTTGAGCGAGGTTATGAACCGACCGATGGGGGCGTTAAGGCTTTACATTTAGAGAGTCTTTTGGCTGTGCTGTGCTGAAATTTAGACGCATGCAGTGTGAAATGGAGTAGAACCTAGCACTAGAGCAGGTTTTATTTAGCTCTACTAGCGCGCGACGAGAAGAAAACCCAATGTCTCTACAACTTACTATCGACTACCCAGAATCTTTCCCTGATGCCCTAGGCCACACCCGTGAGCAATTTGAGCAGGAAGCTAAATGGGCTATGGCCGTCAAGCTTTTTGAGTTGAAACGGCTCTCCTCTGGCATGGCTGCTTCACTGTTGGGAGTTGACCGAGTTACCTTCCTGTTAAAGCTAGGCGACTACGGTGTTCCCATAATCGACCTTTCCGAAGACGAACTGCTCTCGGATATGGCCAATGCCTGAGACAACTCAGATTGTGATCAACACATCTCCTCTGATTGCGCTCGTCGCAGCCTGGGGAGATTTGAGCCGACTCGCCTCTCTGTACGAGCAGGTCTTTGTTCCGCTCGAAGTCTGTCAGGAAGTGTTGAAAGGCGGAACCAATCAGTTTGCTGTTCACGAATTTGAGCGTGCCACCTGGCTCGAAAAACAGATTTTTCCCCAGCAGGTCTCACCCTATCTGCTGAATTCCTTGGATCTGGGCGAAGCCTCAGTCATCCAGTTTGCCCTCGACCAAACCATCCCCACCGTTTGTATTGATGAACCCGTTGGCAGACGAATGGCCCGTTTAAGCGGTTTAAATTTGACCGGTGCCGTGGGCATTCTGCTGAAAGCTAAGAAAAAAGACTCTTCCTTATCTGTTCGCACTGCCATAGGCAATATGCTCAACCGCAATATTCGCCTCAGTCAAACCGTGATTAACTTTGCCCTCGCTCAAGCAGGCGAACTTGACTAACCCCGTAACGCAGTTGGTATCTTGAACATCGCCTCAAGCCATCACTCCGCCACTTCGTCGGCAAAGCTGGCCTTGCGCTTAAACATAAACGGCCCCGCTAGCGATCCCCACAGGTGCTCGTTCGTCTCCGGGTCCCGGCCCCGATCCCAGCTGATGAACTGGTCGGCGTCGATCTCAAACTCGCTATCTAAATAGGTGAGCTTGCCGTTGCGGGTCACTATACAGGCGTTGCCGGGTTCCACCGCCCCTTTAAAGCTGTGACCCGTCCAGTGGACGATCATGTTGCAGCCGGGGGTTTTCTCGAAGTGGTCGGCGGTGAGCTTGGCCAGCCGATCGCGATCGCGGGACGCTCCGTAGAACGCCTCACCATCCTTGACCATGTAGTTCTCGATCAAAATGTGGTCGCCTTGGGCGCTGAGTTTCATGCCGCGAGCCCGGTAGGGCTGATTGAGCTGAAAATCGTAAGCCTGCTCAATATAAAAGCCGGTGCCGCCGAGAATTTCAGGAGCCAGGGGGCGCATACAGACGCGAATGTGGGCAAATAGAGGCGGGTTGTCGAAGGCCTGCTGCTGATTGCTAAAGTCTGCCGCCATCCAGCGGGCCAGAGTGCGAGTATCGGTAGCGTGGGTCATGGATGGGTTGTAGAAAGCGTCGTGATAAGGTTCTAGTTTACAGGTTTGGCAGTGCCGACTTTTGGGAAATGCCGTGGCCAAGAAACTCCATATCGCTCTATCTACGGCGGATATTGCCGCCTCCGTGGCCGATTATTCGGCTCGTTTGGGCTGCCATCCCGATCTGGTAATTGAGGGAATTTATGCCCTTTGGCGTACCGACTGTCTCAACCTTTCGATTCGTCAGACCGCCGAAGTGCCGCCGGGGCAGCTGCGCCACCTGGGCTGGGAAGATGACGAGGCCGAGGCATTCTCAATGGATGAAGATGTCAACGGCATTGTCTGGGAGCGCTTTGCGGCCCACCACCAGGCCGATGAGATCAACGAGATCTGGCCAGGCGCAAACTACCAGGTTGACGCTGAAACTGGGAAATGACCCTGGGACGACGCATCGCGTTTCCCCTACATTCAATCTTGAATGGCCACGAACCTTCACCTAAAGCCACGATTATCAGGTCAGGCAACGTCAAAATTCGACCCTAACCGAGCACCCCACAGAACCCTTGCCCCATAGAACCCTTGCGATGACCACTCACCCCACCGTTGAAACATTTTGCCTGCATGTCGAACTGCTCGACAGCGACCCGCCGATCTGGCGGCAGGTTTGCCTTCAAAGCGATGCCTCGCTGGAGGCGCTGCACCGGGTGCTGTCCGCCGCAATGGGGTGGTCAGGGGAATCTGATTACGTCATTAAGGGGCAGGGACAGGTTTTGAAAAGTGGGGAGGAAAGAACCCTCGCTACCCTGCTGAGCGAACCGGGCGATCGCCTGATCTACACCTATGCCCCGGCCCAGGGCTGGCTGCATAAGGTCACCCTCGAATCGATTGGCGCTGCTCAAGATTCTGTACCCCGCTGCACGGCTGGCGAGTACCAGTGCCCACCCGAATTTTGCCAGGGGGTGTGGGACTACGTCGACCTGCTCGATCGCCTCAGCGACAGCGGCGACCCCGACGAAGTCGATGCCCTCTGGCAAAAAGTCGGCTACGACTTTGACCCCGAATACTTTGATTTGACCGCCGCCAACCAGCGATTACAGGATCTGTAGGGCGCTGTGGGTTCACATTGTCAGCACTGCCCGGTAGCGGACCTTGTTGTCCTTCACCCGCTGCAGGGCTTCATTGGCCTGGTCTAAAGAAAACGTCTCCACCAGGGGCTGAATGCCGAATTTTTCCACCACCTGGAGCATTTCTGTAATCGTGGCCGGACTGCCAATCTCCGAGCCCATGATGCGGCGCTGTTTGCCGGTCAAGGGCCCCACCGGAATCGTCAGCGGTTCGGGGGGAATGCCCACGAACACAAAGGTGCCGTTGGAGTCGAGGTAGTTCAGGTAGCCCAGCCAGTCGAGGGCCTGGTTGGCGGTGTTGAGGATGAGATTGAGCTTATTGACAGGCAGGGGCGGGGAACCGCCGGGGGGCACCAGGATAGCCGCGTGGGCGCCGAGCTGGGTGGCAAACTCGGCTTTGTCGGCGGAGGTGGTAAACACCGTCACCCGGTTGCCCAGACGGCTGGCAAACTGCACCGCCAGGTGGCCCAGCCCGCCGATGCCAATCACCCCGACCTCCTGACCGGAGGTCATGCCCCCGTTGCGCAGCCCGGCGTAGACGGTGATGCCGCCGCACAGAATGGGCCCGGTGGACTCTGTAGACAGGCCCGCGGGCAGGGTAAAGGCAAAGCGCGAATCCACCACCATGTGGTCGGCAAAGCCGCCGTAGCCGCTGACGATCAGCCCTTCGGCCCGATCGCAGAGGTTGTGGTCACCCCGCAAACAGTCCAGGCAGTGCATGCAGGCGGCCTGCTGCCAGCCCACCCCGACGCGATCGCCCTTCTGCATGTGAGTAACCTGGGAACCAACCTCAACCACCGTTCCGATCACCTCGTGGCCTGGCACCAGCGGGTAGCGCGATTGGCCCCAGTCGTCGTGGATCATGTGTAGGTCAGAGTGGCAGATGCCGCAGGCCAGCACTTTAATGGCGCAGTCGAAGGGTTTAAGCGGTGGTGCGGCAAAACTAAAAGGCTGTAGGGGGGCACCGGGTTCCAGCGCAGCGAGAGCATTGATTTGCATAGGGTTTCCAGGAGTTCTTGAAGGCGCAGCTTGTATAGCAGCGCGTCAAGATATTGGCACTATCACCGCGATCGCCGATGTAGCAGAGATATCGATTGCCCCCTAGCTACCGAATCTAACTTCCATATCCCCGATACCCAACGGGCCCACCCGTAGGGGCAAACGGTTGTTTGCCCTTCATCAAATTGCTGGGAACCCAGATGAATTCAGTATTCGTCAACGCTGTCAGCTAAGGCTCAAACCGCATCGCGAATGTCCGCCATCAGGGCATCGATCGCCGCAACAGTCGTATTCCAGGCGCACATCAGCCGGGCCCCGTCGGTGCCAATGAAGGTGTAGAACTTCCAGCCCCGGCGGTACAGTTCGTCGATTAGCGGCTGGGGCATCTGCACGAACACCCCATTGGCCTGGCGCGGAAACAGCAGCTTAATCTCAGGAACGTCCCGCAGCTGCTGCTCCAGGTAGGCGGCCATCCGGTTGGCGTGCTCGGCGTTGCGCAGCCAGGCTCCGGTCTCTAGCAGCCCCAGCCACGGGGCCGAGATAAACCGCATTTTGGAGCACAGCTGCCCCGCCTGCTTGCAGCGGTAGGCAAAGTCCTCGGCCAGCGCCTTGTCAAAGAACAGAATCGCCTCGCCGATGCCCATGCCGTTTTTGGTGCCGCAGCAGCACAGCACATCGATGCCCGCCCGCCAGGTGAGTTCCGCTGGGGTTTTGCCCGAGGCCACCAGGGCATTGGCAAAGCGGGCTCCATCCATGTGCACCCTGAGCCCGTAGTGGCGGGCCCGCGCGGTGATAGCGACCAGCTCATCGACTGTGTAGAGGGTGCCCACTTCCGTGGCCTGGGTGAGGCTGATCACCTTGGGCTTGGGGTAGTGGATGTCGGTGCGCTTGGTAATTAGCTGCTCCACATGGGCCGGGTCGAGCTTGCCGTTTCTGCCCTGGGCCAGCAGCAGCTTGGAACCGTTGCTGGCGAACTCGGGCGCGCCGCACTCATCGGTTTCGACGTGAGCCAGCTCGTGGCAAATGACGCTGTGGTACGACTGACAGAGCGAGGCCAGGGTCAGCGAGTTAGCCGCCGTGCCGTTGAAGACAAAAAAGACTTCGCAGTCGATTTCAAAAATGTCTCGAAATTTGTCGGTAGCTCTCTGAGTCCATTCGTCTTCACCGTAGGCGGGCACATCGCCGGCGTTGGCGGTCAGCAAATAGTCCAGCGCTTCGGGGCAGATGCCCGAGTAGTTGTCGCTGGCAAACTGGATCGAGCGGGTGGGCGGTGGGGCGGTAATCATGGGGGGCAGTCGAGGTAGCGGTGTTTTGAGGATAGCCTGAGTGAGCGAGGGGATGGGGTGGACAGAACGTATCAGTGGGCCAGGGTCAAGGGTGACGACAGGGGGATGGAGTAAGATTGGGAAACTAGAGAAGCGTGAGACCACAACGGGATTAGGGATTGGGCTATGGCGGACGGGTTGCGCTGGGGTTGGTTGACGGCGGCAGCGGTGGGGGTATTGGTAGCCCTCGACGGTGGCAGCTTGGCTCCGCTGGGGAGTGCGCCAGCCCAAGCCCAGGACGGCGGCACCATTACGCTGCGATCGGATATTCAGGAGGCGAACGCCGCCACGGGCATCATCACCGCCCGGGGCAATGTCCAGATCGATTACCCCGCCCGGCGGATCACCGCCACCTCTGCCCAGGCCGACTACTTCAGCAACGAGCAGCGCATCGTCCTCAGCGGCAATGTGATCGTCAACCAGGAGGGCAATACGCTGCGGGCTGAGGTCGTCACCTACCTGGTAGACGAAGATCGCTTCATCGCTACCCCTCGCCCCAACACCCAGGTGGAAGCTGTTTACACCCTGCCCCCGGCCGCGCCCAGTTCTGTTCAGGGCGGCGGAGAAGCCGGTCGTCCCCCCACCCCTCGTCCCCCCACGGTACTCGACGTCAGTCCGGTTGGTCCTTAACCGCAGTCAGCGGCAGCTTAACAGGGTTGGCACGACAGGGGACAGAGTTTACCGCGTCCCTATAAATACCCTCAAAACGATTAAAGTTTTCTGGTGCCTCACCGCCCAGCAAGGAGGTCAAGGTTTCCACATTTATATTGAAAGCATATTTGAAGCACCCATCAAACTTACCCAGCACTGTTTGCGGTTGGGTCTAGTGAACGGACTATGGCTGGACAGCTTTGTCATGGGTGAGGCGTAGTCTGTGGTCCTTAAATCACCGCTTTAAGCAACGAATTTGGGTACCTTGTTTGTTCAGTTTTTTATTGTTAAGCCCTATCAGATCAGGATATAGATAATGTCGATCGCTCAACCGGATGTAGCTGCCCAGACACCTCCAAAAGTCGCCTATCTGGTCAATCAGTACCCCAAGGTCAGCCATAGCTTCATTCGCCGTGAGATCGGTGCCCTGGAGGCCCAGGGGCTAACGGTAGACAGGTTTTCGATTCGCTCCTGCGCCGACGAACTGGTAGACCCCGACGACATCAAGGAGCTAGAAAAAACTCAAATCGTTTTGGACCGTCCCTGGTCTGAGCTGCTCCTGACCATTGCTCGGGTGGTGCTGCAGCACCCAGTGGCGTTTGTGGCTGCCCTTGGCCTGGCCTTTCAGCTCGGCCTGAAGGACGAGTCGGGGCCGCTGTATCACCTGGCCTACCTGGCCGAAGCCTGCGTACTGCTGGCCTGGTTTGAGGCGGCCCGCATCGACCATGTGCACGCCCACTTTGGCACCAACCCAACCACCGTCGCAATGCTCTGCCAGGCCCTGGGGGGGCCACCCTATAGCTTTACCGTGCACGGACCCGAAGAGTTTGACAAGGTAAGGGCCATCTCCCTGGGCGAAAAAATCAGGCGGGCCAGCTTTGTGGTGGCAATTAGCTCCTTTGGCAAGAGTCAGCTGTACCGCTGGACAGCCCTGGAGGACTGGCCCAAGGTGCATGTGGTACATTGCGGGCTCGACCAAACCTTTCTGGCCCAGGCGTTTACGCCCATCCCAGAGCAGCGCCACCTGGTCTGTGTGGGGCGACTCAGCGGGCAAAAGGGCCACCTGTTGCTGTTGGAAGCGGTCAGGCAGCTTGTAGAGGCGGGCTACCGGTTTACGGTGACGCTGGTGGGCGATGGCGAAATGCGATCGCAGGTCGAAGCCCTGTTGGCCAGCTACCACCTGCAGGACTGTGTTTCAATCACCGGCTGGGCCGCTAGCCAGGAGGTCAAAGCCCAGCTGCTCAAGGCCCAGGCGCTGGTGTTGCCCAGTTTCGCTGAAGGTCTGCCGGTGGTGATCATGGAGGCCCTGGCCCTGGGGAGACCCGTGATCACCACCTCCATTGCCGGCATTCCCGAACTGGTGGAGACTGGCGTCAACGGCTGGCTGGTGGTGCCCGGTTCGGTGGAGTCGCTGGTGGAGGCGATGCGGGCCGCCCTGGACACCCCAGCGGCAGCGCTAGAAACCATGGGCAAAGCCGGTATGGCGAAAGTCGCGCAGCAGCACAACATCGACCACGAAGCCGCCCACCTGGCCCGGCTTTTTGTGGAAAGCGCATTGGGCTAGGGCAGGTCATCTATTCTGGCTATAATCCCGCTGCCATCGGCCTTGCCACGCCCGGATCCGCGAAAAGGCTGTGGGCTATAACCGTTGCTGCTTGGGGCATCGGCAGCCGATGGCTGAGCGCTCCTAGAGTAGGGAGGAGCTTTGATACAATTTACGCAGCTCAATCTACCCTAAGGCCCAGGCGCGCCCTTGAAAATCGTACTCGACAATGTTCAAAAGACCTACGGCAAGCGCCAGGTCGTCAACCGAGTCAGTCTCTCCGTGGCCCAGGGGGAGATTGTGGGTCTGCTGGGGCCAAACGGAGCAGGCAAGACAACGACCTTTTATATGGCCACCGGGTTGGAGCGACCCGACAGCGGCAAAGTCTGCCTCGACCAGATCGACATCACCGACCTGCCCATGCACCAGCGGGCGCGGCTGGGGATTGGCTACCTGGCCCAGGAGCCCAGCATTTTTCGCAACCTGTCGGTAGCCGACAACATTTTGCTGGTGATGCAGCAGACGCGGGTGCCGCCGGAGGAGTACGGCGATCGCCTGCGCGACCTCTTGAAGGAATTTCGGCTGGAGAAGGTGGCCAACACCCTCGGCATTCAGGTGTCGGGGGGAGAGCGCCGGCGCACCGAGCTGGCCCGGTCCCTGGCCTCGGGGCCGGAGGGGCCCCGATTTTTGTTTTTGGACGAACCCTTTGCCGGGGTGGATCCGATCGCCGTGTCTGAGATTCAGGAAATCGTGGGCAAACTGCGCGATCGCGACATGGGCATTTTGATTACCGACCACAACGTGCGCGAAACCCTCCGCATTATCGATCGCGCCTACATCATGAGCGACGGCCAAATTCTGGCCTCCGGCAGCGCCGCCGACCTCTCCAGCAACCCCCTGGTGCGCGAGCACTACCTCGGCAAAGATTTCGCTATCTAGCTATCCTGGGGCTAACTCCCCACCTACCCCAATTGCTATGACCACCGCTCCCTACAATCCTCCCCGTTCCCGCCCTGGGGCATCACTGCTGACGGTGATGGATCGCTACATCGCCAAAGAGCTGACCATGCCTTTTTTGTTTGGGGTGGGCGCTTTTTCCTCGATTGGGATTTCGATTGGGGCGCTGTTCGAGCTGATCCGCCGGATCACCGAGTCGGGCCTGGCGATCACCCTGGCGGTGCAGATTTTTGTGCTCAAGCTGCCCGAGTTCATCGTGCTGGCCTTCCCCATGTCCACGCTGCTGGCCACGATGATGACCTACAGTCGCTTCTCCAGCGACAGTGAGCTGATTGCCCTGCGCGGGGTAGGGGTGAGCATTCGCCGCATTATTGCCCCGGCGGTGGTGCTGAGCCTGCTGGTGACGGGCCTTACCTTTTTGTTTAACGAGCTGATTACGCCGGCGGCTAACTACCGGGCTGCCATCACCCTTGAGCAGGCGCTCAAGTCGGAGCGCCCCCCCTTTCAGGAGCGCAATATTTTCTACCAGGAGTTTCAGCCCGCCCGCGACGACGCCAATGCCCAGGAACTCAGGCGTCAGTTCTACGCCCGCCGCTTTGACGGCACCACCATGCACGGACTCACAATTCTTGACTTCTCCCAGGAGGGGCTGAACCAGGTGGTCAGCGCCGAGTCGGCTCAGTGGGAAATCGAAAAAAACACCTGGACCTTTAACAACGGCACCATTTACGTAGTGGCCCCAGACGGCTCCTTCCGCAACATCATCACCTTTGAAACCCAGGAACTCCAGCTGCCCCGAACGCCGCTGGACCTGGCGGGCCGCACCAAAAACGACACCGAGATGAACATCGCTGAGGCCACAGAACAACTGGCCCTGGTGCGCCAGAGCGGCGACGAAAGGATGATCCGCCGCTGGCAAATTCGGATTCAGCAGAAGTATGCCCTGCCCTTTGTGTGCGTGGTGTTTGGCCTGGTGGGCGCCTCGATTGGGGTGCTGCCCCAGCGCACCAGCCGCGCCACCAGCTTTGGCATCAGCATTGTGATCATCTTTGGCTACTACCTGCTGTCGTTTATTACCAATGCCATGGGTGAAGTGGGCGTGCTGTCGCCGTTTCTGTCGGCCTGGCTGCCGACTTTGCTCGGGATGTCGATCGGGCTTTACCTGCTGTTTCGGGTGTCTAAGTAGGGTATAAGGTGCACGGTATACGGTTCACGGTGGGGCCTGAACCGTACACCAGCGTTGCTGAATTAAGGCATGAATCTTTAGCGGCAAAAGTCCTTTCACCGCCCCCTAATCCCCCAATTCTGGGGGACCTTGAGACGGTTCGGTTCCCCCCAGCATTGGGGGGCTAGGGGGGCAAATCATCCCGGCAATCAGCAACTCCCCGTACACCACAAACCCTATTCCACCCACAGGAGATTTAGAAGAAAAAGCCGTCCTGCTCAATTTCTTCGATAGTTTGCAGGCCGCGGGTGTCGCCCACTTTGAGCAGGGCGGTGCGGGCGTCTTCCCGCACCCCCAGGTCATCTTCTTCGGCAAAGCTTTCGATCAGAGCATCGATCGCGGTGTGGTAGACCACATTGGAGGGCAGTTCGCGGCAGAGCTGGCCCACGGCCCAGGCGCAGTTGCTGCGCACCGCTGGCACCGGGTCGCGGCGCAGGCCCTCGATTAGCGGGGGGATAGCGGCAATCACCGATTCGTAGCTGACCTGGGACATCTGGGCCAGGGCGCTGGCGGCCCACAGCCGTACGGCGGAAATATCGGTGCGCAGAGCCTCGATTAAAGGCAGCAGCGATCGCCTGTCGTGGGCGTTGCCCAGGGCCCACACCAGTCCCTTGCGCACGTAGCCATTCCAGTCTGAGGCCAGCTGGGCAATTATGGGCTCGACCGCCGATGGGTGGGGGTTGCGCCCCAGGGCATAGGCAGCGCTGACCCGCACCAGAGGACAGCGATCGCCAAGCAGCCCCAGCAGCGGAGTTACCGCCCGGCTATCTTCTACCTCACAAAAGGCCCGCGCCGCCAGCATCCGCTGCTGCGGATCTGCCGCCGTCAGCAGCGGCAGCATGGCTTCGGGGTCGTACTGGGGGGCCTGTTCCTCGTCTACGGGACCAAGGGCATCGAGGGGATCGGCAAACTCCAGGTCGGGGGTTAGGGTGGAGAGATCGTCGTCATACATAGGGCTACTTTATCTGGTTGTGCCGCACTTTTTGCGATCGCAGCGGGCCTCTGCAAACTTTCGTTAAGCGATACATTAGCCCTCCGTCACCGCGCCTGAGGGCGACTGATTCCGGCCCTGAGTGTCACCCTGAAGTATCCTGCCGCAGGACTGAAGCAACAGCCCAAGGTGCCTGTCAGGGGGTATTATCCCTCTCCTGTTGGCCGAAATACCCCCACCCGAGGGATAACAACGGCCTCAAACTTTCCGAAGAATATTGGTAGATTCCCTCGGCCCATCCGGGCAATCGTTAGGATGGGAGCATTGCGAGGAAATCCGATCCCCGGGCGGGGCGAACTGCGGAAGGGCGGACGAATGGAGCTTTGGCCGTTCACCACCGCTCGGCAAGATCTCTAACCCAGCCGACCCAAATTCAGATTGACGACCTATCCAGGAGTGTGGCAGCGATGGCATCCCAGGCCCAAATTAGAAACTTTTTGGCTCACTGGTTTCAGTTGGGCAAGCCCGTGGTGCTGGCCGAAAATCGGGGCCAGTGCTTACCTGAACCGATCTACCAAAACGGTGACTACAGCAAGTCCTTTGAAGACTGCTGGCACAGAATCATGGTGACAGGCGGGCAGGACTGCTACCTGGAGGGCACCTCCCAGAGCATCGCGGCGATGCTGTCGCCCGCCTGGGAAGTCACCCCCTGCGCCCGCTGCGACATGCCCCTGGCCATCCCGATCGCAGGACCGATGAACTACCCCTGCCCCTGCAGCGACCTGATGAGCTGGCCCAATACCGACATGCCCATGCCCCGCACCGCCGTGGACAACCGGCAGCACCTGAGCGACCTGCGGCAGCGTTTGACCGAGGGCAACGAGTGGTCGACGTCGGAATCGACAGAATCCTATCCCAATGGCTGACAATCCCTAGGCCGACGACGAAGCCAGCACCTTCTCGTCCTGACGGGGAATGTCGTAGATCATAAAGTCGTGGGCCATAGCCGTGTTGGGGAAAATGGCCCGCGCCTCAGCCAGCAGATCCGGCAGCTGAATGTCATTGCCGGGGGCATAGCGGGGGCTGAAGTGGGTCATGATCAGCTGCTTGGCCTGGGCCGCCAGGGCCACCTGGGCCGCCATGGTGGAGGTAGAGTGCAGCCGCTGGTAGGCCAGATCGGCGTCCCGGTGGGAGAAGGTGGCCTCGTGAATCAGCACGTCGGCGCTGGTGGCGAGGGCTACGGCGCGATCGCAATAGATAGTATCGGTACAGTAGACCAGCTTGCGGCCCACCAGGTCTGGCCCGCAGAGGTCGGCCCCGTTTACCGTGCGCCCATTGGGCAGGGTCACCCGCTTACCCTGTTTCAGCTCGCCGTAGACGGGGCCGGGGGCAATGCCCAGGGCCTGGGCCCGTTTGACATCAAAGTGGCCGGGGCGATCGCGCTCCTCAATCCGGTAGCCGTAGGCGGGCACCCGGTGCTCCAGCAGGTCACAATACACCCGAAACTCGTCGTCCTCAAACACTAGCCCCGGCTCAACGGCGTGGATTTTGATCGGCAGCGTGAAGTGGGTTTGGGAATAGCGGCGGCTGGCCTGGAGGTAGTCGTTGAGGGGCTTGGGGCCGTAGATATCGATGCGCTGCTGCCGGTTGCCCGCCAGTCCACAGCTGGCCAGCAGCCCCATCAGCCCAAAGATGTGGTCGCCGTGCATGTGGGTAATAAAAATGCGGCGAATTTGGCTCGACTTAAATTCGCTGCGCAAAAACTGGTGCTGGGTGCCCTCGCCGCAGTCAAACAGCCACACCTCGGCCCGCTGGGGCAGCCGCAGGGCCACACTCGACACATTGCGGGCGCGGGTTGGCACGCCAGAACTGGTACCCAAAAATGTAATTTGCAACGGAACGGCCTCTAGAGGATATTGGGGGAAGGGGGCGGGTATCGGGTGTTGAGTATCGAGTGTTGGGTATCGGGTGTCGGGTGCAGGGCAAACCTGAAACCGAATACCAGACACCTAAAACCAGACACCTAAAACCTAAAACCTGAAACCTTTTCCACTCACCTATCTTGCCACGCCCCAGGGGTAATGGCCTTTGCCCAGGTCGAGTTTCGACCCAGGGAGTATTATCAACACAGCCCGATTGACAGTGGCAAACGCTTCAAACAACAGCGCAGGATAGGAGTATGGCACAGACACCCCATTGGCTAGCGCTACTGACCGCTGGGTTAGGGCTGGTCGCTGCCCTGGCCCTGCACAATGCCCTTCAGCAAGCGGTTTAGGCCGTGCGGGTCGTTGCCTACTGCTATCAGACGGCTGGGGATGCCCCAGACCCAGGCCGCTTAAATGAGCTGGCCGAGCAGGTGTATAGCGATGGGGCGGTGCCCACACCGGGGTATCGGCCAGGGCGCGATCGCCTGCTGGCCGACCTGCACACCACCCCCGCCGATCTGGTTTTAGTGCAGGACCTCGCCACCCTGGGTAACGATCCCGAGGAGGTCAGCGCCTGGATTGAGGCCCTGGAGTCCACCGGAGCTGAGGTAATCTCCCTGGCGGGGGGCGCAGTGGATGTAGCCAGCCTAGTGCAGGGGGCGAACCTGGCCAGTGAACAGCGCCGCCGCCGCCTGCGCGAGGGCCATGCCCGCAGTCGCTTACAAGCCCTGCCGCCCCCCGGCAAACCTCCCTACGGCTACCGCCGGGGCCAGGGCAAGTACCTGATCGATCGCGCCACCGCGCCAGTGGTCACCGCCTTTGTCAACGAGTTTTTGCTCTACGGCTCCCTGCGAGGGGCGGTGCGGTTCGTTGAAACTCGCTTTGGCAAACGCATTTCGGCCTCGACCGGGCGGCGCTGGCTCACCCACCCGACCTACCGGGGCGATCTGCAATACCAGGATGGCACCGTGCTGCGGGACACCCACGCCGCCATCGTCAGCCGCGAGGAGGCGGCCCAGATCGATCGCCTGCTGCGACGCAACCGACCGCTGCCACCAAGGACGGCGGGAGCGGCGCGATCGCTGGCGGGCCTCGTCACCTGCCAGAACTGCGGACAGCCCTTGACCATCTCTAAAACCGCTCCCAAAAGCACCCCCAGGGGCCAGGCCAAAACCTACCTCTACCTGAGGCCCAGCGGCTGCCCCCAAACCCCCCGCTGCAAAGCCATCCCCTACGACGAGGCACTGCACCGCATCGTGGCGGAGATCTGCCGGGTGCTGCCCCAGGCCGTGGCCCAATTCACGGCCAACATTCCACCCGGAGCGCCCGCCCCCGGTACCCGGTTGCAGGCCGCAATCGCCGCCAAAGAAGCGGTGCTGGCCCAGCTCCCGGCTCTGGAAGACTCGGGCGTTTTGGATGCCGAGACCGCCGCCCTGCGCCGCTACAAGCTGCGCGGCGAAATCGCTACCCTGCACCAGCAGCTGGCCCAGCTGCCCCCGGTCAACCTGCAAGAACTTTCCCAGTCGGTGTCGATTCCTCAGTTCTGGCTCGACCTGTCGGAGGCGGAGCGGCGCTTCTTCTTCCGCGAATTTCTCCGCGACATCCAGATCGTGCGCGATCGCGACGATTGGCGAGTAGAGCTAGTCCTAGTATTTTGATAGGATGATTTACACCAAATCCGAGTCGCATAACCCCAATTTCAAACAAGTGACCTGCGTAGGGGAAAACGGTGTTTGCCCAGTCCAACCGGAGGTAGCCAAAGCGGATTCAGTATTAAATGTTTAGTCGTTTGCTTAGGTTGTTAAATCTCGTCTTCCTGAGAAAAATAAGTGTGAAGGAAATCGTGAGGCGATAGGATAGGAATACCTGAGAATTCGCCTAAAGCCAGCAAATCGCGATCGCCAGTTACGATTCCTGCGGCATCTCCTCCAACCGCAGCTTCTAGCACCATCAAGTCTTCTAAATCCCTAATGCTAGGCTCAACCAATCGCACTGGAACACAGGGTTGAGCTAATTCCTGCACTGTTATTTGGAGGCTGTCGGGGGTCTCCTGTAACTCCTGTAGCTTGCTCTGTAGCTTTGGATAGGCAAGTGTTCTGGGAGCATGTCAGGTTTGCAAGGTCGGCTGAAACAGGTGAGGATGCAAGTGTTGACCTAAAGGCCTAACTGATGACCCCTGAGAAAGCCACCCAACTCAAAACTCATCTCGCAGCAATCGCTCAATTGCTCTACGAGGAGAGCGATCCGGCTGACATGCAGACTCTAGAAATCACCACGGTGAACAGCATCACCCGCGTATCAAAGCGCTGAAAGCCGTAGCGAATGGCCAGATCGCCCAGCCCGCCGCCGCCGACTACCCCCGCCATGGCTGAGTTGCCAATCAGGCTGATCACCATCAGGGTGAGGCCCAGCACCAGGGCGGGCAGCGACTCTGGAATCAGCACATTGCGGACGACTGGCAGTGGGTAGTTGACCACCGTACACGCCAAATCTTGCGCCTTCCACCAGGAAGTTGTTGATCCCGAGACCCGCCGTCCAGCTAAAGTCGTCTCCCCCGGTGAACGAGGTAAACGCCCCGTGGCCAGCGATAAAGAACCCGCCAAAGTTGAGGTTCACCAGCCCTGCAAAGGTATCGGTGGCGGTGGGAACCGCAAAGCCAGCGGCCGCACCATCACTGTGCAGATAGGCCGCCGCTAAATTGAGAATTCCAGCGTTGACCAGATTAAGCTGAGCGATGTAGCTCTGGTTTCGGGCAGCGGCAATACCAACGGCAGGGTTGGTAGCACCGCCAGGATTCGAAGCGGTGTAGCCCAAGTCCAGAATCAGGTTGTCGGTGAAGGCGATGTTCAGGCCAACGCCAGCACCGTTAGACGTGCTGCCAAAGGTGTCATAGAACTGAACGCGACCCGCGTTGGCCACGGAAGGGCCATCGAAGGGGCGGGTAGCGGGGTTTACCCAGTCCCTGCCAGCGTTGCCTCGCGCAGAAACAGTAGCATTGATGCGGTTGCCGAGGGGAAAGCTGTAGGCGAAGGTGGTGACATCGACGTTAAAGCCACCGCCAGCAGCGGTAGCTAGACCGCCCAGAGGGTTGCCGGGGCCACCCGTGATAGCGTTACCATCCCCGGCCTGTAGACGAATGCGCAGGCGATCGCGACCGGAAAAACTCGTGTCAAAGTTCAGACGAGCCCGAGAGGCAACACTGGTGCTGGTTTCGGGAGCCAGGGTGTCAAAGGGCGTGATTAAGTTGAATACCGCCTCACCGCGCAGTTTGGTGGTAGTCGAGAACTGCTGAGCCCGCAGGGTCGCGGTTTCGGCTTCCAGAGCATCGACACGACCGCGCAGGGTGGCCAATTCGGCTTGGAACTCTTGCTGTAGGCGGCGGATGGCAGCCAAATCTTCGGGGTCAATGCCCGATTGGGCAATCAGGGTAGCGCTCAGGGGCCCAGTGGAATGAGGACAATGTTCCCCAGGTGCTGGCCCATCGTTGTGCTTATCTCAATGGAGCCATTGGGTTACAAAGGTGACATGCTCCCAGTGTTCTGGCAACTTCATTCAGAAGGGATGGCGTGACCAAAGCTTGAAGCATCCCCTGACGAACTTTTTGTAGAATTTGGTTAGGTGCACCTTTCCAGAGCAAGCCTGATACCCAAACATTGGTGTCAATGATCACCCTCATTCGGCAGCGGATGTCTCTGATTTCATCTGCCGTCGCACCTCTTTTACCAGAGCGCTAATTTCTTCTAGGCTCATGGCATCAGGGTCTGGCTCTAGGGCATCAATCCTTTCTTGCAGTTCATCAAACCGGAGCGGCTTCTGAATTTTCTTGAACGTGATGGCGTCGTCTGTGGCCCAGATCATGTATTCGTCGCCTGGGTGCAGCTGTGCCTGTACCTCAGGCGGGATTTCCAGCCGCCTGTCATCCGTCACAATAACAATAGTCACATCACGCATGGGACTCTCCTAAAACTCGATGCTGTCGGGGGTGCGGGGGAAGGGGATGACATCGCGGATGTTGCCCATGCCGGTCATAAACTGCACCAGCCGCTCGAAGCCGAGGCCAAAGCCGGCGTGGGGCACGGTGCCGTAGCGGCGCAGGTCCAGGTACCACCAGTAGTCTTCGATGGGTAGCCCCGCCTCCTGGATACGACGCTCCAGCACGTCCAGGCGCTCCTCCCGCTGGGAGCCGCCGATGATCTCGCCTACCTTAGGGGCCAGCACGTCCATGGCCGCCACGGTTTCGCCGCCGTCGTTGAGGCGCATATAGAAGGCTTTGATGCCGGTGGGGTAGTCGGTGACGATGGTGGGCTTTTTGAACAGTTCCTCCGCCAGGTAGCGCTCGTGCTCTGACTGGAGGTCGATGCCCCACTCGACCGGGAACTCAAAGGTGCGATCGGCCTTCTCCAGCAGCTTCACCGCCTCAGTGTAGGTGATGCGCTCGAAGGTGTTGTTGATAATGTTGTCGGCGGTGGCCAGCACCGAATCGTCGATGCGCTGGTTGAAAAACTCCATGTCCTCGGGGCACTCGTTTAGCACTGAGCTAAAGATGTACTTGAGGAAGTCTTCAGCCAGATCCATATTTCCGGTCAGGTCGCAGAAGGCCATCTCCGGCTCTACCATCCAGAACTCGGCCAGGTGGCGGGAGGTGTTGGAGTTTTCGGCCCGGAAGGTGGGGCCAAAGGTGTACACGTTGCTGAAGGCCATGGCCATGATCTCGGCTTCCAGCTGGCCGCTGACGGTGAGGTAGGCGCGTTTGCCAAAGAAATCCTGGCTGTAGTCCACGGCGCCGTCTTTGGTTTTGGGCGGATTGAGCAAATCGAGCCCAGTGACGGCAAACATTTCCCCGGCCCCCTCGCAGTCGCTGGCGGTGATGATGGGGGTGTGGATCCAGAGAAAGTTGCGATCGCGAAAGAACTGGTGAATCGCCTGGGCGCAGGCGTTGCGCACGCGAAACACGGCCCCCAGGGTGTTGGTGCGCGACCTGAGGTGCCCCAGCGTCCGCAAATACTCAAAGGAGTGGCGCTTTTTTTGCAGCGGATAGGTTTCGCCATCGGCGGTGCCAAAAACGGTAATGCTCTGCCCCTGCAATTCCACCCGCTGCCCCTTGCCGGGGGATTCTACCAACTGGCCACCGATCTCCACCGAGGAGCCGGTGGTGAGGTCTTTGACCACGGTGTCGTAACCCGCCAGGTCGGCATTCAGCACCACCTGTAGCCCCGCCATCGACGAGCCATCGTTCACTTCCACAAAGGTGATGCCCTTGGCCTCACGCTTGGTGCGCACCCAGCCCTGGATAGTGGTGGTCTGGCCCGGTTCGCTGCTGTGCAGAATGTCTCGAATGCGCGGCATAGTCGTGCTGGATCTGTAGTGGTGTACATGAACTGTGATCTATTCTGACCCACAGCGGTTCCGAAAGGGGGCTCAACCCCAGCAAAACCGCGACAGCGAGGTAGAACCCGCCTCTGTTACGGAGCCTTCAGTGCGCTGAATTAATTAACAAAGGTATTGACGGCTACAAAAGTCACTTATCTTTACCTTTAATATCCAGAGTGCAAATTTTGCTTGGGTTCTGAACTTGGTCGTTGCCTGAACCCAGGGGTGTTGTGGTGTGTCTTTGCTACTGAATCGGCGACGGTGCAGCTTTTAAATAGCGTAAGTTTTTGCCTTTTTGTCTATTTAATTGCTGAGTGTAGAGGCTGAGGCTTTGCCCGTCAGAATTTGGTTAAGGCAGTCCCGCCAGCGAGTCCTCAAAGAATTTGATCTCGGCTAGGGGGACGTCTACTCCAGCCAATGATGAGGTTTTGATGTTTGTCTGGGAGGTTTTTTAGACCGCTAGGACGATACGCACTGTAGTCAGAAATTTCCCGTCAAGGGGTTGCCAGTTTCTGGTGCTGCAGTGCGGTTTTTCAAAGATGTCTAATGGATAGACCTCTCAGGCTTTCCTAGTGCAAATGGCAAAGGCGATCGCCCTGGCACGAAAGCGTTAGACGTCACCCAAGGGGTGACAGATTCGCCTCGTTGCGACAATTTCAGCGGGCTGACCATTTGCTTTTTATAGCAGTCTGTGCAGGAGATGGGCCTGCTCGGATTGGCCAAATGCTACATCCCACGACCATATTACAAGTCAATCGTTAGGAGACCCCTATGAGTGGAAATGAGTTGCGCGCCCAAGCTATTGCCAGTATTGCTTGTCGCCCCAAGGTACCCGTCAGCACCCCAGGGCGGCTAGAAGATCTGTGGGCGAAGGATGTCTTTAGCCTCAGTAAAATGCAGGAGTGCCTGCCCAAGTCGGTGTTCAAGTCGCTGCAAAAAACGATTACCACTGGCGCACCCCTCGATATGTCGGTAGCCGACGTGGTAGCGGTAGCGATGAAAGACTGGGCGATTTCTAAGGGGGCGCTCTACTACTCCCACATGTTCTACCCACTGACCAACGCCACCGCCGAAAAGCACGACGGCTTTATCTCGGTGCAGAGCGATGGATCGGTGATTTCAGAATTCTCCGGCAAGGTGCTGGTGCAGGGGGAGCCCGATGGTTCCAGCTTCCCCAACGGCGGCATTCGCTCCACTTTTGAGGCCCGGGGCTATACCGCCTGGGATGTGACCAGCCCCGCCTTTGTGATGGAGACCGAAAACGGCGTCACCCTCTGCATTCCTACCGTGTTTGTCTCCTGGACTGGTGAAGCCCTGGACAAAAAAACCCCGCTGCTGCGCTCCAACGCCGCCATGAGCAAGGCTGCTACCCGCGTGCTCAAGCTGCTGGGCCACACCGAGGTGGCTCCGGTCAACTCCAGCTGCGGCGCTGAGCAGGAATACTTCCTGGTCGATGCCAGCTTTGCCACCGTGCGCCCCGACCTGCTGCTGGCGGGCCGCACCCTGTTTGGCAAATTCCCGGCCAAGGGTCAGCAGTTTGATGACCACTACTTTGGGGCCATCCCCGAGCGGGTGCAGGTGTTCATGCAGGATGTGGAGGAAAAGCTCTATCGCCTGGGCATTCCGGCCAAAACCCGCCACAACGAAGTGGCCCCTGGCCAGTTTGAAATTGCCCCCTTCTTTGAGGCCGCCAACGTGGCCAGCGACCACCAGCAGCTGATCATGACCGTGCTGCGCAACACCGCCAAAAAGCACGGCTTTCTCTGCCTGCTGCACGAAAAGCCCTTTGCGGGCATCAACGGCTCCGGCAAGCACGTCAACTGGTCGGTGAGCAACAGCACCCAGGGCAACCTGCTCGACCCCGGCGACACCCCCCACGAAAACGCCCAGTTCCTGGTGTTCTGCGGCGCGGTGATTCGCGGCGTCCACAAGTACGGGCCGCTGCTGCGGGCGGTGATTGCCAGCGCCAGCAATGACCACCGCCTGGGGGCCAACGAAGCTCCCCCGGCGATCATTTCGATCTACTTAGGCAGCCAGCTCCAGGATGTATTTGACCAGATCGCCAGCGGCGAGGTGAAGGGCTGTCTGGCCAAGGGCGAGATGGATTTGGGGGTCGATACTCTACCGAAATTTACCAAGGACGCGGGCGATCGCAACCGCACCTCCCCCTTCGCCTTCACCGGCAACCGCTTTGAGTTCCGCGCGGTGGGCTCGGGCCAGTCGGTGGCCGGGCCGCTGGTGGCCATGAACACCATCCTGGCCGACTCCCTCGACTGGGTGGCCGACCAGCTCGAGGCCAAGCTGGGGGCAGGCCTCGAGCTGAACGTGGCCATCCACGACGTGCTGCGGGACATCATCCGCGACCACGGCAAGGTGGTGTTTAACGGCAACGGCTACTCCACCGAGTGGCACGAGATGGCCGTCAACGAGCGCGGGTTGGCCAACCTGCGCACCACCGCCGACGCCCTGCCCGTGCTGCGGGAGCAGTACATCGAGGACCTGTTCGTTAAAGAAAAGGTGCTCAGCCCGGTGGAATTGGGCAGCCGCTTTGAGGCCTACTCCGAGCAGTACATCCAGCACATCGAGGTGGAGGCCAAGCTGGTCGTCAGCATGGCCAAGACCATCATCTACCCCGCCGCTATGCGCTACATGGGCGAGCTGACCCAAACCATGACCAGCCTCAGCGGCATGGGGATTGAGTTTAGCAACGAGAGCGTGGTCAAGATTGCCGACCTCACCAAGTCAATGATGGCCTCGGTGAGTAACTTGGAAGACATGATGACCAAGCACTTCATGTCGGTGGAGGAGCACATGCAGTTCTGTGCCCAGACCCTGCGTCCCCTGATGGATCAGGTGCGCGAGTACGCTGACGCCCTGGAGGGCGAAGTGGCTGACGACCTCTGGCCCCTGCCCACCTACCAGGAGATGCTGTTTATCAAGTAGGGCGGTAAGGCAAGCTTTGGAAGGGGTTTAAGGGTTTGGGTATCGGGTATCGGGTATCAGGCATACCCTTGTACCTGGTACCCTGCACCGTGAACCCTTTTTGCCGTTATTCCGTGAGCAAACCCGTTAAGACCAACGCCGCCCGCCTGCTGGATCGCCTCAAGCTGCCCTACGAGCTGCTGGAGTACGAGGTGGATCCTGATGACCTGGCGGCGGAGAGTACCGCCGAGAAACTGGGCCTGCCGCCGGAGCAGGTGTTTAAGACCCTGGTGGCCAGGGGCGATCGCACCGGGGTCTGCCTCGCCGTTATCCCCGGCAATGCCCAGCTGGATCTCAAAGCCCTGGCGGCATTGGCAGGCGATCGCAAAACCGAAACCGTTCCCCTCAAAGAAGTACAGCCCCTCACCGGCTACATTCGCGGCGGCGTCACCGCCCTGGGCACCAAAAAAGCCTACCCCGTCTACATGGATGAGTCGATCCTCACCTTCGACACCGTCGCTGTCTCCGCTGGCAAACGCGGGCTAATGCTGTGGCTCACCCCCCAGGACTATCTGACGGCCACCGAGGGGCAGGTAGGAGCGATTGCCCGATATAGTCCCTAACAGCCTCTTACCCAGCTTCCAATGGTGTAGGGCTATTAGCGAAGTGGTACATCGCCGCTCCAAGAGCCAGCTTTTAGACCAAGTGGCAAGGGATGACGAACTGCCAATACATTCACCCGCCCACCCATCCACCCATCAATCCGCCCACCCGCCTACCCGCCAACCCATCCACAAAAAAAGGGCACCCCCTCAGGGATGCCCCTTACTGCTCCAGCTACAGCACAAAGCGATGGCTATGGCCTGAGCGCTGGCTCTTAGGCCGTCTGATGCAGCTCGTCCTCAAGCTGCCGCAAAAGCTGGTCATTCCCCTGGATCCGCGCCACCTCGATGCGATGCTGAATCGATCGCTGAATATTGACGCGATGGGCTTCTGCGGCTTCCCGCAGCAGGTGCCGCCGGGCCTGTAACCCTCTGCTGGCTGTTCCGTGCCCGGCCTGAAACACAGGCTGCCGTTGAGGTACAGCGACAGGGGGCTGGATTTGGCCGTGGCAGTTGGTGCTGTAGCTCACCCCGCGGTAGGTGTAGTTGCCGATGGGCTGAGTTACAGGCAAATGCCTGACGTAGGAAAATCTCAGGGGACGCCCCCGGTAGTGGCCGGTGAGCTCACTCTCACGCACTTCCAGCGAAGGCGGGTTGTAATCGTAATCTACGCCGCGATAGCAAAGTTTCATGTCACGCCTCCTGTTGACAAAGGATTTAACAAACTGCATAAGCAGGGCGCGTTCCTTCAGGAGACCATCTCCTTACTTCCGTCTAGGGCGGGTGGAAAACTTTCCAACTGGCCTCAGATGAACGTCAACGTACTTTCTGTATTCAATTTTACTAAATGCTTTCGATGTCAACAAGTCATGGCAATCGATTGGCAATCAATATCTATCCCTGGAAAGAGCTGGCTGGGCGGGGGTTTGAAGCGCAGGCAAGGGCGATCGCAGGGCTGCAATTCTTTACGTAGTCAGCTCTCGGGCTTTACATTTAGCCCCCGCCAAAGGTCAGCAAATTACACTATGCTGAATATGTAACAACCGCTTAACAACCGTTAGCCGCTTGCGGGGTCACCCCTTCTATGAAATGCATCATCAATCGCCGGGCGCAGTTTTCGGCCAGCCACCGCTACTGGCTGAATGAACTCAGCCCAGCAGAAAACGTTCAGCGGTTTGGCCCCTGCACCAATGCCCCGGGTCACGGACACAACTACGTCCTCTACGTCTCCATGGAGGGCGACCTGGATGAGTACGGCATGGTGCTCAACCTGTCCGACGTCAAGCACGTGATCAAACAAGAAGTCACCAGCCAGCTCGACTTCGCCTACCTCAACGATGTCTGGCCCGAATTTGAGCAAACCCTACCCACCACCGAATACCTGGCCAAGGTGATCTGGGACCGCCTCGCCCCCCACCTGCCCATCGTCAACATTCAGCTTTTCGAGCATCCCGAACTCTGGTCCGACTACTCAGGTAACGCCATGGAAGCTTTTCTCACCGTCAGCACCCACTTCAGCGCCGCCCACCGGCTGGCCTCGCCCCGGCTCAGCTACGAAGAAAACTGCGAAATCTACGGCAAATGCGCCCGCCCCCACGGCCACGGCCACAACTACCACCTCGAAGTCACCGTCCAGGGCCAGATCGACCCGCGCACCGGCATGCTGGTGGATCTGGCTGCCCTCCAGGCCGCCATTGACGAGCACGTGGTCGAGCCCTTCGACCACACCTTCCTCAATAAAGACATTCCCTACTTTGCCGAGGTGGTGCCCACCGCCGAAAACATCGCCGTCCACATTCGCGACCTGCTGCAGGGCCCGATCGCAGCCCTCGGGGCCCGCCTGCACAAGGTGAAGCTGATCGAAAGCCCCAACAACTCTGCCGAAGTCTACGCCGCCGTGCCCCAGCAAGCAGCAGGAACCGTGGCAACCCCCCAGTTCGCCACGGTTTAGCCCTCCTCCCAACACAGCCGGAGGGTGGACAATGCCCACCCTCCGAATCTCAGCCCAGATGGCTCATTCCCAGGCCTAAACTATCCGGCGTTGCTGCTTGCCGGGATAATTTGCCCCCCTAATCCCCCCAAGGCTAGGGGGAACCGAACAGTCTCAAAATCCCCCAGCATTGGGGGATTTAGGGGGCGGTGAAAGGACTTTTGCCGCTAAGGGTTCATGCCTTGATTCAGCAACGCCCAATATCCTACCTCGACACCAGATCGCGCTCCGGCGACACCACAGAACACTGACCCTGGCTGCGCTTGGCCTCGGCCATCTGGGTGCACTGGTAAATCAGCGCCGCCACCAGGCCCGTCCAGCCGGTCTGGTGGTTGGCCCCCACCCCCGCGCCGTTGTCGCCGTTGAAGTATTCGTAGAACAAAATCAGGTCGCGCCAGTGGGGATCCGCCTGGAACGTGCGGTAGCCGCCGTGGACGGCCCGGTTGCCCGCCTCGTTGCGCAGGAAGATGGTGATCAGCCGTTGGGACAGCTCATCGGCCACGGTGTTGAGGTCGCACCGCTGGCCAGACCCAGAGGGAAACTCCACGGTGAAGCCGTCGCCCAAAAAGTCGTGGAAAATCCGCAGCGAGTCGATCAGCAGGTAATTGACCGGGAACCACACCGGGCCGCGCCAGTTGCTGTTGCCGCCAAACATATTGCTGGCAGATTCGGCGGCCTCGTAGCCCACTTTGTGGGTTTCGCCGTTGACGTCAAAGGTGTAGGGGTGATCAGCGTGGGCGCGGGAGAGCGATCGCACCCCGTAGTCGCTTAAAAATTCCCCCTCGTCCAGCATGCGCTGGAGGATGGCCCGCAGGCGATCGGGGCTAACGATGGCCAGCAGGGTTGCCCCCTCCTTGCCCTTGGCGGTGAGGGAGCCGATATTCTCCTGGAGCGCCGGGCGGTTTTTGACAAACCACTGGAACCGGCGGGTGAAGTCGGGGAAGCGCTCAAAGGTTTCGGCCTTGAGCACCGCCGTAGCGTACAGCGGGATCAGCCCCACCATGGAGCGCACCCGCATGGGGTGGCGCTGGTCGTCGGGGGTATGCAGCACGTCGTAGAAAAACTGGTCCTGCTCGTCCCACAGATGCACATCGCCATCGCCCATGTGGTTCATGGCATCGGCAATGTGGAGGAAGTGCTCGAAGAACTTGCTGGCAATGTCCTCGTAGGCGGGGTTGGTCTCAGCTAGCTCCAGGGCCATCTCCAGCATATTGAGGCAGTACATGGCCATCCAGCTGGTGCCGTCGGACTGCTCCAGGTAGCCCCCCGTGGGTAATTCAGAACTGCGATCAAAAATGCCGATGTTGTCGAGGCCCAAAAAGCCGCCCTGGAAAATGTTGTTGCCGTTGTTGTCGCGGCGGTTCACCCACCAGGTAAAGTTCAGCAGCAGCTTTTGGAACACCCGCTCCAGAAACAGGCGATCGCCCTGGCCGTGCACCGCCTTTTCGATCTGGTACACCTGCCAGGTGCCCCAGGCGTGCACCGGCGGGTTGACATCGCTGAAGTGCCACTCGTAGGCGGGCATCTGGCCGTTGGGGTGCAGGTACCACTCCCGGGTAAACACATCCATCTGGCGCTTGGCAAAGTCAGGGTCGATCAGCGCCAGGGGCACCACGTGGAAGGCCGAATCCCACACCGCGTACCAGGGAAACTCCCACTTGTCGGGCATGGAGATAATGTCGTCGTTGTAGAGGTGGGGCCACTCCTCGTTGCGCGGGTTGGGCCGATGGGGCGCGGGCTGGGTGGGGTCGCCCTTCAGCCAGTCCTCGATCACATAGTGGTAAAACTGCTTGGTCCACAGCAGCCCGGCAAAGGCCTGGCGCTGCACATTGCGGGCATCCTCCGAGCAGCGCCCCGGCAGCAGCTGGTCGTAGAATTCGTTGGCCTCCACGTAGCGCTGGTGCAGGATGCCATCAAAATTCTGGCCGAAGGGCTCCGGGCAGGCCTGGGGTCCCTGGTCGCTCAGCCGTAGCCGCACCACCCACTGCTCCCCCGCCCCCAGGCGGCAGTGGTAGTGGGGCGACACCTTCGTGCCCGCCTGGGCCGGGTTCACGGCGTCCTGGCGACCCTGGACGATGTAGTCGTTGATGCCGTCTTTGACGTAGGGGCTGGGGTTTTCGACCACAAACAGCCGCTGTTTGTTGGTCTCGTTTTCGGTGAATAGCAGGGTTTCGGCCCCCTGGCAGTAGAGCCAGCGCTGCCCCAGTTCCGGGTGGGAGGCCTCCACGGCGGCAGCCCCGCCGACATTGTCAATGCGCTTCAGGTGGGGCTTGGGAACGTCCTCAAACCAGCTCCAGGTGTTGCGAAACCACAGGGTGGGCAGCAGGTGCAACTCCGCCCCGTGGTCGGCCCGGTTCACTACCCGAATTTGGACCAAAATATCCTCATCGGTAGCCTTGGCGTAGTCCACGAACACGTCAAAGTATTCGTTCTGATCAAAAATGCCGGTTTCCAGCAGCTCAAACTCGGGGGCGTAGTAGTCCCGGTTTTGGTTCTCCTGCCGCACCTGGTCGTAGGGAAACGCCCGCTGGGGGTACTTGTAGAGGTACCGCATGTGGGCGTGGGAGGGGGTGTTGTCCAGGTAAAAGTAGTAGTCCTTGGGGTCTTCGCCGTGGTTGCCCTCGGGGCCGCTGAGGCCAAAGACGCGCTCTTTCAGGATTGGATCTTTGCCGTTCCACAGGGCGATCGCAAAGCACAGCCGCTGGTGGTTGTCGGAGATGCCGCCGAGGCCATCTTCGCCCCAGCGGTAGGCCCGGGAGCGGGCGTGGTCATGGGGAAAGTAATCCCAGGCGGATCCATCGGGGCTGTAGTCCTCGCGCACGGTGCCCCACTGGCGCTCACTCAGGTAGGGGCCCCAGCGCCGCCAGTAGGATGTGCGATCGCGATCGGCTGCCATACGTTGCGCTTCCGCCGTCATCCTGTTACCTCTGATAGTTCTACAGCCAGAGGGGGTAGCGTGAGCTAATCGTCTATACTCGGTTCCTCTGACGGACATATCCTACCGAAGCCGCTGGCGGGATATATCTGCCCAGGGAGGGTTAAACCGCTAGGGCCTGGTGCCGCGCCTGGGCTTGGCTTCATAGGTTTCGTAGGCCGCCACAATTCGCTGCACCAGCGGATGTCGCACCACGTCGGCCTGGTTGAGCTGGCAAAAGGCAATGCCATCCACCCCGCTCAAAATAGTCTGGGCGATCGCCAGGCCCGACGTCTGGTCGCTGGGCAAATCCGTCTGGGTGATGTCGCCCGTCACCACCATGCGCGACTTAAAGCCCAGCCGGGTCAGCACCATCTTCATCTGCCCCGGGGTGGTGTTCTGGGCCTCGTCCATGATCACAAAGGCGTTGTTGAGAGTACGGCCCCGCATGTAGGCCAGCGGAGCCACTTCAATAATGCCCCGCTCCATCAGGTTGGCGATTTTTTCGGGGTCCACCAGTTCGTGGAGGGCGTCGTAGAGGGGGCGCAGGTAGGGGTTGACCTTCTGCTGCAAATCGCCGGGCAAAAAGCCCAGTCGTTCCCCCGCTTCCACCGCGGGACGGGTGAGAATCAGCCGCTCAAACTCGTTGTTGAGCAGGGCCTGTACCCCTACCAGGGTAGCCAGAAAGGTTTTGCCGGTACCCGCTGGCCCCACGCAAAACACCATGTCGCTTTTCCGCAGCGCCTTGACGTAGCGCTTTTGGCGAAAAGTTTTGGCCCGGATTACCTCGCCCCGACGAGTACGGGCCACAACGTCCTGGTGAATAGCCTGGAGTTCGTCGACGCGATCGGTGTCGAGCGCCTGACGGGCGGTCATGATGTCGGCACTGGTCACCGACTGCCCCTGACTCCACAGGGGTTCGAGGGCTCGCACCAGCCGCTGGGCCAGGGCGATTCCGTTTTCTGTGCCCGAAACGAACAACTCCTGGCCGCGCAGGACTAGAGAGGCTCCAGTCTGATTGGCCAGGAGTTTGAGGTTTTCGTCCCGATAACCAGCCAGGGCCAGAGCACCCTCCGGGCTGGACAATTCAATTTGTAGGGGTGAGGACATCTAAACCAGGTGCCAGAACAGTTCAGGCCGGGGCAGCCCAGCCTAGGTTTTGGGACGCAGCTGGGGCCTGGGCTTGCTGTGCGATCGCGGTGAAGGGCTGCGAGACCGGCGATCGGAGCCATTGTCCTGCTCCGAGGCCCCGTAGACATCGACGTAGGCCGACCACCCGGACAACGAAGCCGTAGCCCGCACAATAGTGCGAATAGCCTGGATATTGCGTCCACCACGGCCAAAGACCTTACCTCGCTCATCGCCACTGAAAGCGATGCGAATCCACACTTTGGCCTGGGCGGCGTTCTCTTCACAGTCTATCCGCAGGGAATCAGGCGAGTCTAGAAAAGGCTCTACCAAAAACCGAACCAGTCCTGGGAAGTCGGGCCTATCCATGGTGGGGGTGGGGGCTTAAAGACAACGGGTGACCTAGGCTTCAGGCTTAGCTGCGACCTGGGCTGGGGTCTTGGGCCGCTCAAGCAGGTTGGCTTTTTCCAGAAGGTGCCGCACGGTTTTGGTGGGCTGAGCTCCCTGCTCCAAACGCCGGGTGATGGCAGGAACATCCAGCCGGGTTTCATCGGTGCGGGGGTTGTAGAAGCCAACCTCTTCCAGGGGCCGCCCGTCGCGGCGAGCATCGCTGTTGATGGCGACGATGCGGTAGCTAACTTCCCGCTTCTTGCCGAAACGCTTGAGTCGGAGCTTAATCATAGGAATTTAGAGCAACAATCGTAGGGGTGAAAGGTTTCCCAAATGGATGATAGCGAAACAGCCAAATGAAATCCACAGGTTTCTAATCCTAGCACTAGAAACCTACAGAATCAATCGCTCGGGCCACTCTTCGCCGTTTTTGGCTGGCCGGGGGCGGCAACCGGGGGCATAGCCTGAGCGCGTGTCATCAATCCCAGCTGAAACCCCATGGTTCAGAACCCGGCCACGCCCGCCCCAACAACCAGGTCAGGACTTGGTGGCATGGGCTAGCCCATCAGTCCCAATCGCCGGAACCGGACATTGGCAAGCTGCGCCTCAGCGCTCACCCGAGGGCGTGTCATCAGTTGTGGCTAAACGCTTGGTATATCAAGCTTTGCCACGCCCGACCCCAAAGACAGACTGGGGGCTGCAACCCTTAATTTTTGGGTGTTTGGCAGCTAATTGATGACAGCCCCTAGTCTTCGTGGTCGTCAAAGGGATCGGCCAGCTGCTTGGAGGGCGGCCCAAAGGACATGTAAACTGAGTAACCAGTGACGGCAATTAGCACCGTTGCCACAGAAATAATAAGAACTGTTGCAGGTTCCATGGGATTTATGAGAATAAGAAACCACTCCATCCTATAATATTACGAACTATAAAGTGTTGATTGTGGAAGGATTCATGGCACAGCGGACTTGGTTAGGAGACGTGTTGAAGCCCCTCAACTCTGAGTACGGCAAGGTGGCTCCCGGCTGGGGCACCACCCCTCTGATGGCGGTTTTCATCGGTCTGTTCTTCGTGTTTTTGCTGATCATCTTGCAGCTTTACAATTCTTCCATCGTGCTGGAAAGCTTCGATGTTGACTGGCGCAGTGTAGGTCTCTAGGGATTTAGCGGGCCTGGCTGTAGTGGTCGGGCTCTAACCTCCTGCCAAATTTGGATTTCATCGTCCGACTTTATCTGTCTGAGGCTGGTGTAGACCCTTGACTACCCGGCCTCTTTTGCCGTTTGATGCACAGCATGATCTTGCACAGCCGTAGTTCACACACATTGCCCGTGGGGGTTGGCCTATGAACGTTTTTGGTGTGGGTTTGCCAGAGATGGCGCTGATTCTGGTGCTGGCCCTGCTGGTGTTTGGACCCAAAAAGCTGCCCGAAATTGGTCGCAGCCTGGGCAAAGCCATCAAGGGCTTCCAGGATGCCTCGCGGGAGTTTGAGGAGGAGTTCAAGAAAGAAGCCCAGCAGATCGAGAAGGCCGTCGCCGCGCCTATGAAAGCCACGCTGGAACCCGACTCACAAAAGGTGCTAACCCCGCCAGAACCCGCCGCTGAGGTCCAGCCTGCCGCTGCTATGGAAACCTCCACGGCAGACATTCCTGGATCCGAAGCCTCTCCCCCGGCCCCCGTCGAGGTTGGTGACGCCAGCGGTGCCGAGACGGCTGCCGAGGCATCCGAAAACGACTCTCCAGCCTAGGGCGATCTGGACATCACTGAGCTATGGCTGAAGCACCATCTTCTCCGTTGCCCTGCCTGATTGTGGGGCTGGGCAACCCAGGCGACAAGTACGCCGGCACTCGCCACAACATTGGCTTTGAGGTCGTCGATCGCCTATCCAAGCTCTGGGCCGTGTCCCTCAAGCAGGAGCGTCGGTTTCAGGCTGAGTACGGCACGGGGTTTGGCCCCAGTCGGGAGAAGGTGTACCTGCTCAAGCCCCTTACCTACATGAATCGCTCCGGGCAGTCGATTCGGGCGGCGATGGACTGGCTCAAGCTGTCTCCAGCGCAGGTGCTGGTGGTCTACGATGATATGGACCTGCCGGTGGGGCGGCTGCGGCTGCGGCTGTCGGGGTCTGCCGGTGGGCACAATGGCATGAAGTCCGCGATCGCCCATCTGGGCACCCAGGACTTTCCTCGTCTGCGGGTCGGGATTGGGGCCGCCACCCGGGCTGGCGAAAGTGACAAAGGCGTGGTGTCCCACGTGCTGGGCAACTTTTCCAAAGTTGAGCGCGCCACTATGGATGCCGTGGTGGATACCAGCCTCCGTGCCCTGGAGAAAGCGCTTACCGACGGCGTTGAGAAGGCCATGAGCCTCTACAATCCCCTCGACTTAAGCGACGGTTCTTGAGCGACGGTTGATAGGGCTGAACTACCGCTCAACGGACAGTGGCCGGGCTTCGGCAGGAGCAGGTTGCCCGTACCGAGCCAGCTGGTCGCGGTAAGGTGTCAGCATCGAATCGTCCCGCAGGAACAGCTCCAGCCGTACGCTGCTGCACTGCCTCAACAGAGTCGTTTCTAACCCCAGTAGCACCTGAATGGCCATCTCAGACGATTCAAACTGGTGCACGGTGGCCTTGAGGCCGGTTTCCTGATTCAAAGAAATATAGACTCTGATTTTTTCGCAGTGATTGTCCAGGGTCGTCGCCGACTCTAAAAAACTGATCGCATCGCGGATGGTGGTCAGATTACCGCTCGCCGTGAGGGCATCGGCCCTGGAGTCTATGCTGTTGTCGAGGCTACGGTCGGAGGCAAAGGCATTGCCCAGGACGCGGGGTTCGCCTAGCTTAACTTCGACGGGGGGTGTGCCACTGCCGACGGTTTCAACCACCAGCTTTTCTCGCCGGATCGGCACCTCTACCACTTCGGTTTCAACCACTCGGCGCACGCTCACCTCACCAACTTTCACTCGTCGGCGATTGACCACTAGGCGTTCTTCAACCAGGTGGACGGTTTTATTGGTATCTGAAGGGTTTGTGTCTAAGGGGCGCTGCTGGGAATGGCCGGGGTAGTCAAGCTCTACGGTGACAATCTTGCGCTCGGCATCAATACTTTTGATCTGGCTATTGGTGATTGACATTTCAGACCCAGCCCGACCCCTATCCGTTGGACAAACGGCCAGAGAAAAATTGCCCTGGGGCAGGGGATCAACCCTAGTCACATGGCCAATCAGATAGCCGGAGCGATCGAATACAGAACCATTGATCAACTGATGTTCAGGCATGGGTTTGTGCAACGAATACAAAGCAGAAAATTCAATTGACAGCTCCATAGGCAGAACTGCAAAGCTGGGGGCAAAGCTAACGCAATGCCCCACAGAACTTAGGGTATCCACCAGGGGCAGGTCTACTGCCCCTAGTCAGCGATAGCCCGATCGATTCACTCTTACCGCTTCACTTTGGGGTTACCGTCGGTGTCGATGTTGAGTTCTTCGCGGCGTACCTGGTCGCGCAGTCGAACGGTTTCTTGATCCGTTTCCTTGCGGACGTTGACTTCTTCGCGGACAAAGGCCTGCTTATCGACGCTGACCTCATCCTCGTAGACGTCCATGCGGGCTACTTCCTGGTTTTCAAAGGCGTGATCGGTTGCAGCGGCGGGCTGACCTTTCACATCGTGCCGTTCGATGACAACACGCTCTTTGCTGACCGGCTCAGACACTTCAGCGGTTTCGGTTCTGACCTGCTTACCAACTCGCACTTCGCCCACTTTATTGTGGTTGCGGCGAGTGATCAAGCGCTCTTCGTACAGACGCAGGGGGCCTTGGTTGTCCTGATCGCTCAGGCCGTAATAGCCAGGTTCGCGATCGTAATCATAAAGGTTGGCCTTGGTCCGGGCTGTACGTTGACCCGCAGCGTTGCTTTCCAGGGGACGCATGGACTGGTTGTCGGCGTCTAAAGCGCCCATGCGGTTGGCGTCATTAGGGGTGGCGTAGTTATTGCCCAAAAACTGACGGTTGGAACGTCCCTGGGCGATCGGCCGGTACTGGCTGCGTACCTGATCTTCGTAGCGGTCGTCGACCACAGTGCTGTCGTTGTACTCAGGCAGATTTTCGATCTGAGTTTTCGACAGGCCGTTGACGTAAATGCGGGTTTTACCGTAGTCGAAGTTGGCCAGACCAATGGGAAGCAAAACGTTCTTACCAAAGATCCAGGGGCCTGTGTCTACCACTACGTAGCGGAAGCGACCCGAATCGTCCACCAGTAAATCTTTAACGGTACCGACTCGATCATCGCCCTGGGTGTAGATAGAGTAGGAATCGATATCACCCAGCTGGCCATCGGCTAAGGTGTCGCGATAGTCAGGATAATAGTCTTTAAGTCGATGCAAAGGCATAAAAAGCCTCCTTTAATTCGTCTCTTTACAGAATAAAGGGGCCAGCCTGAAGCCTCATCGTCCAATGGAAAGGCAGCGACAACCTCGATAGGTATAGCTTTTCAGCAATCTTGATCGAAGCAAACGTTTAAGTTTTGCTAACAACTGCGATCGCATTTTTCCTTCTAACTACCAATTCTTTCAAACTGAAAAAAAGATATTAAGAATAACAAAATAAAATTTTGCCCTGCGATCGCAGGGTAGCCCATAGAGCGGCAAACAAAAATGGGCCTTTGGGTCAGACGTCACCTCTAGAGGCGACCTGACAGCCAAAAGCCCATTGGTTCAGCTCTCAATCCTGACGGCCTAAGCTGCTACCAGTCCACGATGGCGCAGCAGGGCCTGGGTACTGGGTTCGCGCCCGCGGAAGGCCTTGAACACTTCCATGGGGTGACGGCTGCCCCCCAGGGCCAGCACCGTATCGCGGAAGCGGTGACCCGTAGCGGCGATCGCCTGGTCGTTGTCTAGCCCTGCTTCCTCAAAGGCGGCAAAGGCGTCGGCGCTCAATACCTCAGCCCAGAAGTAGCTGTAGTAGCCCGCCGCGTAGCCGCCCGCAAAGATGTGGGTGAAGGCGCACAGAAAAGCATCCTCGGGCAGTGGCTTGAGAATCGAGGACTGCTCAGCGATGCGTTGGCTAACCTCCATCACCGTCTCGCCGCTGCCGGGGCGGTAGCGGTGGTGCAGTTCAATGTCGGTCCAGCCAAAGCGCACCTGGCGCAGAATGGCGCTGCCGGTCATAAAGGTGCGAGCCGCAACAATTTTCTGGTAGAGGTCTTCGGGCAGGGGCTCGCCGGTTTCCACGTGGCGAGCCAGGGTGAGCAGGGTATTGCGGTGGTAGCACCAGTTCTCCATAAACTGGCTGGGCAGCTCCACCGCATCCCACTCCACATTGTTGATGCCCGCTGCCCCGGTGTAGTCCACCTTCGTCAGCATGTGCTGGAGTCCGTGGCCAAACTCGTGGAACAGGGTTTCCACATCGCGGAAGGTCATCAGGCTGGGCCTGCCGTCCACCGGGGGGGCCTGGTTGCACACCAGGTAGGCCACCGGCAGCCGCACCTGCCCGTTGAGTTTGCCCCGGTTGATGCAGTCATCCATCCAGGCCCCGCCGCGCTTCTCGGCCGGGCGGCTGTAGGGGTCGAGGTAGAAGTGGGCGATGGGGTCACCGCTGCCGTTGAGCACCTGAAAGTAGCGCACGTCGGGATGCCACACCGGGGCTTCGCCGTCGGCAGGGGCAATGGTGACATCGAAAATGCGGTGGGCCAGGGCAAACAGGCCGTCCAGCACCTGGGGCAGCGGGAAATAGGGGCGGAGCTCTTCGTCGTTAAGGCCGTACTTCTCTTCGCGGATGCGCTCGGCCCAAAAAGCCGTATCCCAGTGGGTGAGGTTGTCGGCTTCGGCGGCGCCCTTGGCGGCAGCGAACGCCTTCAGCTCCTCTAGTTCTTTGACGGCGGTGTCGTAGCTGGCGACGCGCAACTCATCCATCAGCTTGTCGATCGACTCCACTGAGGGGGCCATCTTGCGGGCCAGGCTCAGATCGGCGTAAGTGGCGTAGCCCAGCAGATTGGCCATTTCGTGGCGCAGCTCCAGAATCTTTTCGATGTTGGGGCTGTTGTCGAGATCACCCTCGGAGGCGCGGGTGACAAAGGCGCGATAAAGCTGCTCTCGCAGGTCCCGGCGGCGGCTGTGCTGCATAAATGGCCCAAAGCTGGGGTAGTCAAGGGTGATGCGCCAGGGACCGGCAGCGGCGGTGGCTCCTTCTTCACCGGCCTCCCGCGCGAGCTGGGCAGCTAAGGCCAGCAGGCTGGGGGGCAGGCCGTCGATCTCCTCAGGGGTGGTGAGGGTGAGGCTAAACGCCTTGGTGGCATCGAGCACGTTGTTGCCAAACCGGGTGGTCAGCTCGGCCAGAGCCTGCTGAATCTCGTTGAACCGCTCTTTGTCTGCCCCTTCCAGGCCAACCCCCGACAGCTCGGCCTCACGGATAGAGGACTCCACAATCCGCTGTTGGGCGGGTTCAAAGCTGGTCCACTGGTCACTGGCGCGCAGCTGCTTAAAGGCTTCGTAGATGGGCTTGCTCTGGCCCAGGCGGGTGGCGAACTGCACCAGGGCGGGCTGCACCTCTTCGTAGGCGGCCCGCAGCTCAGGACTGTTTTTGACTCCCATCAGATGGCCAACAATGCCCCAACTCCAGCCGAGGCGCTCCTCGATACCGGTGAGGGGCTCAACGAGCCCTGACCAGGTGGGGGGGACGTCGGCCTCCAGGGCCTCCAGGGCAACGGCGAGGTCATTGAGCAGAGCGGTAATGCCAGGCACAATGTGGGCCGTCTCAATACTCTCGAAAGGTGGTAAGCCAGCACCGATCAGGAGGGGGTTTTGCACTGTAGTAGCTGTCATGGTCGGGTCATCAATCGTGGTGAGGGACAAGATCTAAAGCCATCGCCAGCCCGAGGGATGCCAGGGGATCTCGGCCAGGCTGCTGAAGCATAAGGAGATTTAAAAGCGTAGTCGTTATGAGTTCACATTATAGCGTATCCCATCGGCGAGATTTGAGCCGAGATTTGCTATGTGCCGCACCCTTTAAATAGTTAGCTGTCAATTACCATAGCCTTTATTTGAAAACTGATCTGTATCTCTAGGGTGGCCTGAGCCTGACCTGACGCTGTCTTGAGGAGGGGATGCTGAAAAGCTCGTTTCGGCGAATTGTCACCGGGATTGTTTTTTTCTCGCTGACGGTGGTGGCGGCGGTGGTCGGCTACATGGTGGCTGGCTGGAATTTTCTCGATGCCATCTACATGGTGGTAATCACGATATTTGGGGTGGGCTATGGCGAAGTTAAGCCCCTCAGTTCGCCAACCCTGAAGGTGTTTACCATTTTTGTCATTATTGCCGGGGCGCTGTCGGTGGCCTACACCGTATCGGGCTTCGTGCAGATGATTACCGAAGGGGAGATTCATCGTGCCCTCAACCTTAAACGTATGAGCAAGGAAATTGAACAACTGGAAGACCATGTCATTATCTGCGGCTTTGGCCGCATTGGTCAGCTGGTGGCCCACAGGCTAAAGGACAGCCGCGAGGCGTTCATCATTCTCGACAGCGATGCCGAACGGGTAGCTCTGGCTCAAGCGCAGGGCTACCTCATCCACCAGGGCGACGCCACCGATGAAACTGCCCTGGAAGCGGTGGGCATTCACCGGGCTAAATCCCTGGCTACGGTGCTGCCCAACGACGCCGCCAATGTGTTCATTACCCTGACAGCCAGGGAGATGAACCCCAGTTTGATGATTTTGGCCCGGGGCGAAATGCCTACCACCGAGAAAAAACTACGCCTGGCCGGGGCCGACCATGTGGTGCTGCCCGCCAGCATCAGCGCCCTGCGGATGGCCCACCTGATCTCCCACCCTTCGGCGGTAGACTTTTTGTCGCAAACCGACGGTCACCAGGGGCTAAACGAGTTTCTGGCGGAACTGGACATTCAGCTCAACGAGCTGGTGATCGGAGCTAATTCCCCGCTGATCGGCGGCACCATTGGCGACATTGAACTCAAGGGCCAGGGTTCCTTTATCACCGTCGCGCTGCGGCGGGGCGATGGGGAGGTGGTGATTCATCCCAGTCGGGCCACCTACCTGGCCCAGGGCGACTCGATTATTTTGATGGGCCATCAGGGGGATATGCCCAGCTTTGCCCAGCAGAGCGCGCTGAAGCGGGAGATGCGGTATCGGGGGGCGAGGGTGAGGTAGGGAGTGGATGGGTAGGGGGTGGATAATATTTTCTTACCCCTCACCCATCCACCCATCCACCCCTCACTCCCTCACTCGCTGGGAATCAAGACCGTAACGGCGGCGATCGCCACGTACATGTCGTCGTTCCTGTCGTCTAGCTCAGGGATGGCGCGTCCGGCCACTACCATGCCGCCCTCTTTGAGTACCAGAGTTTTTTGGCCAAAGGGCAGCACCGCCAGCACCTCCTCCTGTCGCACCTGGTCGGGAAAGGGGACGGCAACCTGTACCTCGACGATCATTTCGTTGGGGTGGCTAAGCCCGGCTACTTCCCAGACGCCGGGCAGGGCATTGTGGGCGATCGCATTGCGTACCGCGCGGGCGGCGGCCACCGTGGGCTCCTGCCCGTGCTGGTCAACGCCCATCCCCATTTCAATAATCAGCCGCTTGTGAGCCACAGTACATCCCTCTTGGTGTGCTTTGGTTGGAAGCCAGACATGAGCGCCAGAAGTAAGGACCGAGTGGGCTACCCTGAGCTCGCCGCTACGAGCATATCAAGCTTTGAGTGCTTGCGCCGGGGATAGAAAGCTGGCTCAGGTCTTCCTATCAGTTTCCTATACTGTTCTTTTACTTTGGTACTGTGGCCGTCGCAGGAATTCTGTATTCCAATTCTGGCTTGGTTTGAGGCGAAGGGTTCTTCAGAAGAATTGAAAGGGTATGTTAATGCCTGGAAAATCTATTCTCCTGATTGAGTTTGAGCCGGGTTTGCGGGATATTTTGAGCGGCTGTCTGGGTGAACTTGGCGACTGGAATGTCACGCTATCTAGCTCGATTCGAGAGGCTCTAAAGCTCTGCGGAATCCACCGCCCTGACGTTATCTTGCTCGATGCGTCGGCGATTGAAGACGATGTTTTGATTTTAGTGGAGCAGCTAAAACAGTACGCCGTTCATCAGGCCGTGCCCATCCTGTTGCTAAGCTCAAAGGCTAACTGGTTCACCCTAAAAGAGTTTAATCAGATGGGCTTTTGTGGGGCGATTGGCAAGCCGTTCAACCCATCTACGCTGTCTTGCCAAGTTTCTCGACTGATCCAATCATGGCATGCCTGAATTCGATTGCCAGCGATGGCTAAAGCGAATTTAGGCTCAAGGTTGGGTTTGGGCGGGGCTTTGCTGATGGTGTATTGGCTGTCAGATAACTGTTTTGAACGCCGACTGAAGTCCGATGCTGGCTTCGCTTTTTCTCAAAAAATGCTACTTAGGAGAATGCTATGTCTACGTTAACGGTGTGGAAGTTCAACAACCCTGAAGGAGCCGAAAAGGCCCTGGCCAAGCTGGGCGATCTGCAAAAGCAGGAGGTGATCAAGGTGCTGGATGCCGCCGTGGTGTCTTGGCCGGTGGGTCGCAGCAAGCCCAAGACCAACCAGGCCGTCAGCACAGTTGGTGTGGGTGCCCTGGGCGGTGCCTTTTGGGGCATGCTCTTTGGCCTGATTTTCCTGGTACCGCTGTTTGGCATGATTGTCGGTGCTGCGGCAGGAGCCTTGTCGGGCTCCTTTACCGACTACGGCATCAATGACGACTTTATCAAAAGTCTGCGCGACAAGGTCACCGAAGGCACCTCCGCCCTATTTTTACTTACCGGCCAGGTGACTGTAGATAAGGTGAGTGAAGCCTTTGCCCCTGACGAGATGGGTGAGCTGATCCAGTCGAACCTGAGTACTGAGCAGGAGGCTAAGCTGCGCGAAGATTTCGGCGCTGAGCTGTAGGACGTGTCAGCCTGGGCCAAGCCTTTAGCTCCCAATGGACTCTGGTGCTGCTGGTTTGGTGCTTGGCCTTTCAAAGGCTAATTGATGACAGCCTACGGCACAAGCGCGGCAATGGTGACGGCGGTCCAGCTAATAGTAGGGCTTTGGGAGGGTGCGATCGCGCCCTCCCAAAGTTGCATGCGCCTGCAAGATGCTCTGCCCAACCCGCTGCGCTGGACTAGCGGCCTGAAATGAGACGCCATCCCGGTTGGACGGGCGCTGGCACTGACCCATGTCAACATTTGCCCTCAGGTCTCAGCCGCTGGATATAGCACGACTCGCTGGTGGATCTGGGATGCTGGGATTCTGTAGCAACAGACACCTTTAGCAACAGACACCTTAAGGAGTCACCACCATGGGTACTGAACAACAACCTGGCTCGCTTGTGATCATCGGCGGCGCAGAAGACAAAGAGGGCGACTGTCTGGTTCTGCGGGAATTCGTCCGCGCCGCTGGCGGGGTCGATTCCCACATTGCGGTGATGACCGCCGCCACCAGCCTGCCCGGTGAAGTGGGCGACGAGTACATTCGCGTGTTTGAGCGGCTGGGGGCCAAGCGCGTGGATGTGGTCCACACCGAGCGCCGCGAAGACTCTGAACGGGGCGACAACCTGGAAAAAGTGGAAGCAGCCACCGGCATTTTCTTCACGGGGGGCGACCAGTCGCGGATTGTCGACTGCATCAAAGGTACCCCCCTGGACGAGGCCATTCACCGACGCCACCGGGAGGGGGCGGTGATTGGCGGCACCAGCGCCGGGGCGGCGATGATGCCCGACGAGATGATCGTCGGTGGGTCCTCGGTGTCGAACCCCAGCGTCGATGCGGTGGAGATGGGACCGGGGATGGGCTTTTTGCCCGGTATTGTGGTGGACCAGCACTTTGCCCAGCGGGGACGGCTGGGGCGGCTGCTGGCGGCGCTGGTGCTGCAGCCCGCCGTGATTGGCCTGGGCATCGACGAAAACACGGCCATCATTGTCACGGGCGATGAGTTTGAGGTGGTGGGGGCAGGCAGCATCACCGTGGTCGATGAAACCACCGCCACCCACAACAACCTGGAGGGTTTGCTCAAGGACGAGCCGATCGCCCTGTGCGGGGTCAAACTGCACATTTTGCCCCAGGGCTACCGCTTTAACCTCAAGACCCATACGCCGATGGTGTAACAATAGGTCATCGTGCCCCTGGCGCGGTTGGGTTAGCCCGGCACTTTAAGTCCCGCTGGGGCTGGTGTAATCTGGCGCTAATGTCCAACCCAAGCCGCACATTACCATGACGACGCTGATCAACCCAGGGGCCATTCCCGATACGGCCAAGACTGTTTATACCGGCGATATTCTCCAGGGGGTGCCGGTGATCAGTCACCTGGGGGTGGGCGACCTGGCTCCTGGCCATTGCCACCGCTTCTTTTTTCAGGGGGTAGAGATGGGCACGGGCCAGCACTGGCACGTGCCGGTGCTGGTGGCGGCGGGCACCCGCCCCGGCCCCTGCGTGGGGCTGGTGGCGGGCATCCATGGCGACGAGGTGAGCGGCATCGATGCGGTGCAGCGGGTGATGGCCCAGCTCGAACCAGGGGCGATGGCGGGCAGCGTGGTGGCGGTGCTAGGGGTGTCGCGCCCGGCGGTGGAGTATACGCGATCGCACTGGCTGACCGCCCAGGGCGGCGGCTCCCAGGTGGACATGAACCGGGTATGGCCGGGGGATGAAGCCGGCATGAATACCGCTATTCGCCACGCCGGGCTGCTGTGGAACCGCCTGCTGACGCCCAATGTAGAGATGGTGATCGACTACCACACCGTCACCACCGGCAGCGACTTTACTCTGTTTTTGTTTGCCGACCTGCGCCAGCCCACGGTGCGCCAGATGGCCGAGCTGTTTCCGGCGGAGCAGATGCAGAACGACCCCGGCCTGGCTGGCACCCTCGAAACGGCCCTGGTGGAGGCGGGCATTCCGGCCCTGACGGTGGAAATTGGCGGCCCCCGACGGTTTAACCCAGCCAAAATCGCCGGAGCGGTGGAGGGCAGCCTCAACCTGCTCAAACACTACGGCCTGGTCGATGGCCCCCTGGGGCGCACCGCCGCCGAGGTGGGTACGGTGGTGGGCGACGCCCTGGAGACCATTCGCGCCACCACGGGCGGGTTTCTGGAGATGCTGGTGGACCTGCGCGATCGCGTGGTTCCTGACCAACCCATTGCCCGGCAGCGCAACGCCTTTGGCGATGTGGTGGCCGAGTACCGGGCTGGCGTCACGGGCGAGGTGGCCGTGGTGGCCCGTGACGCCGTCTGCGAACCCGGCTCGCGGGTGGCGCAGATTCTCTACAGCCAGGGGACAGCGGAATAGGGGCGAATCCCCTGGCAAGGGGGCTAGTACTCTGCGGCGTAATTTGGCCAACCATTCCTGACACCTGACACCCACAGCAAGGATTGTCATACTTCAGCCCGCTAATACTAGGACGGGCACCGTTTACATCTATTAATTTCACGGCCTAGGGCTACCGCCTAGAATTTTTACAGTCGTTTCATTCACCCTTGCTACTTTTCAAACCGCTTACCCCCCCTCTGCGAGGAAACGATGATGACAACCAATATTTTGTCCAGCGAAGAGATCAAAAAAGCCACCGGCTGGGTCATTTTTCTCAGCATTGGCCTGATTGTGCTCGGCATTTTGGCGATCGTTTCGCCCATGGTGGCCTCGGCCTTCTTCACCGCCATGATGGGCTGGATCGCCCTGATCAGCGGCATTTTGATGGTGATTCAGTCCTTTCGATCGCACCCCGTGCGCGGCTTTTGGCTAAACCTGATCGTGGGCCTGCTCTACGCCATCTCCGGCCTGTACATTCTGTTCAATCTGGCGGCGGCCCTGCTCGCCCTCACCCTGGCCTTTGGCATTTTATTTATCGTCGAAGGGGTCTACACCATCATCATGGGATTTGTCCAAAAGGTAGGCCGCAGCATGTCGTGGCTGGTGGTGCTCAACGGGGTAGTTACCCTCATCCTTGGCATTATGGTGCTCAACCGCTGGCCGGTCAGCGCCCTCTGGCTGATTGGGCTGTACGTGGGCATCAGCCTGTTGCTGACTGGCGTTAGCTTGCTGGCGGCAGCCCTGGCCGCCCGCAAGCTCAGTGACGACATGCCCGTGACCGACACCTCAGTAACCGATGTCTAGTCTCGTACCCTAACTGGCTAACCCCATTGGTAGGGACATTGCAGTGCAATGTCCCTACCGGGCTTTTGGCCACACCTGACGACCCGTCCTAAAACTGACGGCGCGAAAAAATCAGCACCGCGACCGCCAGCAGCAGCGCGGTGTACAGCAGGCCGTAGAGGGCGTGGCTGCCCAGGTCGGGGGCAGTGGGCAGCAGATCCAGGCCGTAGGCGGCGGCATTGCGTAGGTTGAGGCGCTCCAGGTCGGGCAGTACCAGGTAGAGGGTATTGGTGAGGCGCTGCACCGCCGGGTTGTCGCTCAGTTCCCCAAAGGCCACCATATCCTGGCTGAGGTGGCCCATCAGGTAGACCGCAAAGGTGAGCAGGGTGGCCAGCAGCGAGCTGGTAAACACCCCAAAGGCGATCGCCACCGCCACCAGCAGGGCCGCCTCCAGAACCATAAACAGCAGGGCCAGCCCGATGCTGCCCAGGTCAAAGGGCACGCCACTGGCCCCCAGCAGCAGCACAAAAATCAGCCCCAGGGCGGCAATCAGCACGGCCAGCACCGCCGTCAGCCCCAGGTGCTTGCCGACAATAAATTCGGCCCGGCTGACGGGCTTGGCAATCAGCACCAGCACCGTGCGTTTTTCGATCTCTTTGTTGATCAGGCCGGTACCGACAAACACGGCCACGATCACGCTCAGCAGGTGGATGGCGGCCAGCCCCAGGTCCAGCAGGATCTTGTTTTCGGCTCCGGCAGAAATATCGGGCAGCAGCACCCGCGCAATCACCATCACCAGGGCGAATAGCGCGACCAGGTACAGAATGCGATCGCGAATCACCTCCAAAAACACCGTGCGGGCAATCACCCCCACCCGAGAAAGCACCATGGCGTTAACGCTCCCAATCATTGCTTACAACCCTAACCTCTGGCTCCTATGCCCCTAGGGTGCCCAGCCTGTCGCGGTGTTTGCAGATCGCAGGTGAGGCTAGCCCACGGGGTAGTGCTGTAGCCGGGGGACGCATTTTCCGGCAGCAGGCCGCCCCGGTTGACCGGCATGAGCTGGCAGGTCTTTTCGAGGTAGTAGCCGCTGGGGCTGGCGGCCGGTCCCAGCCAGATCGCCCACAGCTTGAGGGTGTAGCCGTTGCCGTTCGACAGGGGCTGAAAATCGAGCTGCCAGAGCGAATCTTCGAGGGCGGTGCTATTGCCTATGGAGTTGCTGACCCGCTGCCGCATCAGCTGCCGCTGCCCCTCAAGGTTGAGCAGCCAGCGCTCTACCGAAGGCCAGGGCTTGTTGTCGACCTGTTCGCGCAGGGTCTCTTCAGCGATAGTTAAATGGTTGACCCCGGCCGGCAGGGCGATGGTCTGGCCCGGCAGACGGTAGACAAAGGCGCTGTTTTCCACGCTGTCGGCCACCAGGCTGGGGTAGTCGCGCACCCAGCTCTGGATGCGGAAGTAAAACTGAAACCAGCTGCTAAACAGCAGGCTGAGGCAGAACAGCAGAACCAGCTGCTGCCGCACGACGGGGGGCGGTTTTTTGAGCGACAGGTCCCAGCTCACCAGCTGCGGCACCGCAATCACCGCAAAGGACACCAGGGGCCAGAGGACCAGAGCAAGCTGGAGCCAGCGCCCCCCCCATGAGCCAAACAGAAACAGACACAGAATCGCCCCCGATACCCAGGGGGCAATGGGAATGCCAAAGAACCGAGCCCTGTTGGCCTCCAGCGCCCAGCCCACCCCGATCGCCAGGCAGATCCAGCTGATCGTGGCCAGCAGACCCACGGTAAAGGCGGTGGCGGCCACCAGGCGCGCCAGCAGCGACGTCAGCCACGAGAACAGGCTGAGGTAGATGACGGTCTGCCAGGAGAAGTAGCGCGGCGGCGTCAGCAGATCGATCAGTTCCTTAATCGTCTGACGCACAAAGGTCAGCAGTCCAATTACCATCCCACCACCCCAGTCCGATTGACCAGCAGCAACAGCACCAGAATGGCGGTGAAGCTGGCGGCGTTAGCCTGCAATACTGCCAGAGCCTGAGGCGAGTTGCCCAGCTGATCTTCCACCTGAGCCCGCCGCGCCCGCTCGTAGCGCTGGCGACGGTTGTCTTCGATCGCCTCTGGAGTGGTCTCCACCGGGGCCTGGCCCAGCAGCTGCAGCAGCCACACCAGACCCTGGAGCTTGATCCAGTAGGTGATAAAAAACGCGGCGATCGCCACCATCACCACCACCACCGGCAGCGATTCGCGCCAGCTGTTGCTGTAAAAGCGGTTAAACAGTACGTAGCTGATCACCTGGCTGCGCAGGGCCAGGGGCAGCACCGCCTCGATCGCCAAAAACGCCACCCAGCCCAGGCTGGTGGCCAGCAGGTTGAGGGTGGCGGCGTACTGCATACTGGGACGGTAGCCCAACCGCAGCTGCTGGCGCAGTACCATAGCTTCGAGCACGATCGCCACCATCAGCAGCAGGCTCTGAAAGGCGATCGCCCGCAGCGGCACGATGCCAAGTTCGGACAGTAGATCGTTGAGGGGCATAGGCGGGCGGCAAACCCCAGGGTATAGCAAGAGTTTCCTGGTGCACTATCAAGGGTATAACCTCGACCCAGCTTTCGCTAAGATCTTGTAGCGGCCCCTCCTATAACTACGCAATACGCAAACTACGCAATACGCAACACCCATGGTTAGAACCGGCATTGGCATACGCACCGCTCAGCAGGGCAACGAGCGGCTGACGGGGCAAATTCACGTCTACGACGGCGAGGGCAAGGGCAAATCCCAGGTGGCGCTGGGGGTGGTGCTGCGATCGATTGGCCTGGGCATTCAGAATTTCTTGGAGAGTCGGGTGCTGCTGCTGCGGTTTCTCAAGGGGCCGGGCCGCACCTACGACGAAGATGCCGCGATTGAGGCCCTGCAGCGGGGCTTTCCCCACCTGATCGACCAGGTGCGCACCGGGCGGGCCGAGTTTTTTGGGCCCGACGACATCACCAAGTTCGACAAGCAGGAGGCCCAGCGGGGCTGGGATGTGGCTAAGGGCGCGATCGCCTCGGGCCTGTATTCGGTGGTGGTGCTGGACGAAATCAACCCGGTGCTCGACCTGGGCCTGCTCGATATTGATGAAGTGGCCCGCACCCTGCGCCACAAGCCCGACCACCTGGAGATTATCGCCACCGGACGCGGTGCCCCCCAGCCCCTGCTGGATGTGGCCAACCTGCACTCCGAGATGAAACCCCAGCCCAAACCCGAAGGCATCGAGGGCATCGAGGGCATCGAGATCTACACCGGCTCGGGCAAGGGCAAATCGACCAGTGCCCTGGGCAAGGCGCTCCAGGCGATCGGTCGTGGCATCAGCCAAGACCTCTCCCACCGGGTGCTGATCATCCAGTGGCTCAAAGGGGGCAATGGCTACACCGAAGACGCGGCGATCGCGGCCCTGCGCAAGATCTACCCCAACCTGGTTGACCACCAGCGCTGCGGCCGGGACGCGATCGTCTGGCGGGGCCAGCAGCAGGAGATCGACTACGTCGAGGCCGAGCGGGGCTGGGAAATTGCTAGAACCGCGATCGCCTCCGGCCTCTACAAAACCATCATTCTTGACGAACTCAACCCTACCGTAGACCTGGAGCTTCTGCCCGAAGAACCGATTGTTCAGGCGCTGCTGCGTAAACCCCGCGGCACCGAGGTGATTATTACCGGGCGCTGCAAAAATCCCCCCGCCTACTTTGGACTGGCCAGCACTCACTCCGAAGTGTTTAACCATAAGCACTACGCCGAAAAAGGCATCGACCTCAAGCGCGGCGTTGACTTTTGACCCCATAGCCTGCGGCATTACTCAAGCTATCCCAGACCGGGCTAATCTTGCTGGTAACGACGCGCGATCAGCCGCTCCTCGTAGGATCGCAACAGGCCGTGGTTATCTTCATCGCTGAGGCCGTAGTAGCCCATCTCCTGGTCGTAGAGGCTGGGGCTGTGCCGGGGCAAGTCGTGGTGGTGAATAGCTGTCTGGCGATCTTCCATGGTGGAACTTACGGTGAGGCGATCGCTCCCTGCCAGAGGCCCTATTCGTCGCAGATCGCCCTCATCGGCGCTCGTTGACCCAGTATTACCGAGGGGCGGCATGCGGCGCAGGTCGCCCGCCGTTTCGTCAGGTCGATCTTTAGAGCCGTAATTTTGGCCTAAAAATTGACGGTTGGAGCGACCCTGAGCAATGGGTTGGTAGACTTTCCTGACTTGTGCTTCGTGGTGCTCGTCCACCACCATATCGTCATCATATTTGGGCAGATGTTCAACCTGTGATTTGGTCAAATCATCCACATAGACACGATTTTGATCATAGTCAAAGCGGGCCAAACCAATGGGCAGCAGCACAGTCTTACCAAAGATCCAGGGTCCGGTATCCACAACTAAGTAGCGAAAACGACCGGAGTCATCGACCAGCAAGTCTTTAGCAGAGCCCACCTTATCTTCACCCTGCGCGTAGACTGAGTAGGAGCCAATTCTATCCATTTGCCCATCCGCCAGGGTTTCGCGATAGTCAGGATAGTAATCTTCAAGTCGATGTAAAGGCATGTAAGCCTCCTTAAGTTCATCGTTAAATAACTAGCTTATCGAGCCAGTTTTTCGCCTCCATCGCTCAAGCGGCAGGCAAGTCTGGCCTCAGCAGGCATACATTAGTCCAATGGAGCACACTCAAATAGACAGCTACAGGCCGTGATGCAGACTGAATCGATTACAACCGATGTGGTGCTGGTGGGCGGCGGCCACACCCACGCCCTGGTGCTGCGGCGGTGGGGCATGGCGCCCCTGCCGGGGGTGCGGCTGACGCTGCTCAGCGACCTGGTGGATACGCCCTACTCGGGCATGCTGCCCAGCTACGTGGCCGGACGCTACAGCTTTGATGAGGCCCACATTGACCTGCGTCCTCTGACCCGCTTTGCCCAGTGCCGTCTGGTAGTCGATCGCGCCGTGGGGCTCGACCTGCCCCGCCAGCGGGTGCTGTGCGCTAACCATCCGCCCCTCGCCTACGATGTGCTGTCGATCGACACGGGCAGTACCCCAGCCACACTGACGGTCCCCGGAGCCGCTGACTACGCCATTGCCGCCAAGCCCGTACCCGAGCTGCTGCGCCAGTGGCAGCACATTGTGGAAGCGGTCAAAGCCAATCCTCAACCCCCCCTCACGCTTGGGGTTGTGGGCGGCGGCGTGGGCGGTGTGGAGCTGACCATTGCCCTGCACGAGCGGCTGGTGGGGCTGCTGAGCGATCGCGGTGAATCGCCCGACAATCTCACCCTGCACCTGTTTCACCGGGGCGAGGAGCTGGCGGCTGAGCGCAACCACTGGACCCGCCAGCGCCTGGAGCAGGTGCTCAGGTCGCGCGGCATTCACCTTCACCTCAATGAAGCCGTGGTCGCAGTATCGCTAGACGAATCCACTGGACAACGCCTGGTGCAGGGATCTTCGGGACTGACGGTGGGCTGCGATCGCCTCTTCTGGGTGACCAGCGCCGCCGCCCCCCCCTGGCTGCAAGCCTCGGGCCTCTCCCTCACCGACAAAGGCTTCATTCAGGTGGGCGACACCCTACAAACCCTCTCCCACCCCAATGTGTTTGCCGCGGGCGATGTGGCCACCATGGTGAATCACCCCCGCCCCAAAGCCGGAGTATTTGCCGTGCGCCAGGGGCCACCCCTGGCTGACAACCTGCGCCGCTACATCCAGGGCCAGCCGCTGAAACCCTTTCGGCCCCAGCGACAGTTCCTCAGCCTGATCGAAACCGGCAACGGCAATGCGATCGCCGATCGCGGCCCCTTTTCAATCAAGTCCCCCCTGGCCCACCGCTGGAAAGACCACATCGATCGCAAATTCATGGCCCGCTTCCGCGATCTCCCCATCGGCCAGATGTCCTCCTCATCTTCCCCACCCCCCTCATCTTCCTCATCTTCCCCCCCTCCCCCTCCCCCCCCTGCGCCGGCTGCGGCTCAAAAGTCGGCAGTACCGCCCTGTCCGAGGCCCTGCGCCGGGTGCGGCAAGAGTTTCCCGAGCTACCCCATGAAGCCGTGCTGATTGGCCTGGATGCCCCCGACGATGCCGCCGTGGTCACTGTCCCCCCCGGTCAGGTGATGGTGCACACCGTAGACTATTTCACCGCCCTGGTCGATGACCCGTTTGTGTTTGCTCAGATCTGCCTCAAGCACTGCCTCAGCGACCTGTACGCCATGGGCGCGACTCCCTACACGGTACTGGCGACGGTGCAAATTCCCTACGCCACCCCGGTCAAACAGGCCGAGATGCTGTACCAGATTCTGGCCGGCACCCACAAAGGACTCCTCGCCAGCGGCACTCCCCTGGTGGGCGGCCACACGGTGGTTGGGCCGCAGCTGGCCCTGGGCTTTGCCTGCAACGGGGTAGCCGAGCCCACCCAACTGCTGCGCAAGGGCGGCATGCAGCCGGGAGACAGGCTGATTTTGACCCAGCCCCTGGGCACCGGCACCCTGTTTGCCGCCGACATGCAGGGCAAAGCCAAGGGGCGGTGGATCGAGGCGGCGATCGCCTCCATGCTCACCCCCAACCGGGCCGCCGCCGAGATCGTTCGCGCCCACGGGGCCACCGCCTGCACCGACGTCACCGGCTTTGGCCTGGCCGGGCACCTGCTGGAAATGGTGCGGGCCTCCGGGGTCACCGCTACCATCAATCTCGACACACTGCCCGTGCTAGCCGGTGCCGCCAACACCCTAGCAGCAGGGATAATCAGCACCCTTCAGCCCCAAAACCTCCAGGCCGCTGAGTTCATCGACCCCGTTGGCATCAGGCATCCCCTCTACCCGTTGCTATTCGATCCCCAAACTGCCGGGGGGTTGCTGGCCGCCGTACCCGCCCGCCAGGGCCAGAGCTGCCTGGCAGCGTTGCAGCGACAGGGGTACGATCAGGCGGCGATCGTCGGGGAGGTTACCGCCGCCGGGGGGCCCTGGCCGTTGACCCTGAAGCAGGCGTAGCCCCTCAACGCTGTAGGGCTTGGGTAATCGTTGCGCCGTCGAGAGGCTGGGCAAACAGGTAGCCCTGGCCGTACTCACAGCCCAGCTCCAGCAAAATATCGCGCTGCCGAGGGGTTTCAATGCCTTCGGCGGTCACGGCCATGCCCAGGGTGTGGCACAGATTGATAATGGCGCGCACAATCTCCAGTTTTTCGGTGTCGGTGGCGATGCCCTTAATAAAGGAGCGATCGATTTTGACCATGTCTATCGGAAACTGATGCAGGTAGCTAAGCGATGAGTAGCCGGTGCCAAAATCGTCCAGGCAAATCTGCACGTTGAGCCGCTTCAGCTCCGCCAGCATCGCGGCCGCTTCTTTTGCATTTTCAATAAATACGCTTTCGGTAATCTCGAGTTTTAAGTAGTGGCCTTCCAGCCCCGTGTCCTGCAAAATGCCCGCAAAGATTTTGACCAGATTGTTCTTGGCAAAGTGATTGCTCGACAGGTTGACGTTGATGGCTATGGTGGGGCTTGGCTCGGTGCTGTGAGCATCCCTAACGATGCCGCCATCTGCCATACCCCAGCCTCCCGTTCCCATCTGCTGCCAGGTCTGGAGCTGTTGGCAGGCCTGGCGCAAGACCCACTGATCGATATGGGTAATCACCCCAATATCCTCTGCCAGGGGAATGAACTGATCGGGAGAGAGTAGCCCTTCCCCCGGTTTCTGCCAGCGGACCAGGGCCTCCAGACTGGCCACCGCCTGGGTGTCCAGCCAGACAATAGGCTGGTAGTGAACCCGCAGTTGGTTGTGGGCGATCGCCTGGGTCAGGGCCTGCTCGCGCCGCATCAGCACTTGGGCCTGGTGGTGCATATCGGCATTGAACACCCGGTAGCTACCCTGGCCTTGGCGCTTGGCTTGGTACATGGCAATGTCGGCATCGCGCAGGAGATCAACCGTGCCCCCGTAGGGAATCGAACTCAGGACGATGCCGACACTGGCGCTGATAAAGAGGTCGTGACCGTTGATGGCGAAGGGCTTTTTGAGCTCATTAATAATCCGTTCGGCACTGTAGCAGGCGGTCGTGACATCGGTCACACCGTCCAGCAAAATCGCAAACTCGTCCCCCCCCAGGCGGGCGACCGTATCAACGGACCGCAAACTCGCTTTCAGCCGCGGCGCTACCTCCACCAGGAGCTGATCGCCCACCAGGTGCCCCAGGGTGTCGTTGATAACTTTGAAGCGATCGAGATCCACCAGCATGACCACAAAGCCAAACTCCGGCGATCGCGCCTGGCGATCGACCGCCTGCTGTAGCCGATCCAGAAACAGCGCCCGGTTGGGCAGCTGGGTCAGGGTATCGTGCAGAGCATTGTGCTCAAGCTGGGCCTCCATGCGGCGCTGGTTGGTGCTGTCGCGCAGGACCATCACCGCCCCTTCGGTTTGGCCGCGATTGTTGTAAATCGGAGCGGCACTATCTGCGACCGGGGTTTCATAGCCGGCGCGGGTCAGCAGCAGCACATTGTCAGGCAGGTACACGGTGTTGTGCTCCCGCAGCGATCGCAGCAGCGGATTTTCGATCAGGGTGCGCGTCACCTCGTCGACCAATTGAAACACTTCGGCCGGCGATCGGCCAATGGCTTCGGCCTGGGCCCAGCCGGTCATCGCTTCAGCCACCGGATTCATAAATTTAATCAGGCCGCTGGCGTCGCTGGCGGCCACCCCCTCACTGATGCTGTTGAGCACGGCCAGCAGCCACTGGCGGTTTTCTTTGAGGGTTTGCTCAAACCGGTGTTTGTAAAAGGCGATTTCGATATTGGCGCGCAACTCCCGGGCTTCAAAGGGCTTGAGAATATAGCCAAAGGGGGTCGTGAGACTGGCGCGGGCGAGGGTATCGTCGTCGGCGTAGGCGGTGAGATAGATAACCGGAATGTCTAAAGCCTGGGTAATTTGGGCAGCGGCGGCAATCCCATCCACCCCATCGCTGAGGCAAATATCCATCAGCACCAGATCGGGGCCCAGGTCCAGGGCCGCTGCAATTGCCGCCTCCCCAGAGGTGACAATTGCAGGGACTTCGTAGCCCAGTTCGATGAGGGTGGCCTGCAAGTCCATCGCAATCACCACTTCATCTTCTACGACTAAAATTACTTTTCTCTCCATGGTTTTAGTTAGCGACGATATTCAGGTTGGAAAACTGATTTGAAACCCCGTCCCAACCGATTGAGGCATAATTTCGACCCGACCCCCAATTTGCTGAGTCAAATTTCGCACCAGGCTGAGTCCCAACGACGAAACCTGCTGAAGATCCATCTCCTCCGGGAGACCAACTCCGTTATCCTCCAGTCGAATCGTGACCTGGCCGTCAGGGCTGAGACGAGAGACAATGGCCACCTCCCCGGTTCGCCCTTGGGGAAAGGCGTACTTAAAGGAATTGGAAATCAGTTCGGTCAGCATCAACCCGCAGGGCAGGGCGGTTTCGATATCGAGATGGCAGGGGGCAATGTCCAGGTGGATCTGGATGCGGTTTTTGTCACACTGGTAGGTTTCCAGCAGGCTGTAGGCCAACCTTTGAACATAGGCCGCCAGATCAATGCGGGTCAGGTCCTGGGACTTGTAGAGCTTTTCGTGCACCAGGGCCATCGCTTTGACGCGACTTTGGCTATCTCGCAAGACCGAGAGTGCCGCCGCGTCAGCCACGTTGCGCGACTGGAGATTGAGCAGGCTATGGATGACCTGCAAGTTATTTTTGACTCGATGGTAAATTTCTTTGAGCAGCAGCTCTTTTTCTTTCAAGGAGGCCCGCAACTTTTCCTGAGACTCCTTGCGATCGCTAATGTCGATAATTACCCCCAGCATGCGCACCGGGTTTTGGTCGGAGTCGTAGAGGCCGCGGCCTTTACCCAACAACCACCGCACCGTGCCATCGCCAAGGATCACCCGGTATTCGGCTTCGTAGTCGGTGTGCTGGTGCAGGGCCGTTTGCAGGGCCTGCTCCACCCGCTCCAGATCGTCGGGGTGAACGGCACAACGCCAGCGCTGATAGGTATCCTCTGTGGTGCTGGCCTCCAGGCCCAGCAACTTAAAGTGATTGTCGTTCCAGGCCACCCGGTTCTGCCCCACATCCCAGTCCCAGGTACCGATGTGGGTAAATTCGAAGGTCAGCCGCAGCTGTTCTTCGCGGTGGGCCAGTGTAGCCTCGGCCTGCTTGCGCTCGGTGATATCTTCGATAATGTAGGAAAATCGCGGATACCCACTGGGGCTGTTGGCAATCGGACATACACTCCCTGACAGCCAGCGAGCACCTTCAACCCTCCCGTGGCAGTACTCAAACCGCGCCGGAGTCTGGGTGCGCTCGGCCTCCCGGTAATAGGTCATCCAGTGCTGAATCGTGGCGGCAGAAACGCCCAGCTCGCTGGCAAACCGATTTTCCATTGCCGTGGGCGTGGTGCCTAAAAAATCGGCGGCGGCCCAATTGTCAGAGATGTGCAGAATGTCGTTGTCGTGCAGCTCGACAATTCCCATGGGCATGGCGGCGCTGTTGAAAAAGCTGCGCAGAACGGATTTGCGCTGGCGCAGGTCGGCGTTCATCTGTTGCAAGTCCGCCGTGCGTTCGGCCACCCGCTGTTCCAGTTCGGCTTTCGCTTGGTGCAGCGCCTGCAGGGCCTGCTGACGCTCAGCCTCCATTCGTTTGCGCTCGGTGATCTCCTGACAGACGGTGCTAATGCCAATCACGCGATCGCCGTCTTTAAGGGGCCAAAAGCTTTCTACCCAGGTGCGCTGCACCCCAGGCTGAGCCGGGGTTTCGCCGCTGATTTCAATGTTTAGCAGCGGCTCACCAGTCTCTAGAATTGGCCGCAGGGTGGCCTCGGCCTGGGCCGCCAAATCGGGTAGGAGCTCCTGCACCGTACGGCCCAGGTGGGCCTCCACCGACAGACCATTGATTTCAGCCAGCCGCTCATTGACGCGCACAAAGCGCAGTTCGCGATCGAGCACATTGAGACCAATGGGGGCCGACTGATAGATGGTTTCAATTTCAGCCAGTTGCTGCTGTAGCTGCACCCGCTGGTCTTGCAGACTGGCTTCAATCTGTTTGCGCTCGGCCTCCAGGCGTTTTCTCTCGGTGATGTCCCGATAGAAAATGTTCAGCCCCTCGGGGGTGGGATAGGCCTGCACCTCCAGCCAGAGGTCGTGGTGGGGAGGCTCAACGTAGTGGTGCTCGAGGCCCATCGCCCGCTGCTGCGCCATGGCCCGACGATAGAGCACTTCCAGCTCAGAGCCCACCAGCCCAGGCCACACCTGCCAGCAGGTGTGGCCCAATACCGCCGATCGCGGCTGGCCGTTGATCTGCTCGCTGGCGGCATTTTGATAGGTGATGCGCCAGTCGCGATCGAGGGCGATAAAGGCATCCCCCATACTCTCTAAAATTCGGGTAAGCCGGGCGGCGGCGGCTTCGGCTGCCTGCTGGGCCGCTTCGGCCAGGGTACGGAGATGATACTCCCGCTGAGCCGACTCGCGCCGAATCTGGGCCAGCTTGAGGCAGGTTTCAATCCGCACCAGCAGCTCTCGGGGGGAAAAGGGCTTAGTCAGGTAGGCATCGGCCCCGGCGGCCAGCCCCTCAATCCGAGCGTCTTCCCCACTCCTGGCCGACAGCAAGATAATTGGCAACTCACGGGTTTGGGCATCGGCCCGCAGCGATCGCAGCAGTTCCACCCCATCCAGGCGCGGCATCATCACATCCGTCAAAATCAGGTCAGGACGGCGACGACGAATAGACTCCAGGGCCGCCACGCCATCGGTTACTCCCTCAACGGTATACCCCTGCCCCTGCAGCAACACCGTCACCAGGTCCTGCGTATCAACACTGTCATCCGCCAGCAAAATTAAGGGCGACAACCGATCTACACCTGCTGTTTCGGCCATTGTTATCTCCTTGAGTCACCGCTCAACAGATGTTTTGCCCAGAGGTCAGTAGAGCAACCGGCCGCACCGCCCGGGATTCAGAGCCGGGCTCCTGCCAGCGAATAACAACAGCGATCGTTCCTTAAATCTAACGAGTCCTGGGGGAAAAATTCCCGAGAAGATAAAAAGCTATTTTTCTCTGGGGTCAAATTAACAATAGTCCACACTATCTAAAGGAAAATCTTCTACAGCCCCCCTCAGATAGGGCTGTTACCCGATCCTAAATTTCCCCAAAAAATGTCCGGCCAGCGGTATTTCACTGGCCGGATATGAATCAAAAACTAAGCTCGATGGACTGGGTGAACCGAGCGGACATCACTCTTTTTACACCCGTCTATGCCGTCGCCGCTTTATAGGCGGCCCAGCCACCGTAGGCGGAAATATCGGGCCAGCTGTGCTCGTCAATCAGCGCTTTGGGGTACAGAAAGGCGATCGCCGTGCCGCCGTCGGCCAGCTTCACCTCGTGGGGATACATGTGGGGGGGCTCGTTGTCTTTCAGGTAGGCGTACTGTTCCTGGGTCATGGCGTATAGCTCTCCCGGAATGGCAATTCCACCGGCTTCGACCTCATAGATGCCAGGATGCCAGCCATCCTTGACGGCGTGCAGGCGATAGAGGGGCGCGGTTGCCGCCGCTCCCTTAAATTCAGCATCCTGCAGGTTTTGGTTATCGGGCTGACCGCGCAGGGCCGAGCCGCAGATAAAGACGGTAACCGTTCCAGTAGAGTCAGTCATGGCAAGCGTTCCAGTGCCGGGGATAGCGCAACAAGGTGTCCAACTTACAACCTTAGAGGATCGCGCTGCCCCCGACACACTTTTTTGTATACAGTCATCCCGCTCGGCCCCTTGAGCCTGCCATCAACTCTAGCTCCCCCGTGATATCAGCGGTGCCCCGCTGAACCCATCACAATCAGCTGGGGAAACCCGCTAGGGACTGTGACTATGGATGCTGGGTAGGAGAGGCTACTTGAGGATAGCCCCTAGATGAGGCGGCCATTGGTTTCGAGAAGGGCGAGGGTGAAGGTAGACGATTCAATGACCAACAGCGTTTCGTCCCCTCGGCGGGCCAGCTTAGCGGCGATATCTAGCACCTTGGCCGCATCGGTGTCCTGTTTGAAGAAGCTGTAGTAGCGGTTGTTGTAGGTCAGCGCCATCAAGGGCTTGTTGATATCGGGCACCTGTAGGCGGCAGGTTTGGTACGCATTTGCGTCGGCTACCATGAGGCAGGGTTGCGGCCCAAAGACCGGGCGAATGCCGTAGCCTGGCTTGCGGGTGGGTGGGGCGTAGCGAGCCCCCGGTTCGTGGGCCCACACGGCGTAGCCCCGGCGGGTCAGCGTAATCGCTGCCGTATGGTCGCGCTTGCCCAGGCGCATGACCACATCTAGCGCCTTATGGGCCTCTGGCACAATCTTGAGAAAGCTATAGAACTGGTTATCGACATAGAGGGCTGACAGGCGATGGTCGGCGTCGGGCACCCGAATGTGACAGGGGGTGTAGAGATCGCGATCAAACAACAGTTTGCAGGCCATAGCCGAGGTCGGCGCAGTGACCAAAGCGGCCAGGGAATCGAGGCTGGGGGAAACGCTCATAGGGCAGAAAAAAGTCGGGTGGGTGGGGCCTTGGCCAGGAAATCCCGGCAACAGTAGGTTTACTCAACAGCATGGGGGATGGCCGCTCCTTTCCCAACGTTGAAATAACGGAGGTTTGGTTGGCCCAGGGCAGCCTGAGCCAGGGAAAATACGGAGGCTTTTGGAGGTTTGCAACACAATGCAACAAAACTCGGCGGCCCTGCGGGTAGGCTACCGCCCCCCAGAAGGGCTGGTTTAGGCATAGCCAAGGCGAGACAGGGGTAGGGTTTGGCAATTCCTGATATGGTGAAAGACTGAACCATTGCCCACGTTGAGTACGTTGCCTGCGCCATGACGGCTACAGTAGATTCCCCAATTCCGGTTGTGTTTCCCCTGGCGGCGGTGGTCGAGCAGGGGGCGATAAAAATGGCCCTGCTGCTGGCGGCGGTTGACCCCAGCCTGGGAGGGGTGGCCATCGCCGGTCGGCGCGGCACGGCCAAGTCGGTAATGGCCCGGGCGCTGCACCAGCTGCTGCCCCCGATTGAGGTGGTGGAAGGATCCTGCTGCAACGCTGACCCCATGAGCCCCCAGCTGTGGGACGACCAGACCCGCGATCGCTTCGGCACCTCTCCCGCTCCGGCCGACCTGCCCACCCGTGTCGTCCCTGCCCCCTTTGTGCAAATTCCGCTGGGAATTACCGAAGACCGGCTGCTGGGTTCGGTTGATGTGGCCCGCTCGATCCAGGCGGGGGAGAGCGTGTTTCAGCCGGGGCTGCTGGCCGAGTCGAACCGGGGTGTGCTCTATGTCGACGACATCAACCTGCTCGACGACCAGGTGGCCAACCTGCTGCTGGCGGCCCTCACCGCCCGTCGCAACCAGATCGAACGCGAGGGGCTGAGCTTTCAGCACCCCTGCGAACCCCTGCTGATCGCCACCTACAACCCCGAGGCAGGGCCGCTGCGCCAGCACCTGCTCGATCGCATTGCGATCGCCCTCTCCGCCGACGGGTCCATGTCCCTGGCGAACCGGGTGGCGGCGGTCGATCAGTCGACCCAGTTTGCCAACGATCCCCAGGCGGTGCTGGCCGCCTACGCCTACGAAATCGACGCCCTCAGAACCCAAATCATTCTGGCGCGGGAATGGCTGAAGGAAGTCACCATCAGCCGGGAGCAGATTCAGTACCTGGTGACCGAGGCGCTGCGGGGGGGCATTCAGGGCCACCGGGCCGAGCTGTTTGCGGTGCGAGTCGCCAAGGCCCACGCCGCCCTGGAGGGCCGGGCTGAGGTCACCGCCGACGATCTGCGCGTGGCGGTAGAACTGGTAATTGTGCCCCGGTCCCTGCTGCCCCAGGATCTGCCTGAGGAACCGCCACCGCCGCCGCCACCGCCCTCCGATCCCGACCAGCAGGAACCCCAGGACAACTCCGAGGACCAGGATGCCGACGATCCGGACGAGGACGACTCCCCCGAGGAGGACGACAGCCCCCCTAGCATTCCAGAGGAGTTTGTCTTCGACCCCGAGGGGGTGATCATTGACCCGTCGATGCTGCTGTTTGCCCAGACCGTGGGCCGCCAGGGCAAATCGGGCAATGCCAACCTGATTTTTTCCGAGGAGCGGGGCCGCTATATCAAGCCCTTTATGCCCCAGGGGCCGGTGCGCCGAATTGCCGTGGATGCCACCCTGCGGGCCGCCGCCCCCTACCAGCGGGCTCGCCGCGAGCGGGAGCCCAACCGCAAGGTGGTGGTGGAGCAGGGGGATATTCGCGCCAAGCGCCTGGCCCGCAAGGCCGGGTCCCTGATTATTTTTGTGGTCGATGCCTCGGGGTCGATGGCCCTCAACCGCATGCAGAGCGCCAAGGGAGCCGTCCTGGAGCTGCTTACCGAGGCTTACCAAAACCGTGACCAGGTGGCCCTGATTCCCTTTCGGGGGGAACAGGCCGAGGTGCTGCTGCCGCCGACCCGCTCCATTGCTATGGCCCGACGACGGCTGGAGCGCATGGCCTGCGGCGGCGGGTCGCCCCTGGCCCACGGCCTCACCCAGGCGGTGCGGGTGGGGGTCAATGCCCAGCAGTCGGGGGACGTGGGCAGCGTGGTGATCGTGGCGATTACCGATGGTCGCGGCAACGTGCCCCTGGCCCGATCGCTGGGGGAACCCCCAGAGCCCGACGCCCCCAAGCCCGACATCAAGCAGGAGCTGCTAGAGATTGCCGGGCGCATTCGCGGCGTGGGCTATCAGCTGCTGATTATTGATACCGAACGCAAGTTTGTCTCCACCGGGTTTGGTAAAGAGTTGGCCAAGACCGCCGGGGGCCGCTACTACCAGTTGCCCAAGGCCACCGACCAGGCGATCGCCGCGATGGCCCGGGGGGCGATCGCCGATATGAAGACTGGGTAAACCGTTCGGCTTCTGGCCTCTATTTAGCGCATTGCAGGGTCTATACGGGCAATATGTTAAGTGTAAGCGTCTCGGGGTTGCCCCTGCCCCAGACCTGACCCATCCTGCTGTGCACCATTGCGAGTCGCCATGGAACGTCGAGTGTCATCGTTATCCCAGGGGCAACGTCTGCTAGCTGCCATCATGATTACTGACGCCGTGGGCTTTAGCACCCGGATGTCGGTGGATGAGGAGCGCACCCTTCGCCTGATTGACCGCGACCTGACGCTAATTGGCGATACCTGCCGGGAGTTTGGCGGTACCGTGCTCAAGTCCACGGGAGACGGTCTGCTGATCTATTTTTTAAGCGCGGTTGAAGCCGTGTCCTGCGGCCTGGAGATGCAGCGGCAGCTGGTGGATCTGGCCGCAGGGCTGGGGCCTGAGGAGTACCTGGATCACCGCATTGGCATTCACCTGGGCGACATTCTGGTCAGCGAGCAGGACGTGATGGGCAATGGGGTGAATATCACGGCCCGCCTGCAAACCTACGCCAAGCCCCGCGGTCTGTGTGTGTCGCGCACCATTTACGACGTGGTCAAGGCCCGCCTCACTCTCCACGCCACCTTTCTGGGCCCGCTCCATCTCAAAAATATTGAGGAACCGGTACCCGCCTACCAGCTGGCCCTACAGGCGGAGGACACCGGCTCCAGCCCGCAGGGCTCGGACGACAACACCTGCACCCTGCCCATGACCACCGAGGCGCTGCTGGCCAATGCCCTACGCGCCCTCAGCACCCACCCCCACAGCCTGCGGATCAAAAAGCTGATCTTTGCCACCTACCAGCAGGCCTGGGAAAACGACCCCAAGGTGCTGGAGCAGTTTGACCTCAGGGCACTGCTGCTGTCGCTGCGCGATCGCCACTCCACTCTGGCCGCCCTGGAGGATCAGCTGGGCCGGGTGGTGGCCGGCCTCAACCGCCAGGACCTCTATACAGAGGTGACGGAGGCGATTTTGAAGCAGCTCCAGCCCTGGTACGCGCGATCGCTGGTTCAAACCCGCGAGCTGGGCGAAACTGAGCTGACGCAGCTGACGGTGCGATCGCTGGAAGAGCGCTGCCAGACCCTGGCCGACCAGTTTGACCAGAGCCCCGCCGCCCTGCGCCTGCGCAAGCTGCTCTATTGCCTCTGCCACGGGAGCTGGGAAAACGACCCCAACCTGCTCAACCAAATTTATCTGCCCGCGCTGATTCAGCAGGTACTCGTTGTGGCTCCCCAGCCCCAGGACCTGCGCTATCGACTCAGCCGCATCGTCAAGCACCTGAACCGACGCCAGCAGTACACGCGGTTGGCCAACCAGATTGTCCTGACCTTTCAGACGCTGTACCAAAGTCAGCTTGGGAGCACAGCCGGTGCCACGGCCCTGGTCGAATCGACGGCGCTGGCGGCCGAGCCCTCTGGCCCCTCCGGCGGTGCCGAGGGCGGGCACACCACTCTGACCACCCTGGCGGGGGCTGAGCAGCCCGCCGATCTGACCACTCTCCACGGCACCCTGTCCAACCCCCTGAGTGCAGGCCAGGACAGCGGCGGCCCCCGGCGCGATCGCTCCTCCCTGTTTGACCTCCGCAGTGACATTCTGCAGTACGCCAACCCGCTGCGAGCCAAAATTCTGCTGTATTCCTGCCTCTATGGACCCTTTGGCTACACCTCCCAGGACTGGTCCAGCCTCAACCACCGCACCCTCAACGACCTGCTGCAGCAAACCTTTGAATATTGCCCCACCTACGCCGACTTAGACAGTAAGCTATCCATTATTGGCCACTGTCTGGGCCGCGCTGGCGATGGCGGCCAGGTGGCCAGCGCCATTACCCAGGCCATGCGGGCCTACTATCCCCAGGACCCCAATGCAGCGCTAGAGCCCCTGGTCGTGGCGGAGTTAGAGGTTCCTGAACCACCCTGTCCCGCCACCAAAGATCGCGAGGTGGCCAGCCTGGGCGATCGTCCTGCTGTTGCCGTCGCTCCATCCTCCGCCCGTTCCTCCGCCTGAGCCCCCGATCAATATGAACGCCCGTGAACTACTCGATGCCTATGCCCGCGGCGAGATGGACTTCAAAGGTAAGACCCTGGTTGGCATCGATCTGGCTGGGGCCGATCTGATTGGGGCCAACCTGGTGCAGGCCGATTTGGAAAGCGCCAACCTGATGCTGGCCTTTCTGACTCGGGTGCGGTTTCGCCAGGCTAACCTATCCAAAGCGCGCCTGGGTGGGGCTAACCTCAACCAGGCCGATCTGTCGGCGGCGATGCTGCGCGATGCCAACCTGCACGGAGCCAGCCTGCAGGGGGCCGACCTGCGCAGCGCCGACATGACCCTGGCCGACCTGCTCGACGCCAACCTGACCGGGGCTGACCTGCGCAATGCCGATCTGAGCGGGGCCAATCTGACCGGAGCCTGTCTGCGCGGGGCAAACCTGCGCCAGGAAAACCGCAAGTATGCCACCAACCTGCGGGGGGCTAAACTGCGCCTGGCTGACCTGCGGGGTACCAACCTGTCCGGGGCGGACCTGGCCAATGTCGATCTCAGGGGGGCCAACCTCAGCGAGGCCGTGCTGCGCGATGCCAACCTGAAGGGAGCCAACCTGCAGGGGGCGCTGCTGTGCAACGCCAACCTCAGCGATGTCGATCTGAGCCAGAGCTGCCTGGAAGCCACCGACCTCACCCACTGCCGTTTCCCCCGCAGCAACCTCACTCAGGCCAATCTCAACCAGGCCAATGCCAGGGGAGCCGACTTTACGGAAGCCGTGCTGGCCCTGGCTCAGATGGAGGACTGCGACCTGGCCAACTCGCGCTTCAGCCGGGCCGACCTGGCTCGGGTCAGCCTGCGCCGCTCGATTTTGACGAAGGCGATGCTGGTGGAAACCTACCTGGGTCGCGCGGACCTCACCGATGCCAACCTCAGCGAAGCCATTCTGGAGCGGGCCGAGATCAGCAGCACCACCCTAACCAATGTCGTCTGGAGCGGCACCACCATGCCCGACGGCACGGTTCACGAATAGAGACATTGTTTTCCCGAAAATAGAGCGATGATGGATAGACCGTGGGTGCCACCGGGCTAAATCCCGACTGGGATGGGTGACGTCGGTGACATCGCGCTGCTGGAGTGAGGGCTGGGTCTTGACGTTTAATCAATCCAAATGGTTGCGGTTGGTTCAGCGGCTGGGGCAGGGGAGTTACAGAGCCTGGCTAGGGGTTCAGACCTGGCTATGGGAAACTTTTTTGGCGATCGCAGCCTGGCTGGAGAGCGTCCTGTCTCCCATCCGGCGATCGGCGGCAGCGGGAGATTTAACCCGTCTGCGCCAGGACCTGCTGGTGGAGTCTCAGCTCAGCTGGCACTACCTCGTCCTGGTGATCGGGTCTTGCATTATCGCCACCCTGGGGCTAATTGCCAACTCCGCTGCCGTAATTATTGGGGCGATGCTGATTGCCCCACTGATGCTGCCCATTCGGGGGGCGGCTTTTGGCATTCTGGAGGCCGATCGCCCCCTGATTCGGGCCAGCATTGTGGCCCTGGTGACCGGCTCGCTCCTGGCGGTTGCCATCTCGGCCCTGCTGGGGGTGATGACGGGGGTAGCCCAGTTTGGCAGTGAAGTGATGGCCCGTACCCAGCCCACCCTGCTCGACCTGGGCATTGCGATCACCGCCGGAGCCCTGGCCGGAGTTGCCAAGGTGGAACCAAAGCTCTCCAGCACGGTGGCGGGAACGGCGATCGCAGTCGCCCTGATGCCCCCTATCTGCGTGGTGGGGCTGTGGCTGGGTCAGGGCAATCTGGCCCTCAGTCTCGGCGCTTTGCTACTCTACCTGACCAACCTGTTTGGCATTACCCTGGCCTGCATGGTGGCGTTTATTCTGTTTGGCTACTCCATGGTGCGGCGGGCCCGGCGGCCCCTGGGCATTACGCTCATCTTCACCACGCTGCTGATTATTCCCCTGGGGGCCAGTACCGTGCAGCTGCTGCGGCAAAATCAGCTGGAGGCCAGCGTCAGAGCCGCCCTGCTGGATCGCACCGTCACCTTTCAACGCCTCACTCTAGTGGATATGGAGGTCAACTGGCTGAGTAGCCCACCCGAAATCTCCCTCACCGTACGGGCCGCAGAGCCCCTATTCCCCAACCAGGTAGAACTGTTGGAGCAGTTTTTGGCACGAGAACTGGGGCGTCCCTACCGGCTCACCTTTCTGGTCAGCCAAATAGAAGCCATTACCAGTGCTCCGGCGCCAGAGGAGGATGGAGCGCCGTAACCTGGAGTATTGGCAAGGGTCCTGGGCTCAGTAGTCCAGCTCTTCTTCGTACTCGGTCACTTTCTTCTTCTGAGGAATGTTGAGGGGTTTGGGCTCGTAGGGCTCGCCCCCGTCTTCCTCCGTCCAGACATCTTCGGTGACCTCCTGAAAATCGGCGTCGAAGGCCTTATAGTCGTTCTGGTCGTCCAGGGTAGCGGCCTGGTAGCGCTCGGCGGGCTGCTGGGCTCGGAGCGGTTCCTCAATCCGCTCGGGTTCGCCCCAGTCGTCGTCGCTCCAGCGTTCTTCAGCGGTGGCCGGGCGAGCCTTGCTAAACTCGGCGGGCACCTGTACCCCCGAGGGCAGCTGGTTGGCGGTGGACACCGGCATAATGTATTCGCTGTCGTCGTTGCGATCCCAGGGCGCGCCGCCAATGCCCAGGCGCTCTAGCAGCCCCACGCTGAGCTGCACCATTTTTTCTTCGGCCCCTTCAAAGACAATCAGGCGATCGGGACCGCTGCTAACCACCTCGTCAATGGAGAGTTCGTAGGTGCTGATCACCTGGTCGGGAATTTGGGGCAGGCCAAAGGAGGCGATCACAATGGTTTCGATGCGACCGTTGGTGACGTCAAACTTAAAGCCCCGCACTCGGCCCAGGGGTTCACCGGTTTCGGTGATTACCTCGCAGTTGACCAGGGTGCTGTAGGCGGCAACGCTCATTTCATCATCTAGCGCGGCCTCGTCGTCCACCAGAATCACGTCGCCGATTTGGCGAATGTTGGTCAGGGCCATGACCTGCTGGGTGCTCGACACCAGCCCAGACATAATATTTTCCCGCAGGCCAATGGCCACGACTTCGCGCTGGTCAACATCCACCCACACCTGACTGACAATCCCCAGGCGCTGACCAGAGTTGCGGGTGATTACCTGGGTACCCAGGAAGTCGGAGCGGAGACGATACTTGTCTAAGGTCATGTTTAATCCATCTCGAAAGCCGAGACAACAGATCGCTGATAGGGGCCAGACTTTGAGATGAACCGCCCTGCCACAGGACAATCAACCCCGCGCCTGAATAGCTATCTTAACTAGAATCGTCTAATTCTACAGGAGGGAAGACCGAACTACCAGACCAGGGGTCCGCAGGCGTTGGCGGACAGGACTAGCTCTCTTCTGCCCCCTCGAGATGCCCATTGACAGAGGGAGGGGGAACGACGGCGGGATGGCTGTGGAGCAGGGTCTGCGCCGTTTGGCTGAGGTCTAACCCGGTGGTCTGCTTGAGTTGCTGCATAAAGCTGGCCAGCTTGGTGGCGCTGCTGCCCCCGCCTGAATCGATCACGGTCATGCTGTCTACGGACACCTCGGGCACGGTGTTGACCAGGTTTTCCAGCAGCCCCTCCAGCTTTTGAAACAGGAAAATTTCCCGGGCGTGGTCCCCGGCGGCCTGCCAGGTAGTGGCCAGTTCGCGGATGCCCTCGGCCCGGGCGCGACCGTCTTCGACGATGGTGGCGGCCTCCCCCTTGGCGCGGGCCTGGGCCTGCTGGCAGGCGGCTACAGCGGGGGCGATCACATCGGCCTGGAGCTGCTGCTCGACCTGGTTGCGGCGCTCGCGCTGGACAGCTAGTTCGGCCTCGGTACGGGCCACTTCGGCGGCAATTTCAGACTCGGCCTCGGAAATGGCGGCCTGGCGCTGGCTGAGGGCATTTTGCAGGCGGCGATCGGCATCGGCGCGGGTGGTGGCAATTTTGGCCTCGATCTGGCGCAGGGAGGTGCGCTTGAGATTTTCGGCGGCCTGGAGAGCCGACTGGGCCTTGGCTTCGGCTTCGGCGATGCGGGCGTCGCGCAGCAGGTCGGCCCGTTGTTTACGCCCGATGGAGTTGAGATAGCCGACATCGTCGGAGATGTTTTGAATCTGCAGGTTGTCGAGAATCAGGCCGAGCTGGGCCAGGTCATCGTCGGCCTCGTCCAGCAGGTTGCGCACAAAGGCCATCTTGTCCTCGTTCACCTGTTCGGGGGTGAGGGTGGCGAGCACCCCGCGCAGGTTGCCTTCGAGGGTTTCTCGGGCAATTTTTTCGATCTCCTCGCGGCTTTTGCCCAGCAGTCGCTCGATCGCATTGTGAATCGCCGGTTCTTCCCCCGCGATCTTGATATTGGCCACGCCATCGACATTGAGGGGGATGCCGCCCTTGGAGTAGGCGCTGGCCACCTTCAGCTCGATGATCATGTTAGTAAGCTCCATGCGGAAGGTCTTTTCCAGCAGGGGCTTGCGAATGCTGCTTCCGCCCTTGACCAACCGGTAGCCCACCCGGCGACCGTCGCTGACGGCGCGGCGATCGCCCGCAAAGATCAGCACCTCGCTGGGCTGGCAGATGTAGTAGAGGTTTTTGATGACGAGCAGCAGGCTGCCGGTGGCCCCGAACATGACGACCAGGAGGGTGAAGATGAGGCTCATGGGTGCTCCGGTGGGGTGAAGGGGTGAGGGGTGGAGGGGTGGAGGGGTAGGGGCAAACGGTGTTTGCCCTGCCTCAAACTCAAATGGGTGGATGGATGCCTAGGGGGCGTCGGTTTTAGGGAGATTGAGGGGGGTGGGGGGTTGTTCGGGGGGGATGGGGCTGGCGGCGAGGGGAATGCCGAGGATGGCTTCGGACTGGCGCAGGAACTGCTTCACCATTTCGGGGTAGGCGCTGAGCAGGGAGGCGATCGCCTTGCCGTCGCCGTTGTCGATCACGTTCACCTTGTCCAGGTGCAGGCGGTTGGGAATGCGGCCCGCCTCCTGTAGCACCATTTCCAGCTGCTGCACCAGAAACAGCTCCGAGGCGTTGACCCCGGTGTCTTGCCAGACTTTGACCAGCATCTGGCTGGCCTGGGCGGAGGCTTTGGCGTTTTCTTCCAGGGTGGCGGCGGCGCCGCGGGCCTGAAACTCCTGGGCCCGCTGCTGGGCGCGGGCAGGCAGCACTTTTTCGACTTCCAGGCGGGCCTGCTCCAGGTTGGCGCGAATGGCCTGCAGCTCTCGCTGGGCGCGGGCGCGGGCCTCTTCGGCGGCGGCCTGGGTGCGCTCCTCTTCGATGCGGGCCTGCTTTTCCACCTCGGCGGTGATCCGGCGCAGCTCGTTTTCTTTTTCTTGAATTACGGTGCGGGCCTGGGTTTGGGCCACCTCGGCCTGGCGGGTACTGTCGGCTTCGATCTGCTCGGCCTCGGCCACGGCGTTGGACTCGGCAATTTCAGCATCCTTGACCACCGTGGCGATCTGCCGCCGCCCGATGGAGTTGAGGTAGTCCACCCGATCGGCCACGCTTTGAATTTTTAGGGTATCGAGCTGGAGGCCCAGTTTGACCAGGTCGTTGCGGACATCGCTGGCAATGCGCTCGGCAAACTCCAGCCGGTCTTCGTTCAGCTGCTCGGGGGTGAGGGTGGCCACTACGCCGCGCAGGTTGCCCTCCAGGGTTTCGCGGGCGACCCGCGAAATTTCGTCGCGGCCCCGGCCCAGAAAGCGCTCGATCGCATTGCCGACCAGGGTTTCATCGCGGGCGATTTTCACATTGGCGATCGCCTGAATATCTAGCGGTGTGCCGCCCTTGGAGTAGGCGTTGGTGACCTCAATCGGCACCGGCATGGTGGTCAAATCCATCGTTTTGACCGTTTCCAGAATTGGAATGCGAAACGTGCGCCCGCCGTAGATCACCCGATAGCCCATGGTCTGGCCGTCGGCGCGGCGGTACCTGCGCCCCGAGATAATCAAAATCTTGTTGGGGTCGCAGATCTGCACGAGGGCATTGACCCCCCAGATCGTGATCAAAACGGCAAAGATCAGCACGGCGATCGCCCCGCCCCCCAGGGCCTGCCCGCCCGTCTGAGCGATCGCTGGGGCGGGGGGCATAACCTCCGCCAGGGCAACCGTTTCGGTCTGATTCATCCTTGCTGCCATACCTATGCGCTCCTTGGTGTGCCAAAATCCTTGTCGCCACTCCCTCGCCAGGGCAGACACCGTCTGCCCCTACCCATCCACCCGCCTACCCATCCACCCATCCACCCGCCTACCCATTCACCCGCCTACCCGCCTACCCATCCACCCCGCACCCCTCCATCCCCTCCGCCGCTGCCACCCACAGCTTGCCGTGCTCCATCCCCACCACCAGCACCGTTTCACCGGCACGAAACTCGCGGTCTTCCTGGGTGATGGCAAAAAAGCTGACTATTGATCCCCCCAAGCTGAGGCTAACTTTGCCCCGGCTGTGGAGATCAAAGGGAATTTCTACCGTGGCGATCTGACCCGTCAGCGATTCGGGGCGAATCAGGCTGCTGACGGACTGGCGGGCGAGCGATCGCAGCACCAGCGCCGCCAGCAAACCGCAAAAGAGCCCCATCCCCAGGGCCACCAGGGCAATCAGCCAGGGGGCCAGATCGGGCTGTACCCGGTTCAGCAGCAGGCCGGTGAGGCCAAAGAAGCAGAGGGCAAAGGTCCAGAAGCGCAGGCTGAGCAGGGGCAGCCACCAGCGCGATCGCAGGACGGCAAAGGTTTCGCCCAGGTGGGTGCCAAAATCGATATCGTCCAGGGTGCCGTCACCGTCGCTGTCGATGGCAACATCAACGTCGCCGTCGAAATCGCCCGCCAGGTCTACGCCATCGAGCCCGCCCACGGCAGCGAGAAAGACAAAAATCCCGCCCACAACAAAGCAAATTCCGTAGACCAGCATGGCTTTAGACACCTCGCAGCAGGAGCCCAGCGTTGGCTCCCGTTGCCAGGGTACTCCTGGGACGGCAGTAGACGCCCGTTTTCTTCACTGTCCTTAATTAGAGTCTGCCCCTGGGGGGATGCGGGATCTTGCGCAAGCTGGAGCAGCGCTTACAGGGTGGCGCTCTGGGCCTCCAGATCGATGCCGAGCACCTGGGTGTAGGCTCCCCGCGCCTGGGTGACGCCGATGGTGCGCTGGGCCGACTCGATCATGGGGCGGCGCAGGCTGACCACAATGAACTGGGCCAACTCGGCCTGGCGCTTGATCATGCGGGAGAGGCGCTCGACGTTGGCCCCGTCGAGGAACATGTCCACCTCGTCAAAGGCGTAGAAGGGGGAGGGCCGGTAGCGCTGCAGGGCAAAGATGAACCCCAGGGCGGTGAGAGATTTTTCGCCCCCGGACATCGAGGCCAGTCGCCGCACAGGTTTGCCCTTGGGGTGGGCGACCAGATTCAGGCCGCCGTTGAAGGGGTCTTCGGGATCTTCGAGTTGGAGGTGGCCGTCGCCGTCGGAGAGTTCGGCAAAGATGGCCTGAAAGTTTTCGTTGACGGCGTTGTAGGCCTCGGTGAAGGCCTGACGCCGCAGGGTGGTGAAGGTTTCGATCCGCAGTAGCAGTTCGGTGCGCTCTTCTTCGAGGGTGGTGAGCTTGTGGGTGAGTTCCCCCAGGCGCTCCTCGGTGCGGTTGTACTCTTCGAGGGCCAGCATGTTGACCGGCTCCATGGCCTCCATCCGGCGCTGGAGCGATCGCAGCTCTTTGTGCAGCTCTTCTAAGTCGGTTTCGGGCGGTATCTCGGGCAGCGGGTCGGGCAGCTCCGCCGCCTGGGTGGCCAGCAATTCCTGGGCTTCGGTCAGCTGCTGGCGGCGCTCCTGCTGGGTTTCGAGCAGCTTTTGGCGCTCCCACTCCTGCTGCTGGGTCTGGGTGCGCTGGGTGCGTAGGCGCTGCTCTAGCTCGTCGCGGGCGGCTTTTTCAGCGGCCAGGGTTTGGTCCAGGGCGGCCATTTGCTGGCGCAGCTGGGCAATTTCGCCATTTAGCGCAGCTTGCTGCTGCTGGATCTGGGTGAGCTGCCCTTCGCGATCGCCCTGCTGCTGGGCCAGACTGGCCAGGGTTTGCTGGGCCTGGTTAAGCGCCAAATCGAGCTGCTGGCGCTGGGTGTGCAGCTCTTGCAGGCGACGCTCGGCGGCCTGGAGCGCCTGCTGGCGATCGCTGAGCTGGGCCTCCAGCTGCCCCACGGCGGCCTGGGCCTGCTGCCACTCGCTGTGAGCCGCCGACTGCTCCAGTTCGCTGAGGGTCTGCTGCTGGCGGGCAATCTCCGCTTCCTGGACCGGCAGCGATGCGGCCAGCTCCTGCAGGCGAGCTTGGGTGCTGCTCAGCTCCTGCTGATGCTGGCTGAGCTGGGCTTCGAGGCTGGCGCGGCGCTGGGCCTGCTGCTGCTGCTGATTCTGTTGTTGTTCGCCCGCCAGCTGTAGCTCGCGGTACTGCTGGCGCTGGGCAATCAGCGATTGGGAGAGGGTCTGCAGAGTGGCGGAGGTGGTTCTGAGGTCGCGATCGCCGCGCTCCAGCATCACCTCAATATCACCCAGCCGCTGGCGCAGGGCCTGGGCCTCACTCGATTCGGCGGGCTCTACGGTGCCAAAGTGCAGACTGCCCGAGCGCGATGATACGTTGCCCCCGGTCATGGCCCCGCTGGTTTCGAGAATTTCCCCCTCCAGGGTGACGATGCGGTAGTCGCCCAGGTACTGCCGGGCCGAGGCCAGCGTGTCAAACACCACCGTGCTGCCAAAGGTGTAGCCAAAAATGTCGCGATAGCGCGGCTCGCAGTCGATCAAGTTCACGGCGTAGTCGAGAAACCCGTCGGGGCGCTTCCAATCGGGTACGGGGGTAAACCGGGGGGCGCGAATTTTGTTCAGCGGCAGAAAGGTGGCGCGCCCGGCCCGCCGCTGCTTCAGCAGCTGAATACCCTGGGCCGCCACCCGGTCATCCTCGACCACCAGGTAGCCCAGTCGCGCTCCGGCGGCAATTTCGAGGGCCAGCTGGTACTTGGGGTCGACCTTGCCCAGCTGGGCCACCAGGCCGCTGATGCCCGCCATGCCGCTCTCCAGCAGCAGTTTGGTGGCGTGGGTGCCCTGGCTCTCCTGCATGGCCTGGGTTTGGGCCTCCAGCTTGTCGAGTTCCCGCTGTTTGTCGCGCTGCTCTTTTTGCAGGCGGGTCTGGGTGTCCCGCTGCACCGCCAGCTCGGCTTCGGCGGCGGCGATCCTGGCGGCGGTGTCCTGAACGGTGGCCTCGGCGGCGGCAAGCTGGGCGGTCAGGTCAGCGTCCCCAGCGTCTTCGGCGTCGCCGGCCAGGCTGTGGCGCTGCTCGGTGAGCGCTTCGATCTGCTGCTCCAGCTGGCGCAGCCGCTCCTGCAGGCGAATCTGCTCGGTGCGCTGGGGGTCGATGGCGCTGCGCAGGGTTTCGATCGCCTGGCGGAGCTGGCTTTGCTGCTGAATGCTGGTCTGGGAGGCAGAGGCGATCGCCAGGGTGGCCTGGCGGCGCTCCTCCAGAGCCTGCTGCACCTGGTCTTTGGCCTCGGTGAGGGCGACCAGATCGCCCGTGGTGAGGGCTTCGATCGCCTGGCCCACCTGCTCCAGTTCACGCTGCTGCTGCTGCTGGGCAATTTCGGTATCGCGGCGCTGGGCAGCAGCCTGGTGGGCGGCGGTCCGGTTTTCCTGCTCCTGGCGCTGGAGCTGGCGCAGCTCGGCCTCGTGGGTGGCCACCTGGGCCTGGAGAGCCAGGTGCTCGTCCTCGCCCATGGCCCGAATGCGGGCGTTGAGGGCGGCTAGCTCAGTCTCCAGAGCAGCGATCGCCCCCTGCCCCTGGGCGATCGCCGCCGCCAGGGCGGTGGACTGGGCCTCGCCCTGCTCGAGGGTCTGGTGCAGCGCCGCGATCGCCCGCTGCTGGCTCTGCCACAGCAGCACCGACTCCCACTGGCTCTTGGTCTGAAAGGTTTCCTTCAGGCGCTGGTACTTTTCGGCCTTCTGCCGGTCCTGGGCCAGGCGCTCCAGCTGGGCCTGCAGCTCGCGCTCCACAATCCGAAAGCGCTCCTCGTGGTCGCGCACGGCCTCGAGCTTGCCCCGGGCCTGGTCAATTTTGCGATCGAAGGCGGCCACCCCGGCCAGCTCATCGATGATCTCCCGGCGTTCGCGGGAGTTCATCGAAATAATGCTGGTGACATCCCCCTGGAGCACCACGTTGTAGCCCTCGGGGTAGACATGGAAGCGCTGCAGCTGCTCGTGGAGTTGGTTGAGGGTGCAGGGCTCGCCGTTGATGTAGTAGTTCGAGGTGTAGGTGCCCTGGCTGGTCACCCGCAGCCTGCGGGTCACGCTCCACTCGCGGCCAACCGGCAGCGGCACCAGGTTGCCCCCAGGCTCCTCCGCTTCGGAAATAGCCAGGACGGGGGCATAACCATGGCCGTTTTGGCCGTTGCCATTTTGGTCATTAGTGGAATGGCCATTTGTGGAACCGCCGCTGGCGGCATGGCCGTTGAGGGCACGGGGGGCCTCGTCGTCTCCACCCTCCATCAGCAGCTCGGCGGGTACATCGCTGAGGTCAAAGGTGACGGTGACGCTGGCCTCTGAGGTGGCGCGGCGACTCATCTGGTTCTGGTTGACCAGATCGGGCAGGCGATCGGCCCGCATGCCCTTCGAGCTGGCCAGCCCCAGGCCAAACAACAGCGCATCTAGAATGTTCGACTTCCCTGAGCCGTTGGGGCCAGAAATGACCGTAAACCCAGGCAGCAGTGGCACCTGGGTCGTTCCTCCAAACGACTTAAAATGGGATAACTCGACGCGCTTAATGTGCACTGGCCAGCGTTACCTTGGGCTTAAAACAAGTGTACTATGACAAAAAGGGTTTGACCACTTTCTCTGCAGACTGTCTCTGTGGACTGAGAACTCGCCGTATTTTAGGGTCCACGCGGTTGCCTGGGGCTACTGCCGCATAAGTTTAGTGCAATTCCCTCCGTTTGTACGCTACCTGTCCAGATGCCGTTCTGCCGGTGGGGTCATTTCTTTAGGTGTAGTTCTGGGGCGATCGCCAGGCAGGGGCCGAGCAAGTCAGACCAGGATGGCACAATAGAGGGGAACTTCACCCCCTGCCCCCGTGAGCCAGCCTGTTCCACCACCTCTCTCTCAGCCGGTGATTTTGGGCTTTGATCCGGGACGCCAAAAATGCGGTCTGGCTATTATGGGACTAGACCGTATGCTCTGCTACCAGCAGGTGGTCGGTGTCGAGGCCGTAATCGATGAGATTACCCGTCTGCGACAGCAGTTCCCGGTCTCTATGATTGTGCTGGGTGACCAGACCGCCTCTAAGGGCTGGAAAGATACCCTCAGCCAGCTGCCTGACCCACCGCGAATCATGTTGGTGGACGAGCGGTACACTACCCTGGAGGCCCGCGATCGCTACTGGCAGATGTATCCCCCGACGGGCCTGGCCGGCCTGGTACCCCAGTCGCTACGCAAAATTCCCCGCCCTATTGACGACATCGTAGCCATTTTGCTGATCGAGCGCTATTTGAACCGGCTGACCGGGGACTGAGTTGCTCTACACCGCATTTGAGTTTCAAAACCCTAATTTTCAAAAGGCCAATCCCAGGGACCCATCGCATGCGCCCTAACCGATCTGGAGTTGCCATGCAGGATTTGGTCTTACCCTGGAACACCAGTTTTTGGGGGTCACAGGCCAGAGGTCACGCCTTTTGGGTGCGCCCCTACAGACTGCTTGAATCGGGCTGAGCACAATTAGCCTGAACAGCCGCCTGCACCTGCTCCAGCAGCCAGGTGTTAAACAGTTCATCCATCAGGCGCTGGCGAGTGGCCTCGTTGAGGCGGGCGGGCAAAAACTTCTCCAGTCGCACCACCACGAACCATTCCCCCACCCGGGTAGGGGGCCAGAGCTGACCGGGCTGGCTGATGGAAAGCAGGCGAGCCAGAGCCGGATGCGGCACCGACAGTTCGACGGGACCAATCAACCCACCGGTTTGGGCTTCCTGCCCTTCGGAGTACTGGCGGGCCAGGTCGGCAAAAGGCTGACCATCGTCCTGAATGCGGAAGAAAATTTCCTGGGCCAAGCCAGCCTCGTGGGTGCGAATCAGGGAATACAGGACCCGGTCAAGGTTGCTCTTGCGCTGCAAAAAGTAGGATTCGACCTTGGGCTCCCAGGTATCGAGCTTGTGCTGCTGCAGTTTTTGGGCGCGCTCTGCCAAAAAGGCCAGATCCGCTTCACTCAGCCCCCGCTGAGCCAAAAAACTCTGGTACTGCTCCGGGGTGGAGATCTGGTTGACCTGCAAAAACTGCTCCACAGCCTGGCTGGTTTGCTCGGGGGTGAGGGTGACCGCAGCCACAGCTTGATCAATCACAAGTTCTTTGAGCAGGTTAGGAAGGAGACCATAGCGGCGCAGCAGCGGGACAACATCGGCAGCGGCTACAGTCTGGGAACCCGCGTGCAGGGCCAGACTAAGGTCAGGGGTTGAAGGCGGCGTCACAAAACTTGGCGGCAAAACACAGTATTTAGCCCACCTTATCGCATTATGTCGGGGTTATCGCCATCGCCAGCACAGTTAGGCCATGACCCATCGCAAGGCTATACACCGAGGACGGCGAGGGTTGACGAGGCTGCTACAATCCATCCAACTCTATTTAGTCTCCCCAAGGTCAACGCCATGACCCGGCCCACTATTCCCGTGGTGTCTTATCCCGATTTGCTCAGTACTACAGTAGCGCGGCAGCGGGCGATCGCCACCCTGGGGGAGGCCCTGGAAGCCGTAGGGTTTTTCATCCTCGAACCACATCCGATCTCGCCCGAGGTGGTGCGGCGAGCCTACCAGGTGGCGGCGGAGGTATTTGCCCTGCCCGAATCCGCCAAAGCCCAGTACACGTTCCCCCAACGCCAGGGCCAGGGGGGATTTTCGAGCCTGGGTAGTGAGCAGGCCAAGGGCTACACCGTTCCCGACCTGAAAGAGTTTTGGCACATCAATTTCCACAACCTGAACGGCACTGATACGCCCTGGCCCCAGGAAGTACCCTCCTTTCGCCCGGTCATGACGCGGCTCTACCAGCAGCTGATGGCCTGCGCCGAGGTACTGCTGGGGGCCTGTGCCGAATACCTGGGGCAGCCTCAGGACTGGCTGGTGTCGATGGCCACCGGGGGCAATACCGTACTGCGGTTGGCCCACTACCCGGCGGTGGGGGCGACTCCGCCCGGCAGCCTGCGGGCCGCGCCCCACGAAGATATCAACCTAATCACCTTGCTCTGTGAAGCCACCGCCCCTGGCCTGGAAATTCTGACCCAGCAGGGGGAGTGGTTGCCGGTTCAGACCCACCCCGGCCAGATTGTGGTCGATACGGGCGACATGCTGCAAAATCTGACCAATGGCCTGTTCAGGAGCACCACCCACCGGGTGGTCAACCCACGGTCGAGTCAACAGGCGCGGCTGTCCATGCCGTTTTTTGTCCATCCCCGTCCGGAGGTCGATTTGACCCCAATCGACAGCCTGATTCGGCGCACGGGCGGTGTGCCCCAGTTTCCGCCAATTACCGCCGCCGCCTACCTGGCCCAGCGGCTGGAGGAAATTCAGGTGAAGTAGAGCCTACACGCCGATACCGAGGCGACCGGCCAGACTGGGGGTAAGGGGTAGCAGCACCGTAAGCGCCAGAAACAGCGCCAACAGCCCCAGGGCAGCACGGGCATCGTTGGGCTCAGAAATATCGTTGAGGCAGGGGCGCTCTGGGGTGCGCTGCAAAATGAGGATCACCCCGGCCCAGTAGAGGGCCAGCGGGTTGGCCAGGGCCACCAGGGCCAGAACTACCAGGGTAAAGAGGGTGGTGCGGTTCAGGGTGCGCCGCCCGTAGATGGCCTGCACCATGCGCCCCCCGTCGAGCTGTCCTGCAGGCATGAGGTTGAGGGCGGTAATCACCAGCCCCAGCCAGCCCATGATAGTTAGCGGATGAATATCGACCAGCGGGGCTTGCAGGGCCGAACCCAGCACTACCCGCGCCAGGGCACCGATCAGCACCGACCCCTGAAAGAAGCCGGAGGGAATTTGAAAGGCGCTGCCGGGGTGGGACAGCAGCAGCCCGCCCATCAGCATGGCTAAGGAGATCAGGCCCCCAGCGGCGGGGCCGGCCAGCGCGATGTCGAACAGTACGCTGCGGTTGGGCAGCAGCGACTCGAACCGGGTAAGGCTGCCAAAGGCCCCGATCTGCCAGGCGGGGATCAGGAAAGGGGGGCTGAGCCGAATGTTGTAGCGGCGGGCGCTGACCCAGTGCCCGGCTTCATGGGTGAGGAGGATCGCCAGCAGCGCCACCAAAAAGGGCAGGGCCGCCCGCCAGCGAGCGGCGTCCTGCATCAGGTCGAAGCCCTGCAAAATGGCCCCGGCTTCCAAACCGGTGAAGAGGGTGGCGATCGCCAGTACCCCCGCCAGTGCCCACTGAGCCGGGGTCGTTTGGGCCGGGTCGGTGCTGGCGGGCAGCACAACGACGGTGGGCTTTTGCTCCAGGTTTTCGACCAGGAACAGACGGTAGCGATCGCCCAGTCGGTCCGCCAGCGATTGGGCCAGTTGGGCCTGGGTAGCCGCCGGTTCGCCCCGCAGGTTGCCGCGAAAAATCGCCCCCTGGTCGTAGGGAATAGTCTCGGTGCGAAAGTAAGTGTCGAGGCCAAAAATGCCCTCGATCTGGGCCAGGTCCTCGGCGGGGATGGGAATGGCGGTGTCGGTATCGCCGGGGGCGGCGCTGGGTTGATCAGTGGTGGGTGGAGCCTCGGTATTGGCCGCTGCGGATTCTGCCGTGGCGGCCAGCGGGCGCTGGGTAGAGAGCATGTCCTGGCCCAGGGCGCGCAGCCGCCGCCCCAGGTAGATGTACAGCCCGGTCGAGCCCAGCAGCAGCAGCAACACCCCGGCCAAATTGACGTAGACGCCCAGGGCAAACAGCCCAAAAAACAGCAGCCAGGGGGCCATCAGCACCACCGACTGGAGCCAGGCTAAGATCCCCACGCGGCCGTAGGGCTGGGCGCGACGGTAGCCCCAGACCAGAATGGCGATCGCGGCCAGCAAAATTAACCCAGTAATCACCATAGTGCCGCCGTTGCTAACCTCCTCAACCCACCCCGAAAGGCGGACAAAATCCCCATCAGTCTACCGTCGATGGGCCAGCCGCGACTAGCCAGGGGTAACGATTGGAGCCGCTAAGGGCAGGTTCAGGTCTGTCTTTAAAGCTATTTTCAAAATGACGACGGCAATAAACCTTTTCCCAGGTCGGTAGGAACAGGATTAAGGTGCTTAAATAAAGCCAGATCCAAACGCCAGAGCTTTGCCCCCGCAACTTCAAGGGTTGGCGCCCATTCTCGCTAGCCGTCCCCCGCTATGACTTCCCCGCCTCCGGACCCCGTTCAGCCCCAGCCGTCAATTCCACCTCCATCGCCCGATGTGAGCAACGGTGCCGCTCCTGGAACCGGCGCGCTGGCCTCTCAACGGTTGCCGGATTTACCCCTCGGCACCAGCTCATCGGAGGGCTTTTCCCAACGGCTCGACCTCGACCCCTCGGACCCCACCAACGTCAGTCCTGTTGTGGTCGATGCCGCCGTCACCTCGGCCAGCGCGGTTACCCTGGTGGCGATTGCCGTCATTGGGCTAGGGCTCGTCACCGGCAGTTTTTGGCTCACCCTGGCCGGATCGCTGGTGGCTACGGTGGTCTCCCTGCGGCTCATGTGGCCCTTTTTTCAGGAGGTGCTGGGGGAACTGTCACCCCGGCAGCAGTCGCTGCTGATCGCCATTCCCGGCGTGTTGATCGGCGGCCTTGGCCTGATGAATATCACCGGGTTCAACCGTGCCCTGCTCGCCTGGGGGCTGACTCTGCGGTGGGACATCCTCGGGGCCCTGGGGGATTTCATGGGGGCGATCGGGCAGATTTTCATCGCTTTTTTGGCCCTGTTCGTGGCCTGGCGGCAGTACGTGATCTCCCGCGATCTGACCCGCCAGCAAAACCTGATCACCCAACAGCAGACCATCGATGCCTTTTTCCAGGGCATTTCCGAGCTGGTGTTAGATGAAGAAGGGCTGCTGGAAGACTGGCCCCAGGAGCGAATTATTGCCGAGGCCCGTACCGCCGCCATCCTGAGCAGCGTCGATGCGGGCGGCAAAGCCAAGGTGATTCGGTTTCTGTCGCGATCCAAGCTGCTCACCCCCCTGCGCCGCGACAATCGCCTCGGCCGCGCCATTCTAGACGGTCGCGGCGGCTACGAGGAGGACCGCCTCCACGGCACCCGCGTGATCGACCTTGGCGCGATGCTGGCCGCCGTCGACCTATCCGGCACCGACCTGCGCTGGGCCGACCTGAGCGAAACCAACCTGATTCGGGCCGACCTGCGCCGGGCCGATCTGGTGCGGACCAACTTTGCCAGGGCCATTCTGTATCAGGCCAATCTGTCTGGGGCCGACCTGATGGAGGCGCGGCTGTTCTACGGCAGTGTGGACACAGCCACCCCCCGCACCCGCACGGGTTCCCCTGACTACACTTCGGGGGTAAATACGGGGGCCGTAGTCGAGGGGGCCAACCTGAGCGGTGTCTACCGCCTTTCTGAGGAGCAGCGCCGCTACGTCTGCGCCTGGGGCGGCGAGGCCACGCGGGCTACGATCCCCGGTGGCTGTGGGGATATTCCCAACCTGCTGGGGCGCTAGTCAAACTCGGGAATGGTGCCCAGTTTGCGGACCGCCACGGCAACCTCCATACCCAGGTAGTCATCGGCGTCGCCAAACCACGACCCCGCCAGGGGAATGGCCTGGCCGGGGTGCCGCGCGATCGCTACCGCAATCAAATCAAACCCCTCGGTGATGCGGTTGGTGGGGTCGTACACCAGCCAGCCAGCCCCCGGCAGGTACACCTGAAGCCAGGCGTGGGTCGCCCCCGAGCCGGTCATGCCCACATCGCCGCCGTCCAGGGCTGAATCGTAGAGGTAGCCCGACACAAACCGACAGGCAAACCCCAGCCGCCGCAGGGTTTCGATCATCAGCCAGGCGTAGTCGCGGCAGGTACCCGACTGCAGCCGCAGGGTTTCGCCGGGGGGCTGGGTGCCTTCCTCCTCTCGACTGCGGTAGGTAAAGGTGTCGCGAATGGTGTTCATGATCCGGCTCAGCACGTCGCTGGTGACGTCCTGATCGCCCTTGACAAACCGCTTGGCCCAGGCGGCCACCGAGCCGTCGGGGTCTTCGGCGTGGGGCCGCATGTAGACCGCCAGGTCGGTCCATTCGTCGGGGGTGTACTGCACCGGCACCTCGTCGGCCCTGGGGTCGAGGGGAAAGTCTTCGATGCTGCGGGTGCCGAAGTGTTCTCCCCGAAACCGGCAGGTCACGCACAGTTCCTGGGCCGGTTCCTTGACTTCGATCACCGCCACGTTGTTCGACAAGGTATCGCTGACCCAGTGAACATCGGCGGGCACGTTGATGTCTAAGGAGTAACCCAGCAGCCGGCCGCTGTAGTTGCCCCGGGGCAGAAACATGGCCTTGTGGGGGCCAAAGGTGACCGGCTTGGCGTAGCGGTAGCGGGTGATGTGCTCAACTTCGTAGATGACGGACATGAGGGGAGCCTAGAACGGGGGCTGCCTTCTTTTTACTACGGTTTTTGGACCTGGGCTTTAAGGTCTGGGGTTTGGCGGGGTAGAGCTGTCAGGGGAACAGGATTTATACCGAAAGGCTGGGTTTGAGCCTCCGGCTCCGGTCTCGGCGGCCACAAAAGGGTTAACTTTTGTAAGATCTCCCCAGCACCCATGGCACAGCAGGAGACGCAGGGACGGCATGGAACGATTTAACATGGAACGATTTAATCTGACGGGGTTCAGGCGGTTTTGGGCGATCGCGAAGTCCTACTGGTTTGGCGACGAAAAGTGGAAAGCGGGGGGCCTGCTGCTGCTGACAGCGGTGTTTTTGCTGGGCTATACCGGCCTCAGTGTGGTGCTCAACAACAAGCGCGGCGTGCTGATCTCGGCTCTCTCGGCCAAGGATGAAGCCCGATTCTGGGAGACGGTGCTGGTGTTCATTGGGGTGCTGGTGGCCTACGCGCCGCTGCTGGCGGGCTACGACTACCTGCAAAAGCGCCTGGGGCTGGAGTGGCGGCGCTGGCTGACCGGGCGGTTTGTGGGTGACTACTTCCGCGATCGCGCCTTTTACAACATCCAGCAGTTTCAGCCCGACATCGACAACCCCGACCAGCGTATCGCCGAAGACGTCAAGAACTTTACCCAGCAGTCCCTGGCGTTGCTGCTGGTGGTGGTCAGCTCCGTGCTCCAGGTGATCGCCTTTAGCAGCGTGCTGTGGGGCATTTCCCGGTCCCTGGTGGGCTTTCTGGTGCTCTACGCCGTGGTAGGTACCCTGGTCACGGTGCTGGTGTTCGGTCAGCCCCTGGTGCGGCTCAACTTTGAGCAGCTGAAGCGGGAGGCCAACTTTCGCTTCAGCCTTGTGCGCATTCGCGAACATGCCGAGGCGATCGCCTTTTACCGGGGCGAAACCCAGGAGGCCGGCCAGGTCAACCACCGGTTCCTGGAGGCCTTTGAGAACTTCAAGCGGCTGATCCTCTGGGAACTCAACCTCGGCGTTTTGACCAACGCCTACGAGTTCATTCCCTTTGTGCTGCCCGCGATCGTGGTCGCCCCCGCCGTGTTTGCGGGCGATTTGGAGGTAGGCAAAGTCTCCGAGGCCCAGGGGGCGTTTGTGCGGGTGTTCTTTTCGCTCAACGTGGTGGTGGCCCGGTTCTCAGAGCTGACCTCCTTTGGGGCCGGAATTGACCGCCTCTACGGCTTTGCCGAAGCACTCAACCACGGCGAGATCGAGTCCGCCCCCCCAGCCAGCTCCGCCCCAGCCGAGCCCGCCGATAGCGAGACTACCGCCCTAGACCCAGCCGAACTCGCCGACGCGGGGACTACCGCCTCCGCCTCCGCCAAAACCGCCATTCCCGCAGCGCCGCTCGATCGCCCCACGATCGCCATTGCCACCGCCGACACCCTGGCGCTGGAGAACTTTACGCTGCAAACCCCGAACTACCAGCGCACCCTGGTTGAGAACCTTTCCATGCAGGTGCCCAACCATAGCGGACTGCTGATCGTGGGGCCGAGCGGCTGCGGTAAAAGTTCGCTGCTAAGGGCGATCGCGGGCCTGTGGCACTCCGGCAGCGGCACCATCCACCGCCCCGACCTCGACCACATTTTGTTCCTCCCCCAAAAGCCCTACATGATTCTCGGCTCCCTGCGGGATCAGCTGCTCTACCCTCACCCCCACCAGGAGGTAGACGATGTCGCCCTACAAACCGCCCTGGAAACGGTGAACCTGGCTGATTTAGCCGATCGCTTTGGCGGCTTTGACGCCATCGAAGAGTGGGGGGATGTGCTGTCGCTGGGGGAACAGCAGCGCCTCACCTTTGCCCGCATTCTGATCAATCAACCCGACTTTGCCATTCTCGATGAGGCCACCAGCGCGCTGGATCTGGCCAACGAGGCCAAACTCTACGATCATCTGCGCCATACCGGCACCACCTTTGTCAGCGTGGGACACCGCGAGTCGCTCTACGACTACCACCAGATCACGCTCGAACTCGGTGAAGACCACACCTGGAACCTAAAAACCCTCGCCCCCGCTCCAGTCGATGCCTAGGGCGTGTCATCAAATCTGGCTATCGCCATACCTCAAGCCTTGCCACGCCCGCACAAAAACACCCCCTAGGGGCTGCAACCGTTGATTTTAGGGCTTTCAAAAGTCGATTGATAACAGCCCCTAGGGGGTGTCAACGTTGACTTGTTACACTGGGAGGGTTCAGTTTCTTCCAGCGGGATTACAGGCAAGCAATGCCAACCTTTTTTTAAGGTTGGGTAACATTCACCCCTGAAACTGGGCATTTAGTGGTGACAGCTACGGATTGCCCCCAGCTTACTGCTTACCCTGGGTCGAGGTGAATGGGTCGTTGGGCTGCCTGTCCTCACCGACATCGCTCGATCGCAAAACCAGACCTTGCAGGTCAACTTCACGTTAGAACGCACAAATTCTCAACTTTTCACATTTTACAGAATGCTTGACCTGTATACAGTTGGGGTAAACACGAACCAGTAGCGGTCCAACTAACCCACAATTTACCTTAGGGAAAAGGGCACATTTCAACGTGGATCGTTAAGATGAACAGGTCAGAAAAGCAGAAAATAAGCACCTTAGCCTGCATCTTAAGAATTAATTAATTTTTAGGCTACAATCTCTATGGGTAACGAGGAGTGTCGTTATGTTTGTCCGCTTAGCCGAGCAGCACCGTCAATTTGTTAGGGATCTGGTCATGAACCTTCAGGCACTGGCCACAGTGCTTGAGGGCATGGGCTATCTGGCATCCTGCTATACCTGCGGTGGTCAGCTTAACAGCGCATCTTTCATGGTTAGCCTGGGCGACGATCACCTGATTCGCTTTTTGGTGTCCGACTACGGCATCACCTGGACCGAAATGCGCGACGATCGCGAACTGATGAAGCTGGAGGGGGCTGAAGCCATTCACCAGCTGCAGGAGTTGGCCAACCTGGTCAAGTTCCGCATTCAGCCCCTTGGGCAAGAAACCGCAACGGCTAAGGTCTAGCTCTGCGGCAACCATAGACCGCCAGAGCCCACAGTTTCACAATCACCACCACAAACACCACCTTCCCCCCTGAGGGGAAACACGCACCGCTGGCAACTGTCGGTGTTTTTTCGGTTTATAGCCTTAATCCTCTGTCAGGCCTGAATTTGTCGGTTGGGTAGCACGCTAGAGCACCGGTTCAGTATGGCTGCGATCTCCAATTTGCCACCGCAGAGTCTGCCACCGCAGGGTCTACAGAGCCCTACCGATTCCTTGGCAGCACAAAGGTTTAAACCGATGATCGATCGCTCCTTTCCGTCGGGTCCAGGGCGGCGGAACGCCCCTGGTCGACGGGGGTCTGGGACCAGCGACATGGCCCCAGTAGCACCTTGGGCTTAGCGCCGCAGTTGTGGCTCGCATACCCCTAGCCTCGCTGCAAACCAAGTACTGTACCGACGCTCTAGCAGAATCCAACCTGGCTGACTGCTGCTGGGTTACGCTCCGCTCCACCCAGCGACAAAACCCATTACGCTCCCATTGCGCTAAAGAGGGTCACGCTAAACAGGTAGGTCAGTGGGGTTTACGATCGCCAGGTCAGCCCAGTACCAGGCCTAAGCCGGTACTACCGTGCGCTCTAGTCCGGCCAGCCCAAAGGCGTTGTGCACCGCCCGCAGGGCCGTAACGCCCTCGGCCTCGGCCACCACGCAGCTAATTTTGATCTCGGACGTAGCGATCATCTGCAGGTTAATGCCCTGTTCCGACAGCGCCTTGAACATGCGGGCGGCCACACCGGGGGCGTAGATCATACCGGTGCCCACCACGCTGACCTTGGCGATCGCCTCATCCACCGCCACATCCCCAAAGCCCAGGTCGGCGGCGGCCGCCTCGACTAGAGCCTTGGCGGTTTGGGCATCGGCCTGGGCCACGGTAAAGGCAATGTCGCGGGTGGCCTGGCCATTGACCAGACGACAGCGCTGGGACTGGATGATCATGTCAACGCTGACGCCGTGGGTGGCCAGCAGCTGAAAGATCTTGGCCGCCATCCCGGGGCGATCGGGCACGTGGCGGATGGCCACGCGGGCCTGCTTGATATCGAGGGCCGCCCCCCGCACCTCGGGGGCCGGGGCAGTGGCCTGGGGCGAGTTGCCCTGGGGCACAGGCGATGAGGTGACCTCAAAGGCCTCGCACAGGACGGCAATGGCGCGATCGCAGTCATCGACATCAATGGTGCAGCTCACCTTCACCTCCGAGGTAGAGATCAGCTGAATATTGATGCCCGCCGCCGCCAGGGACGAAAACATCTTGGCGGCCACCCCCGGTCGGCCAATCATACCCGCCCCAGCAATGCTGATTTTGGCCATTCGCTGGTCGACCATCACCTCAGCCTGGGTGGTGTCGGTGGGGTTGCTGCGCAGGGCCGGGCCAATCGCCTCGGCCACCGCCTCGGCCTTGGTCAGATTGGCCTTCACCATGGTGAAGGCGATGTCGTTGGTGTTGCCCTCGTGGATGGATTGAATGATTAAGTCAACGTTGAGCGATTGGGTAGCCAGTTCTCCAAACAGGCGGGCGGCAATGCCGGGGCGATCGGGAATGCGCAGCAGCGCCACCTTGGCCTGGTCGGTGTCAAACTCAACGGCGTCTACCGGCTGGGCCAGCTCCAGCCCTTCCAGCGGGCGCGGCTGGGGTCGGGGCGAAATCACGCGGGTGCCCGGTTCATCGGTCCAGCTCGATCGCACCACCAGAGTGACACCGTAGTTGCGGGCAATCTCCACCGCTCGGGGGTGCAGCACTTTCGCGCCCAGGCTGGCCAGCTCCAGCATTTCGTCGCTGGTGATCTCCTCCATCAGCTGGGCCTCGGGCACCAGGCGGGGATCAGTAGTCAGAATGCCGGGCACATCAGTATAGATTTCGCACTTTTCTGCCGACAGGGCCGCTGCCAGGGCCACCGCCGACGTGTCAGAGCCGCCCCGACCCAGGGTAGTAATTTCAAGATCAGAGGTCTGACTAATGCCCTGAAACCCCGCCACCACAATCACTTTGCCTTCGCTGAGGTGGCGCTGTAGGCGATCGGTTTTGATCTTCAGAATCCGGGCGCGGGTGTGCTCGGCCTCGGTGACAATGCCCACCTGAGCCCCGGTCAGCGAGATCGCCTCCTGCCCCTGGGCGTGCAGGGCCATGGTCAGCAGCGCAATCGAGACCTGCTCGCCGGTTGATAGCAGCATATCCATCTCGCGGCGGCTGGGCTGGCTGGTGATGTCGGCGGCCAGCTTGACCAGGCCGTCGGTGGTCTTGCCCATGGCCGACACCACCACCACCACCGAGTTGCCCGCCTCTACCGTCGCCTTCACCCGCTGGGCGACCGCCTGAATCCGCTCCACGGTGCCTACGGAGGTGCCCCCATATTTCTGTACAATCAGCGCCATAGTTACTATCGTTTGCCTCCCTGCGAGGGTCAGGTCCTTCCCGACGGTATGGTGGCCTGGCCACCCTGGTTTTCAGGAAGCGGGACTTGGAGTAGAGCTCTCCAAATTTTAGTCTTATACCACCACTCCAGCACTGCTCCAGCGCAACACCTACAGCGGTTTGATCGCAGGGAAGGGCTACAGCGGGTACCAAAACCTAATCTTTCACTCTACCAGCCCGGCCCCTGCCTTCAACACCCCCAGGAGCAGCTTGACCCAATCTTGGTCAAGCCATAGCCGGGTTGAAGGGATATAGCATAGAACACAGTATTTAGCGGTATTGTGTTTTATAACGAAAAGTAACAACCCGCCTCCCCAGTATTGTCATGCAGACCGTCCAACGTCCCCTCGACTCCACCGCTATGGCTTCCAACGTGGTTCTTGAAGACCCGGGTTCCACCCTTGAAGTGCCGCCGGTTACCCCTGGCAAGCCCCAGGTGGTCATTATTGGAGGTGGCTTTGGCGGCCTCTATGCAGCTCAGCATCTGGGGCGGGCCGATGTAGAAGTAACCCTGATCGACAAGCGCAACTTTCACCTGTTTCAGCCGCTGCTGTACCAGGTGGCAATGGGCGGACTCTCCCCTGGGGATATCGCCTCTCCCCTGCGCGGCGTACTGAGCGCCCAAAAGAATACCCGGGTGCTGATGGGTGAAGTGGTCGATATCGACCCCGAGCAGCAGCGGGTGAACCTCAAGGATGGCCGCACCATTCCCTACGACAGCCTGATTGTGGCCACGGGCATGAGCCACTTCTACTTTGGCCGCGACGACTGGGCCGATGTTGCCCCCGGCCTCAAAACCGTGGAGGACGCGTTAGAAATGCGTCGGCGCATTTTTGCGGCCTTTGAAAAGGCAGAAAATACCAGTGACCCTGCCCTCAAGCAGAGCCTGCTCACCTTCGTGATTGTTGGCGGTGGCCCCACCGGAGTGGAACTGGCCGGGTCCCTGGCGGAGCTGGCCTACCACACCCTGCGCAACGACTTTCGGCACATTGACACCACCGCCAGCCGCGTTCTGTTGATCGAAGGGATGGATCGGGTGCTGCCACCCTTTCCGCCGGAGTTGTCGGCCCGCGCCCAAGCCGACCTGGAGAAACTGGGGGTTGAGGTGTTGACTCAGTCCCTGGTGACCGATATTCAGGGCCATGAGATTACCCTGCGGCAGGGCGATCAGATTCACACCCTACAGGCGGGCACGGTGTTGTGGGCGGCCGGGGTGCGCGACCCCGGCATGGGGGGTCTGCTGGCCGATCGCACCGGAGCAGAGCGCGATCGCTCGGGCCGCGTCATCGTTAGCAACGACCTCAGCCTGCCCACCCACCCCAACATTTTTGTCGTGGGCGATCTGGCCCACTTTGCCCACCAGGGGGATCGCCCCCTGCCCGGCGTTGCCCCCGTGGCCATGCAGGAGGGCAAGTACGTAGCCCGGCTGATTCAAAAGCGACTCCAAAACGAACCTCTGCCTCCCTTTGAGTACAAAGACACCGGCAGCCTGGCGGTGATTGGTCGCCACGCCGCTGTGGTCAATCTGCCCTGGGCCAAGCTCACCGGCTTTCCGGCCTGGTTTGTGTGGCTGTTTGTGCACATCTTTTACCTGATTGAATTTGACAACAAGCTGATGGTGATGACCCAGTGGGGGGCCAACTACCTGACCCGCAAGCAGGGCTCCAGACTGATTACCGAGAAGGTGATTGAGAAAGTCGAGGTGACGGCGGCGGGCGATCCGTTATGACCCCCAACCCCCAAGCGCTGCCCGACTATGAAAGCCATCTGCTGGCGGCGATGGCCTTCTTCCTAGGGCGCGATCCAGAGGCCCAGGCACGGGCCTGTCTGTGCATGTACCTGCGTCAGGCTGAGCCCCGGATTATGGCCCAGGTGCGCTACTACGCCCACCAGATTTCCACCCAAACAGGGCAGCCGCTGGACGCCTACGATCTGCTCCAAAGGATTTTTGATTCACCGGAGGCGGTGGCGGCTGCCCTGCCCCACTTGGGCCGAGTGCACGACAATGACCAACCCGACGTGTTTAGCTAGCCCTCCGCTGGGGGCGAGTGGGTTTCCACCTAAGGGAAAAGACAATTTGCTCAGTCGCCCCACGCCGATCTCGGGCCATCAATTACTGATAAAGTTTCGCAATTTCTGCTGAATTGGGGATGCTGCCTGTGTATAGATCCTAACAGGCCAGTCAGTGGGAGTTATGATGGCGTCTTCTTGGCTACAGGGGTTCCAGTTTAGGTCTATCAACCGTTGGCGACGATTTGTAGGGCTGATGGGGACAACCCTGGCGGTCAGCCTGCTGCTGGCTACGCCGGGCTCTAGGGCCGCGGCGCAGACCAACGCTGCCGCCACCGTCACCGAAATTCTAGACAGCAACCAGGTCTATATTCAGAACCGCACAGCCCAGGTCAATAGCGTGGCTCAGCAGCGGCAGCAGGTGAGAACTCGGGCTGCCCGCACCTCGCTGCGATTTAGCACTGGGGCGGTTGCTCGCCTGGCCCATAACTCCAGTTTGGTGGTGGGTCAGTGTGCCCAACTCGACCGGGGCACGCTGCTGGTCAACGGCACCCTCAACGGCTGCTCCACCTCCACCGTGGCCGGGGTGCGCGGCACGATCTATACCCTTGAAGTGACAGAGGCTGGGGAAACCATCATTCAGGTGTTTGAAGGCGAGGTGGTGGTCGAGCGCAACCCCAACCCAGTCACCGTTGACCCAAGGGCCGACGATTTTAATCCCCTCGATCCATCCCTGGACCCGGTGGTGCCTCGCACCGACCCGGTAGTGCCCTTCATCAACCCCATGGAGTCGCCCGCCACCCCTGGTCCGGGCAGCGATCCTACTTCCCCGGCACCGGAGGGTCCCGGCTTTGAGCCGACGCCTGATCCCTTTGTTCCACCGACCGGCCCCGCCACAGGGAACCCTCCCCAGGGGCAGCTAGTGGCAGCTCAGCTGAGGCTCAAGCAAGATACGTCACTGCCCAACGACATGGACCCAACAACCGAACTCCCGATGGGCAGTGGGGAGGGAGAAACCGTCCCCTTTACAGAGGCGGACGCCCTGACGATCGCCGAGGGCCAGCAGGTGATTATCCGGGCTGAGGACAACCAGGCCGTGATTCTTTCCCTGTCGCCAGAGGATTTTATTCAACTCCTGGAAGGTCCGTTAATCCGGGGCTTTGCGCTGGAAATACCGGGGATGGCCAATCTGCGGCGCTCCTTTGAGCAGCTGTTCCCTGGGGTGCCCTTGCCCCTCTACTGGATGCCACAGATTCCCAGTCCACCAATTCGCTTTCCCTTCCCGTTCTAGGGGCTGCCATCGTTCTAGGGGCTGGCATCAACTGGCCTTTGCAGGCCCAAGCATTAACGGTTACAGCCCCTAGCCTGACATCTGGGTCGGGCATGGCACCCCTGATGGTAACCGGGTTTTAGCCAGAATGCAGGACAGGCCCTAGGATGGGCTATGACGCCAGGAGAGAGATGCCGTGAGATCCTACCGCCGCCTGTTTCAGCTGGGGCACGGGCTGATGGTGAGCTGGGCCGTGTTTGGGGCGATCGCCCTGGCTTCCCAGCATCCGTGGATCGCGCTGATTGAGGGGCAGGCCCAGTCGTTTTTGCTGCGGCTGCGGGGGCCGGTGCCTGCGCCCGACGAAATCGTGATCCTGGGCATTGACGAATACTCGCTCACCCAGGGCGCCCTGTACCGAGCCGATCCCCAGCGCTACCCCTTCTTGGCCCCGCTGGCGATCTGGCCCTGGCGACGGCAGGCCTACGCCCAGGCGATCGAGCAGCTGATGGCCGCTGGGGCGAAGGCGGTTTCCCTGGATGTGCTGCTGGTGGACCCCAGCGGCTACGGCCCCGACGACGATGCTGCCCTGGAGGCCACCCTGGCCCGCTGGGGCGATCGCGTCGCCCTGGCCGCCGCCTACGATGTGTCGAGCAGTGACTTTGGCCTGTTTACCAGTCTGCTGGAGCCGATCTACAGCAGCCCGGCCCAGGTGGGGTTGATCAACCTGGAAGCCGATGTGGACGGTAAGTACCGCGCCTTTCCCGATCGCGGCATCGCCACCCTGCGAGAGACCCACGGCTTTGGCGATACCCTGCCCTCCCTGGCCAGGGCGACCTTGGCCGCCGCTGACTATCCCCCCCCAGTGCGCCCCGGTCAGGACCTCTTTTTCTACGGCCCGGCGGGAACGTTTCCGGTGGTGTCGTTTGTGCAGGTGCTTGACCCCATCAACTGGCCCCTGGTTGCCGACCAGTTTGAAGGCAAGATTGTACTGATTGGCCCGATGGCCGAGTCGTTTCAGGACCGCAAACGCACCCCCATCGACAACCGAATGCCGGGGGTTGAAATTCATGCCCATGCCCTGGCCGGGCTGATGGAGGACAGAACCCTCGGTGCGGCCCTGCCCAATCCGGTCGCCCAGGGACTGCTGACGGCGATCGCCATCGGTGCGATCGGGCTGGGGCTGGGCTATCGACTGACCCAGCCGGTTCCCAGGCTGGCGGGCTTTTTGGCGGCGATCGCCGCCTGGGGCGCCCTGGCTTACCTGCTGATGGTGCACCGCGATCGCCTGATGCCGGTGGCCATTCCCGTCGCCTGCCTGGGCATGGGCGGCATCACCTACATCGCCACCGGGGCCGTCAGCAACCGACTGGAGGAACAGCGCCTGCGCCGCACCCTGGAGCGCTACGTCGCCCCGTCGGTGGCCCAGGAGATTCTCAACCAGCCCGAAGACTTCACCAGCCTCACCGTAGGCCAGCGGTTTCAGGCGGCGGTGCTATTTTCGGACATTCGCGGCTTTAGCCGCATTTCCTACCAGCTCGGGGCCGAAGAGACCGTCAGCCTGCTCAACACCTACCTCAACGAGATGGTGGATGCCATTCTGAAATACCGGGGCACCATCGACAAGTTCATTGGCGACGCGGTAATGGCCGAGTTTGGCGCACCCAAATCCCTGGGGCCAGAGCAGGATGCCCTGGGGGCCGTTTCCGCTGCCCTGGCCATGCGTAGGGCCCTGGCGGCGCTGCGGGTCCGTCTAGAAGCCCAGGGGCTACCGCCCCTGTTCAACGGCATCGGCATCAGCTACGGCGAACTGGTAGTGGGGAACGTGGGGTCGGTGCAGCGGCTGGAGTACACCGCCATTGGCGACACTGTCAATGTCGCCAGCCGCATCGAGGGGCTGACCAAGCTAATCGGCACGGATATTTTGATTACCCAGCCCTGCTACGATCTGGTCAAAGACCATATTGTCACCGTAGACCACGGCACCCACGTTCTGGCCGGACGCGAGCAGGAGGCGGTGCAGGTGTACGGCGTGATCGCCCTCAAGGGCGAAAGCAATGAGCTCTACCACCAGGTGCAAACGGATCTGGTCCAGCACCTCAGCCAGCCCAAGGCCATCACCGTTCCCACTCGTTCCCAAACGGCGGGATAGCGCGATCGCCACCCGCCACCAGATTTTGCCAGGGCAGGCAATTTTGGCGGCAAAGGTTTGCCGAACAACCCGCCAAATCGCTCAAGGCCGAAGACAAAATAGTCACCGCTATAGGTATTGGCAAAAGGTATCGGCAATCCCCTTCATCGCTCAACTCTGCCCCCGACTGCCCAGGCGAGGGCGTTTAGGCTTTGGGACAGGGGACTCTAGACCCAGATAGCTCGACAGCCAAAACACGCAGAGGTAAAACGGCCCGGTGTCGAGCAGGGCCGCCACCAGCTTAAACACATAGCCGTAACCGATAAACCGAATCAGTTGCGGCCAGAGTTCCTGCCCCGCTTCAATGGGCAATGCCCCGGCAATAAAATGGGTGATGAGCACCACAGCTGTCGTATCGACGAGTTGGCTAACCAGGGTAGAGCCGTTGTTGCGCAGCCACAGGTGCTTGCCGTTCGTCAGGTCTTTCCAAAAGTGAAACAGGTAGACATCGACAAACTGGGCCGTCAGGTAGGCCGCCATGGAGGCCCCTACGGCACCAAAGGTGAGGTTGCGAATTTCAAAGAATACCGGCAGGCGTCCTGCGGCATCGCGGACCAGTGCGCCCGTAGCGGGGTCAGTGGGTTCAAAGCCAGGCAGCAGGCCCCCCAGCCAGACGATAAAGAGCACCCAGACATTGAGCAATAGCCCTACCCACACCACCTGATTGGCCCGTTCCTTGCCGTAGAGTTCTGAGATCAAGTCGGTGCAGAGAAAGGTGAGCGGGTAGGGCAGCACTCCCACCGCTACTGTGACGGCAAAGTCGCCCCAGGTAAACACATTGACAAAGCGGCTGATGCTGAGAATGTTCAGCATGCCCAGGGTGCCAAGAAATAGTCCAGAAAGCACCAAAAACACTGTTTCGCGCCGATTTTGCAAATACTCTGGCACCTGGCCAGAGGCCACCGTCGTTAAAGGCTCTGCTTTCATCGCTGGAGATTCTCTCTAAAGAAAGATTGACGAATCTTCCCCAGCTTACCAACTGATTTTGCGACTCCGCGATTTAGCCCAGCAATTCCCCAATCTGCAGACGGCTGCCGTTGACGAAATCGGCCCCCGACTGGGCCGGTTTACCGCTGGGCTTGACCTGACGCAGCAGCAGCAGCCCATCGCCTGTTTGCACCACCGGCCCCTGGCCCTTGAGCCAGCCCACCAGGGTGCCGGGAGGAGCACCTGGCTGGGCGGCGTCAGCCGCCAGGGCATCGGCGGCCGGCCGCAGGGCGACGAGATCAGGAGGCAGCTCTGTCCAGTAGGATTCTCCCAGGGGCGCTGTGGCCATGACCTTGAGCGGCTGACCTCGAAAGGTCGTGACGCCGTTGGGGAAAAAGCCGCGCACCTGGTTGTGGAGCGCGATCGCCGCTTTGCCCCAGTCCAGCTCAAAATCTTCTTTTTGAATCAGGGGCGCGTGGGTAGCCAGGGCGTCGTCCTGGGGTTCTGGACGGAGGGTACCGGCCTGCAGCCCGTGCAGGGTCTCTACCAGTAGGTCGGCGCACTGCAGAGACAGCGCGATCGCCACCTCTGCAGCGGTGTCCAGCAGACCGATGGGTAGGTGCGACTTGAGCAGCATGTCACCGGTATCCATGCCCAGGTTCATCTGCATGGTGGTCATGCCGGTGGCGCGATCGCCGTTGACGATGCACCACTGAATGGGGGCTGCCCCCCGGTAGGCGGGCAGCAGCGACCCGTGGCCGTTGATACAGCCCAGTCGGGGCATATTCAGAATGCGGGCCGAGAGCAGCTGGCCGTAGGCCACCACCACAAAGGCATCGGCCTGAATCGCCTCCAAGGCGGTGAGGGTAGCTTCGTCTTTTTTGATCCGAAGGGGCTGGAACACCGGGCAGTCGACCGCCGCCTGCTTGACTGGGGAGGGCTCGACCCGGCTGCCGCGCCCCCGGCGGCGATCGGGCTGGGTGACCACGGCGGCCACCTCAAACCCTGGCTCGGCCAGCAGCCGCTGGAGGCTGGGCACCGCAAACTGAGGCGTACCAAAAAACACAAGGCGCATAGGTTATCTGCCGGGCACAATGCCAATTTCAACGCGCTGATTGCGCGACGGGTTAGCGCCTGCGGCGGTGACCAGGGGGCGGGTGCTGCCGTAGCCCACCGCCACCCAGCGGCTGCCGCTGCCCTCCAGCTGAGGGGCCAGATACTGCTGCACCGCCAGCGACTGCTGTAGGGTGAGCTGGCTGGTGGCCTCAGGGGCGGCGGTGCTATCGGTGTGGCTGCCCACCAGCAGGGTAGCGACGCCGTAGCGGCGCAGGTCGGGCGCAATGGTGTCGAGCAGCTGCTGTCCGGCGGGGGTGAGAATGCTGCTGCCGGGCTCAAACAGCAGGGCACTGGGCAGGACAATGCGATCGCGCACCAGCGGAAACTGCGGCTCCTGGTAGGGCACCGCCGCGGTCGGGGGCGACGCCTCCACCACCGGGGGCTGGCTAGCGGCCGCAGGGGTTTCCGCCTCAGCCGTCTCGTCCTCCTCCCCAAGGCGCTGGTCGAGGCGCTCCAGGCGCTCGCTGAGGCTGCCAGTAGACGGAAGGTCCAGGCTGGTTTCCAGTTCCCCCAGACGGGTTTCGAGGCTGGCCAGATCCTGGCGCAGGCTGGCTAGGTCCTGGCCCAGGCCGTTCGCAGCCGTCCCCGGCGCATCGGGCTCGGTAGGGGCGGCCGCAGGAGCTTCGATCAGAGGTTCTGGGGCCGCCGTCCCCACCGGGGTCGATAACCCCACGGCGTCCTCCCCTCGCCACCACTGGGGCAATCGCTGTAGCTTCTGCCGGGTCTGGCTGCCCTGGCGCAGGACCACCTCCGTCAGCGGCGGTTCTGGGTTGCGGGCCGGGAAAAACTGGGCCACTGCCATACCAGCCAACCAGCCAGCACTGACGCCAACCCCCAGCAGGAGTAGCCGCACCACCAGCGTCCACAGAGCGTGGAGACTGGCCCCCAGGCCAGAGCGCGGCTTGGGGGGAGAGACAACGGCAGCCGGGGCGACTGGCGCTGGGGGAACGGGGCCAGAGCCACCCGCCGGGGGTGAATCGGTTGTTGGCGGTGGCAGATCGGGAGCGTCAGCCATAGCATCTCTGGGCTCAAGACATGGGCTAGCGGCGCTGAGTCCAAACGGGAATTGGGACGACCCTGGAACTGGGCTGGCCTCACTGGGGCCAGCCATCCCACGGGCTGACCTGTAACACGCCGCCCTGAGTGAACACTACCTGAAAGTCGGCCTGATTGCGATCGCCCTCGGGAGCTGTCACCAGGCCCGGCAGCGGGGTCTCCCGCGCCAGCAGGCCAGCGGCGGCGTTGATCGGCTCGTAGCCCACCACCTCGCCCGCATCGGTCAGCCGCACCCGAAACCGCAGGTCTTCACTGGCCGACAGGGGGCCTAGCTCGGCCAGAATGTCGTCGTAGAGGGTGCCGTTGAGGGCGCGAATGCGATCGCCGTCGGCGATTTTGTTTTCCAGGGGGGGCAGAGTCGCCGCCGTAGCCCCGGTGGAGGTTCCGGCTGGGGCCGCCGTTGGGGCACTGGTCGGCTCCACCAAGACCTGCCCAGCGGGGGTAAACGTGGCGATGAACTGGGCCACCCGCTCCCGCACCGGCTCGGCCCCATCGACGGGGACAAAGGTGAGCTGCGGCAGGGGGGTGTTGTCAACCTCGGCCAGGGCCAGGTCACTGTCGTACTTGTAGCCCAGAATATCGCCATCCTCGGAAACCATCACCCGGTAGGCCAGATCGCCGCTGGGGCGGGGGGCATCGGTCCAGTTCTCTTCCAGGCGACGGGCCAGATCTGAGCGCAGCAGGGCCAGGGTAGCGGCATCGGTAATGGCCGGAGCCGCCTCCAGACGCTCCAGGTCGACCCCAGCGGCAGCGGACTCAGTGGTGTCAACTACCGGTTCTACCCCAGCGCCGGGAGCCGTTTCCAGGGGGTTGGTGCCCGACTCTGCCGGGGCAGATGACTCGGACTCGGGCCGAGTGGGTTCAAACTCGGGCGGGGGTACAAAGAACAGGGCCAACCCGGCGGCGGCCAGCACCGCTGCACCCAGGGCAGCTGGCGCGGCCCGCTGGGCGATGGGCTCGGTGGGCTGCACCAACCGCCGCGACACCGCCTGAAACTGGGCTGTGAGGTCAGGCAGGGTTTGGGTATCGGCCAGCAGCTGATCGACCGCTTCCATCAGGTCGTAGAACTGCACCGTGGTCAGTTTGACATCCAGGGGCGGCTGAGCGTTGATGTCGCTGAGCGGTTCGCCCAGGGGCTGCTGATGCACCAGCAGATGGTGATAGCCCCCTTCGCCGGGCTTTACCTCTACCGTGGGCTGCCCCGGCCCGGCCGGGGCAGGACTGGGCACGCCGCTGAGCAACTGCTGACCGTAGCGACTGACCGCCGCCACCAGGCTGTCCAGGAACTCGCGCCCCCCGGTCAGGGTGGCGTCGCTGGCGCCAGGCAGATGACATTCCGCATTCATCAGCACCGCCAGAGGCGAGAGCGGGTCGTTGGCGTCGGCGCTCAGCCCCTCTAAAACCAGGTTGCAGTGGGGCAGGGTGTACTGCCGTTGAACGGTCATGATACTTCTCCGTCAAACAGGCTACTCCAGAGCCGCTGGGGGCCAAGCACCCCCGAGCACAGCAGCAGTTGCTGCAACAGCTGAATCGCCAGCTGATCGAGTTTTTCGTCGGTGCTGTAGGCAATTACCCCAGCCCGACGGGGGTTCATGCGGGCTCGAAAGTGGCTGCGAAAGCGGCTCAGGTAGTCGGCGAGGCGAAAGTGGTGCTGGGGTGAGAGCTGCTTGTCGTTCAGCTGCTGATAGCCTACCAACAGCTGCCTCACCAGCACCGTCAGCCGCCGCGTCAGGGTGCAAATAATGATTACCAGGGCTTTGGCCTCTTCAATCTGGAGGGGACGGCGCTGGCTGTAGCGGCGCATGGGGTTGGTACCCCGCAGCAGCCAAAGGTGTACCCGGCCCTTCACCAGGCCCTCCAGAGCCAGCTCCCGAGAGATGGCTAGCATCGCCTCGCCCCCACCCAGGTCGAGGGCCTCGATCGCCAGCAGCAGCAAATCGAGGTGAATGCGCGCCCGACGGGGGCACTCATCGTTGGGCAGCCCCGGGTTGCTCAGGGTGTCGAGCACCAGGGGCGGCGGGGAAACGGGCGGACTGTTGACTGGCATTCAGCTCTGGAATTAATACAAACAGCATTCTATCAAAACACAGTTGGGCCCCGTCCGTCCGGAGAAATTGCCGAACCTCGGGCTTCGCTGGGGGCAGATGGCATTGGCCGGGGGCATCCAGGTGGTTCATTCTGCTGGTCAGCCAGCATTGACTATCCATCTGCCCCGCTCTCTTTTTGATGGGTCTCTACCCGACAAGTTCCCTAATTGGCGTCGGCTAGCTTGGTCATGCCTCTGACAAACCACCGGCCATCCTGGCGCACCAGGTCGTACTGCATTCGCAGGGTGTCGTCGTAGGCCGCACCGACATTTTCGACGCCGTACTCAAACAACCGAGCCCTTTCAGAAACCCGAGCGATCGCCTGGAGTTCGTCGGCGGTGGGGTCATCGGGGCTGACCGACTCCACCTCAACGGTATGCTCATACTCCCAGTACCAGTTCTCGGCGGCGGCGGCATCGGCGCGGCGAGCCCACTGGGTGAGCACCGGCTCCAGCAGAATGTCGTCGAGGCGATCGCCCTGGTAGTCTTTGCCCAGCGCGGCTCGTTTGGTCGCCAGCCACTCATTGATGACCCGGGCCGCCATATCGTTAACGCCGATCTCAGCCGGGGCCGGTGGCGCTTCGGGGATTTCAAAGGCCGGCTGATCCACCCGAATGGCCAGGGGCTGCCCCGAGATTCTGGGGCCGCTGAAGGCTGAGGTGACCCACCCCAGCGCCCGCATGGTGCCAAAGCCCAAAATGCCGATGCCAACAATGCCCGCCGCCCCCACCAGGGCCAGCCGTCCCCAGCGCGGGGTAGAGCTAGAGCGGCGATCGCGCGATCCGGCCGCCATCGCTGGCGACAGGGCCTGACCAGGAGCCAGGGCTGTATCGACCGCCGCGATCGTGGTTCGGCGCGGGGGATTGGGGGGAGGACTGGCAGCCTCGCGACTGTCCGCCGCCGTCATGCGGCCCTCGGGAGAGAGCTGGGCGACCCGCTCGGCCACCGACAGGTCGTCCTCGCCCGGCAGCTCGAATCCAGCCGCCCTGGCGTCAGCGGGTTCAGCCCGATCGGTCCCGGCCTGGGGACGAGGGGGGCGATCGCGGCGAGGGCGACTGGGGGCCGCAGGAGCAGCGGGTGGGTAGGTGCCGTTGCCATTGTTGCTAGGGCTGCCAGGGCTGCTGTAACCGCTGCCGCCGTAGCCGCCATCGTAGCGGTCTGGAGGTGGCGCACTGCGGCGAGCCGGCGGGGCCGGCATAGAGGGCGCACCGATGGGCAGCGACCCCTCAATGGTGGGGAACTGAGGGGCGCTTGGGAATGGGTTAGCCTGCCCCGGTGCCGCCCCCGAAAACTGCCCCCCCAGCCCCGGTGCCCCGGGCTGGGATAGGTGCGGTTCCGCCGGACCGGGTCCGGTGGGCATCGTCTCCAGGTAGGCCTGCACCTGGGCGTCGGCGAAGTAGTCCTTGAGCGTCGCGTCCTGATCCTTGAAGTCGCGGAAGTGGGGAAACAGCTCATCCTTGAGCCAGCGCTCCGCGTACAGACATAGCCCCGGCAGCAGGTCGGGCGACTGGCGGGAGTGCTCACGAATGTAGGCCAGGGGTTCATACTCCTGGCTCAGTTCCAGGGCGCGGTTGGCCTCCTCAGTCTGGCCCAGCAGCAGGGCGCAGACCGCCTGCTCCAGGTGGACATCCTGCTGGCTGCCCAGCCGCAGCAGCAGCTGCTTGGCCCGCCGCACCAGGGCGGGCTGATGCCGGGCAAAGCCCCGAGCCAGCAGGGCATAGACAGTTAGGTAGGTGGCCACCGGGGACGGGCGGCGGGCTTCGTGCTCAAACAGCTCCTGCTGCTCAGAGGCGGTGAGGTAGTCGCGCAGCTGCTGAATAAAGCGCAGAAAGTCGTCGATCGCCAGCCCGGAGAGATCGTCATCGCTGCCCTCAATGCCGCCCCGGTCTTCGAGCATGGCCTTGAGCAGCTTGAGCCCCTGACGGCGCTCGCGGGTCTGGTCAAGGGGGCGGGCCAGCAGCTCCAGAATCCGGTAAGGGCGCAGCTTGTACAGCTCGGTCTGAATTTCGGCCCGAATGGCGGGGAAGTGATTGCCCCGGGCCAGCAGCTCGTGGCCCGTCTGCAAAGATTCCGCCGCAATTTCGTACTGGCGCTGCTGCCACTGCTCCCGGCCCAGCTCCAGACAGGCCAGGGCCAGGGAGAGCACGACATCGTCCTGGGCGGGGGGTGGAGTAGCCATGCCGCCGTTGGCGTAGGGGTTGCTGAGCTGGGGCTGACCCAGCTGCAGCACCTGCTCGTATTCCCCCAGTTCCAGCAGCAGCAGCAGCGCTCCCACCAGCTGGTCCGATTCAATTTCGATTTTGGAACTCTGGGCTTCGCTGCCGCCGGGCTCGGTGGCCAGCGATCTGAGTGCGGCCTCCCCCACGTCAGCGCTCACCTCCAGCCCGGCTGTGCGTCCCTGGGGCAGGGGCTCGGGGGCCATATCGACGGTGTAGGCGCTGGCGAGAAACTTGCTGTCGTAGTCGCGGCGGCGATCGCGGTCGGACAAGACGGCGTAGGCCTCGTCAATGAGCTGCTTGCGGGCCTCGATAGCGGTAGCCGAAAATTCGCGGCGGGGTAGCTGCAGGCCGCGATCGCGGTGGGCCTGGGCTAGCTGGTCGGCAGTCGCCTGGATCGGCAACCCCAGAATTCGGTAGTAGTCTAACGGAATTTGCACAGCTCACGTCCCCAACAGCGAATTCACTCGAAATAGTATCCAAAAAGATTTATTACGGACTGCTCAAGCCGCCGATCTTTGACCGCCCCCAGCAGCCAAATTCCAGTTTTCCTCCTCGGTTAGCCAACGGTTCCCCCCGGTTTTGCCCATCGGCCCGGCCCCCAGACCGCTTAGCCCAGCAGGCATCTCTGCTGGCCCAACCCTTCAGTCTTTCGCCAGGGACCCGAGGTGGGCTGGCGAAATAGCTACACCCTATCGCGTTTACCTCAAAATCAGAGCAAAAGTGAAGTTTATAACACACGTCTGCCGCCGTCGTCCTGGACCGTGGCCCCGCCGGTAAACCATTTGGTGAACTCATTTAGTGAACTAACTAAATTAAAGATTAAGTGAAAGATTCTGATGGGTTATTCAGCCGTGCCCACTGGGCCAGCCTCGATGGTGCCCAATTCAGCCCCTTGCAGCCCAGCACGATGCGGCCTCCTGCAGCGCCAGACACCGTTGCCGGGTTGGCCCACTCGGTATGATGGAGAGCGTATCTTGGCCTGGCCTCTGCCCAGGGGGGATACTTTTCGGTATAGTCAAATGTTGGACATCGCGGCGTAGGACCCAGCACACCCATGGTTCAAGAACGGACATTACCCCAATTTCAGGCTCCACCGGCCCAGATCTCCCCAGAAGACGGGCTGGTGCTCTACGAAGATATGGTCCTGGGGCGCTACTTCGAAGACAAGTGCGCCGAGATGTACTATCGGGGCAAAATGTTCGGGTTTGTGCACCTCTACAACGGTCAGGAAGCGGTTTCTAGCGGTGTGATCAAGTCCCTGCGCGCCGACGACTACGTGTGCAGCACCTACCGGGATCACGTTCACGCCCTCAGCTCCGGGGTGCCCGCCAAAAACGTAATGGCCGAGCTGTTTGGCAAAGAGACCGGCTGCAGCAAGGGCCGGGGCGGGTCCATGCACCTGTTTTCCAGCGAGCATAACCTGCTGGGGGGCTTTGCCTTCATCGGCGAAGGCATTCCCGTGGCCCTGGGGGCGGCGTTCCAGTCCCGCTACCGCCGCGACGCCCTCGGCGACGCCAGCGCCGACCAGGTGACCGCCTGCTTCTTTGGCGATGGCACCAGCAACAACGGCCAGTTCTTCGAGTGCCTGAATATGGCGGCCCTGTGGAAGCTGCCGATTTTATTTGTGGTGGAAAACAACAAGTGGGCGATCGGCATGGCCCACGAGCGGGCCACCTCCCAGCCGGAGATCTACAAAAAAGCCTCGGTGTTTGGCATGCCCGGCGTTGAGGTAGACGGCATGGACGTGATGGCCGTGCGGGCCGTGGCTCAGGAGGCGATCGCCCGGGCCCGGGCCGGCGAAGGCCCCACCCTGATCGAATGCCTCACCTACCGCTTCCGAGGCCACTCCCTGGCGGACCCCGACGAGCTGCGCTCCAAGGCCGAGAAAGAGACCTGGCTGGCCCGCGACCCAATCAAGCGGTTCGAGGCCTACCTGCTGGAGCACAACCTGGCCGACGAGGGGGCTTTGAAGGAAGTGCGCGATCGCATCCAGACCCGCATCGACGACGCCCTCACCTTCGCCGAGGACAGCCCTGAACCCAGCCCCGACGATCTCTACAAGTACATCTTCGCTGAGGATTGATCGAGCCCGACCAGAGCAATCCCTAGAAAGTCAGCCTGTTGACTTGGTGGGCAGTGCCCACCCTGTAGCTACCGATGTGGCCTGGACGGTGCATTGCGGCACGACGTTGATCTGAGAGTTGCCCAGGGTAGCTAGCCGCGATTGCACCCTACCCCCACCCATCCACCCGCCTACCCATCCACCCATTCACCCCCTAACATTCACCCATGGCAGAAACCCTCCTATTCAACGCTCTCCGCGAGGCCATCGACGAAGAGATGGGCCGCGACAACACCGTCTTTGTGCTGGGCGAAGACGTGGGCGTCTACGGCGGCTCCTACAAGGTCACCAAGGACCTCTACGACAAGTACGGTGAGCTGCGCGTGCTCGACACCCCGATCGCCGAGAACAGCTTCACCGGTATGGCCGTAGGGGCGGCGATGACCGGCCTGCGCCCGATCATCGAGGGCATGAACATGGGCTTTTTGCTGCTGGCCTTCAATCAAATTGCCAACAACGCGGGCATGCTGCGCTATACCAGCGGCGGCAACTTCAAAATTCCCATGGTGATTCGCGGCCCCGGTGGAGTGGGTCGCCAACTGGGGGCCGAGCACTCCCAGCGGCTGGAGGCCTACTTCCAGGCGGTGCCGGGGCTCAAAATTGTCGCCTGCTCCACCCCCTACAACGCCAAGGGATTGCTCAAGGCCGCCATCCGCGATGACAACCCGGTGCTGTTCTTTGAGCACGTGCTGCTCTACAACCTCAAGGAAGACCTGCCCAACCACGAGTACATCGTCCCCCTCGACAAAGCCGAGATCGTGCGGCCCGGTAAGGATGTCACGATTCTGACCTACTCGCGCATGCGCCACCACGTCATGCAGGCGGTGAAGGGACTGGAGAAAAAAGGCATCGACCCGGAGGTGATCGATTTAATCTCCCTCAAGCCCCTCGACTTCGACACCATCGGCCCCTCCATCCAAAAGACCCACCGGGTGATTATTGTGGAGGAGTGCATGAAAACTGGCGGCATCGGCGCTGAAATCATTGCCTCAATTAACGATCGCTACTTTGACGAGCTCGATGCCCCGGTCGTGCGCCTGTCCTCCCAGGACATTCCCACCCCCTACAACGGTAAGCTAGAGACACTGACCATCGTGCAGCCCAAACAGATCGAGGCCGCCGTCGAAAACATGGTCGCCCTCAAGGTTTAGCCGTAGGGTGGGCATTGCCCCCCTGCTCCCGCTGTCCACGGACAGCCATCCCTATTCACTTTCCCAGGGATGTTTCCAGGGATCCCGATCCCCGCCCGCACCCACACCGCAGCAACCGCAATGGCAAAATATCGAGCTTGGCTAGGGGTTATTTTGGCACTCACCATCGCCGCGGTGGTGATCATCACCCAACTCCCCACCCGTCTGGGGCTAGATCTGCGCGGCGGCTCCCAGCTCACCATTCAGGTGCTGCCGACAGAGGCTCACCCCACGATTACCGAACGGGACCTGGAGACGGTGAAAAGCGTCGTCGAAGGCCGAGTCAACGGCCTGGGGGTGTCGGAGGCAGTGGTGCAGGTGGTGGGCAACAACCAGCTACTGGTGCAGTTGCCCGGCGTCAGCGATCCCCAGCAGGCCGAGCGGGTGCTGGGCGGCACGGCTCAGCTGGAGTTTCGCGCCCAGCGAGCGGGTACCGAGCAACAGCTCCAGATTGAAAATCAGATCCTGCAGGGCCACCTGGGAGAGCTGGCCGCCCTCCAGGCCGCGCTGCCCCAGGGATTGGCCATTGAGCCTGAGACCCAAACCCGCATCGATCGCCTGCAGGCCGACATTGCCGGTAGCGAAGCCGCCATTGCCGATCTGTTTGAGCCCAGCACTCTGGGCGGCGACCAGTTGACCGACGCGATCGCGGGTACCGACAGCGCCGGTCGCTGGGTGGTCTCCATCCGCTTCAACAACGAGGGCGGCAACGAATTTGCCGAGATCACCCGGGCGATCGCCGGGACGGGGCGAGGCATCGGCATCTTCCTGGACAATCGCCTGCTCAGCGCCCCCCAGGTCAACGTTCAGTACGCCGAGACCGGGATCACCGGGGGCGGGGCCGAGATCTCGGGCAGCTTCAACGCCCAGTCGGCCAACGAGCTGGCCATTCAGCTGCGGGGCGGGGCTCTGCCCCTGCCGGTGGAAGTGGTGGAAAACCGCACCGTTGGCCCCACCCTGGGCCGCGATAGCATTCAGCGCAGCCTCTACGCCGGTCTAGCGGGCCTGGTGCTGGTGCTGGTGTTCATGGCGGTCTACTACCGACTGCCCGGCCTGCTGGCCAATATCGCGCTGATTGTCTACGCCCTGCTGACCTGGGCCGCTTTTAACCTGCTGGGGGTCACCCTGACCCTGCCGGGCATCGCCGGGTTCATTCTCAGCATTGGCATGGCGGTGGATGCCAACGTGCTGATCTTTGAGCGCACCCGGGAGGAGCTACGGTCGGACAAAACCCTCTATCGCTCCGTCGAATCGGGCTTTTTCCGAGCATTCTCAAGTATTTTGGACGGCAACGTCACCACGCTGATCTCCTGCCTGGCTTTGTTTTACTTTGGCGCCGGCCTGGTCAGAGGCTTTGCCCTCACCCTGGGGATCGGGGTACTGATTAGCATGTTCACCGCCCTGACCTGCACCCGCACCCTGATGTTTTTAGCCATTAGCCTGCCCCAGTTTCGGCGGCCCAGCCTCTTTTGCCCCGGTCTAGACCCCGCTCGCCCCAACCCCGTTCGCCCCTAGGAGTGCCTATGAAGCTCAACATTATTCAGCAGCGCGGTCTCTGGTGGGCCATTTCGGGGGCTCTGGTGCTGGCCAGTCTGGTGGCCATGGCGATCTCGTGGCAGCAGTTTGGGGCTCCCCTGCGCCCAGGGCTCGACTTTGCTGGCGGCACCCGCCTGCAGCTCACTCGCGCCTGTGCCGTCACCGACACCTGCACCGATGGGATCGATCTGGGCCAGGTGCGGCAGGTGCTGGGGCAGCAGGGGCTTGACTCCAGCAGTCTGCAGGTGCTGGGCGACGAGCAGCAGGTACTCTCGGTCCGCAGCCGCAACCTGGATGTGGACGAGCGCACCGCCCTGCAAGCCGCCCTCGACGAGGCGATTGGCCCCTTTGACAACAGCTCGACCCAGATCGATACGGTAGGGCCGGTAATTGGTCAACAGCTGCTGGTGTCGGGCCTGCTGGCGCTGCTGGTGTCCTTTGCGGGCATAGTGGCCTACCTCAGCCTGCGGTTTAAGCTGGACTACGCGATCTTGGCCATTCTGGCCCTGGCCCACGATGTCATTATCACCTGCGGGGTATTTGCCCTGCTGGGCCTGCTGCTGGGGATTGAGGTCGACAGCCTGTTTATTGTCTCGCTGCTGACGATTGTGGGCTTCTCGGTCAACGACACGGTGGTAATCTACGATCGCGTGCGCGAAAATCTCAAGCTCAACCCCGGCAGCCACATCAACGACGTGGTCGACAGCGCCGTCAACCAGACCCTGACTCGCTCCATCAACACCTCCCTGACGACAATCCTGCCGTTGCTGGCCATTTTTATCTTTGGCGGTCAGACCCTGAAATACTTTGCCCTGGCCCTGATCCTGGGGTTTGTAGCGGGGTCTTACTCCAGTATCTTTGTGGCCAGTTCGCTGCTGGCCCTGTGGCGAGAGCGCACCGGCCAGGCCTACAGCGGCGAGCCCGATGACGCCGCCCCCCAGCCCGAGACCCAGGCCTAGGAGACGGCGTTATGGGTAGCCCCACCTATCCTGAACCGCTAGAGCGTCTGCGGGCGATCGTGCTGCGCCGCTGGTGGATCGTCAGCGGCCTGCTGTGGCTGACGGTGGCCCCCCTGAGCCTCTGGAGCCTGCGCCCCGAGATTCTGCAGCTGCGGCAGCACTTTACCTGGGCTACGGTGCGGCTGGGCCTGGCCTACAACCGTCCGGCAGCGGTGGGGCTGGGGCTGTGCGTGGGACTGACCGTGGCGCTGCTAATCGCCGAAAGTCGCTACCTGCTGTGGGGCATGACCTTGGCCGAGCGTCAGCGGCTGGAGCAACTGCGCGATCGCATCGCCGCCCAGGGCCCGTCGCACCCCCTCTGGCGACAGATCCACCGCGGCTGAGCCCAGATCTGGTCCAGGTTTGCCGGTCTGGATGCGATCGCGGGGCGCGATTCAGGTGACATTGTTACCAAGATGTAATTTCATAGAACAAGGCGAATAACCCCGATTCCCCGGTGGGAAACCGGAGTTGTTCTGGCCCGGTGGGGACTGGCCCAGGGCCACAGCGTCCCCGTTACATCAACAGCAGAAGGCAGCGGTATCTCAATGACTTTACAAACAGACGGAATTGCCCCCCACGGCGGCACCCTGGTCAATCGCCTGGCCACACCCGACCAAAGCGCTCAGTTCCTCAGCCAGGCCGATGCCCTACCACGGGTGAGCCTGGACGAGCGCGCCTTTTCTGACCTGGTGATGATTGCCATCGGTGGGTTCAGCCCCCTGAGCGGCTTTATGCACAAGGCTGACTACGACCCGGTGGTGACCGACATGCGCTTGGCCAGCGGCCTGCCCTGGGCAATTCCGGTGACGCTGTCGGTCAGTGAGGCGATCGCCGCCCCTCTGAAGGAGGGCAGCCTGGTGCGTCTGGATGACCCCAGCGGACGCTTTGTGGGCGTCCTGGAGCTGGAGGAAAAGTATACCTACGACAAAACCCGCGAAGCCCTGAACGTCTACCGCACCGACGACGAACAGCACCCCGGCGTCAAGGTGGTCTACGACCAGGGCGCAGTGAACCTGGCCGGTCCGGTGTGGCTGCTGCAGCGCGATCCCCATCCCCTGTTCCCCACCTACCAGATTGACCCGGCCGCTTCGCGGGCCATGTTCCGCGATCGCAACTGGAAGACCGTGGTTGGCTTTCAGACCCGCAACCCCATCCACCGCGCCCACGAATACATTCAGAAGTGCGCCCTGGAGACCGTAGACGGCCTGTTTTTGCACCCGCTGGTGGGGGCGACCAAATCCGACGACATTCCCGCCGACGTGCGCATGCGCTGCTACGAGATCATGGTCGAGCACTACTTCCCGCAGGACCGGGTAATTCTTGCGATCAATCCTTCCGCAATGCGGTACGCTGGGCCTAGGGAAGCGATATTCCACGCGCTGATCCGCAAGAACTATGGCTGCACCCACTTTATTGTGGGCCGTGACCACGCTGGGGTGGGCGACTACTACGGCACCTACGACGCTCAACACATCTTCGATGAGTTTGAACCCACGGAGTTGGGCATTGTGCCCATGAAGTTTGAGCACGCCTTTTACTGCACCCGCACCGGGGGCATGGCCACCTCTAAAACCAGCCCTAGCACCAAAGACGAGCGGATTCACCTCTCGGGCACCAAAGTTCGGGAGATGCTGCGTCGAGGCGAGCTACCCCCGCCGGAGTTTTCTCGACCCGAAGTGGCGGCGGAGCTGGCCAAGGCCATGCGGGTTCCCGAGGCCATCGGCTAAGGTCAACGCTACCAACGAGGATGCGATCAACTCGTGACACTGAAACGACGGGCGTTTTTGCAGCAGGCAGGTCTGGCCCTGGGGGCTCTGGGGCTAGGCGGCACCGCACTGCTGACCAGCTCCAGCCAGTACCAGCAGGCCCTGGCCAAGCCCGCCCGTCGCAAGCTGGCCCTGCTGATTGGCATTAACGCCTATCCCGATCGCGCCCTCGACCCCGGTGTCGCCCAGGACATCGCCCTCAGAGGCTGTGTCACCGATGTCGAGCTTCAGCGCCAGCTGCTGGTACACCGCTTTGGGTTTCAGCCTGGTGATGTGCTCACCCTGACCAATCAGGACGCCACCCGGGACGGCATTTTGACCGCCCTGGATGAGCATCTGGTGCAGCAGGCCCGGGCCGACGATGTGGTGCTGCTGCACTTTAGCGGCTATGGCAGCCTGGTGCAGGTGTCAGGGCTCGAAACCGATAGGGCGGCGGATCCTGGCGTGGCCAACGGTGACGGGGCCAACAGTGACGGGGCCAGCCGGGGCACGATCGCAGCCCTAGACCAGTCGCCCCCTGGGAGGCTACAGGCCGCCTGGGTCACCGTGGACAGTCGTCTGCCCAGCGAAGCCAACCCGGCCCTGGGCGACCTGCTGGAGGCCGAGATTATCGCTCGGCTGGCCCCCCTGGCCACCGCCAACCTGACCACGGTGATCGACGCGGGCAGTCAGGACGCGGGCTACCTGCGCTGGGGAAATTCCCGGGTCCGGTCGCGCCCCACCGTCCCTGCGGGGCGGCTGCCGGCGGCGGCAGCCCCCTCCCTCGACCTGACCGCCCCCTGGCCGGGGCTGGTGCTGCGGGCGGCCCAGGTGGGGCGGCTGGCCCTGGAGAGCCAGTGGGATGGCTTTAGCGCCGGAATCTTTACCTACGCCCTGACCCAGAGCCTGTGGGAAACCGACCCCGATCCCAGCAGCCAAGTTTTGATGCAGCGCGCCGGGCAGCAGATGCAGCGATGGGTCGGAGCCGACCAGCGCCCCTACCTGAGCGATCGCCTGCCGTCCCGCACGGGCCCGGTGACCTACGGTCTGCCCCCTCAGCTGCCTCCGGCGGCGGGGGTTCTGCTGCCCAGCAACGAAAACCGCCCCCTGATGGTGTGGCTGGGGGGCGTACCGCCCCAGGTGCTGCGCTACCTCCAGCCCGGCTCCCGACTGGGGGTCGAGACGGCCCCAGGGCAAACGGTGACCCTGGGGCTGGAGTCGCGCAGCGGGCTGAAGGCGTTGGTGAAGCCTGTGGAGGGCCAAGCCCCTCTGCCCGCAGCCCTGACCCGTCATCCCATTTTTGAGCAGGTGCGACAGCTACCCCAGACCATCGATCTGATCGTGGCCCTCGACAGCCAGCTCAAGCGGGTCGAGCGGGTTGATGCCACCAGCGCACTGGCCGGGATTCCGCTGGTTTCGTCGGTAGTCGCGGGGGACAAGGCCGCCGACTGCCTGTTTGGCCGACTGCCGATTGGGCCAACCTCCACCCTGACCGCCGCTCTGCCGGGGGGAGCAGAGACTCTACCCGGAACGGGCGGCGATGCTCGGGGAGCCACCCAGGGGGGAGAACGCCCCGCCGAGAGCAGTTACGGGCTGTTTGCGCCCAACCGCACCCTGCTGCCGGGCACCATGCTGCCCCGCGAGGAAGCGGTCAAAACCGCCGTCAACCGACTCACCCCCTACCTGAAGACCCTGCTGGCCCTCAAGCTGGTGCGGCTGACCGAAAACCACGCCGCATCCCAGGTGGGGGCCGCTGCGGTGCTGGAAGTCGTGCAGCCCAAGCCCAGGCCACTGCTGGTGCAGACCACCGATCGCAGCCCTACAGCAACCTGGCCCCTGATCATTCGCCAGGCCCAAAAGGCAGCGGTCACCGACCCCCTGATGCTGCCCCGCGATGGCCGAATTGGTTACCGGTTGGTCAATACCTCACCCCGTCCCCTGCACCTGCTCTGGATTAGCTTTGACAGCCGGGGCGACTGCACCGCCCTGATCTCGCTGCCCGAAGGGACCAACGACGACGGGGCCGAGGTGCCCCCCGCCGCCACCCCCCTGGCCCCTGGTGAAATGGTCACCTTTCCCACCGACGGGGGCGGTTGGGCCATGCCGGGAGCCGCTGTCTGGGTCGAGTCCCACATCGTGCTCAGTACGCGGCCCCTGGAGCGGTGTCTAGCAGTGTTGGGTAACAATCCACCGTCTCTGGCCACCGGGTTTCGCCCCGTAGCCCAGGCCTTGCCCCTGGCTCAGGCGCTGCTGCAAGACCTGAACGGCGAGGCTGAGTCCAACGATCGATCCGCCCCCACCGACTACTACGCCCTGCGCCACGATCGCTGGGCTACCCTGAGCTTCCGCTACGACATTGCCTAGGGCGGCTCATCAGTTGTGGCCAAAAGTGTGGCCAAAAGCCCGGTCCATCAAGCCTTGCCAAGCCCGACCCAAACGACAGGCTAGGGGCTGCAACCCTTGTTTTATAAGCGTTTAGCAGCTATTTGATGACCGCCCCTAGAGTTGCGGCACAGTGGGGCTGCAATCTAGAATCTGCTCCCGCCGGGTCTAAACGAGCAGTAGCCCAATGCCGCCACCGACGCCAATGCCCAGCAGAGTAGTGAGGACGAGAAGCAGGCTGGTTCTGCTGCCCCGGTTGCGGCGCAGCAGGCGATCGCCCAGGGCCGCCGTAGTCAGGCTGCACAGCACCGCCAACCCCACCGCCAGCAGGCTGTAGAGCACCACCTCCGCCACGGCCCGACCGAGGGCGAGTTCATCGAGGTCGTCGGTACCCAGATGGTTGAGGGCGATAGACAGCGCCGCGGCCAAAGCACCGGCACCGACAATGCTGCCCAGCACCAGCAGGTTGGCCGTCAACCAGCGAAACCGCTGCAGCGCCTGGGGCCCGGCGAGGGTAATGCCCTGAATTACAGTGCCAAGGGCCGCTACCAGCCACACCCAGGGACCAGCCAGGGCCGTCAAAATCAGGCCCGCAGAGGCATAGAGAAGTCCACACACCAGCCACAGCCCGAAAAAGGGGCGACGGGTAGCCGTCTGGCCCGGAGGGCGCAGGCGCTTTTGGGGGGCAGATCGACGACGGCGCTGGGTCGGTGGGTTCATAGCAGACAGACCATTGACCTGTAACATCCTAGGCTCTAGTTTGCCAGGAAGCGGAACATTGTGCAGTAACCTGGTCATAATGCCCTGTCATGGTCGGTATGAGCGTTCCCTTTGCTGCGCTACTTCAAGGGTTGTTGGGTGCCTCCAGTCTGCTCCTAGGAGCAATTTTAGGAATTGTCTGGCGACCGGCGCGATCGCTGACGGCGGCCATTATGGCCTTTGGCAGCGGCACCCTGCTCTCGGCGGTTGCCTACGACATCACCCTGCCCGCCTTTCAGAGCAGCGGTTTTTGGCCACTGGTGGTGGGGTTTGCCCTGGGCGGCACCCTGTTTAGCGTCATCGTCACCTACATCGACAACCGGGGGGGCTTCATTCGTCACCCGTCGTCATCGCGGCGCTTTCTTTACCACCACCGCCAGGACGAAGCCTCGGAAGTGCTCGATCGCATCGGCCATATCGAGATTCTCCACAGCCTTTCACCGGCAGAAATGCAGGCGATTATTCCACTGCTCAAACCCCTCCAGGTAGAGCCGGGCACCGTGCTCTGTCTGGAGGGTGCCCCCGGCGACTCCATGTTTTTGATCGTGGAGGGCGAGGCCGAAATCTTTAAGGGGCCGCAGCGGCTGGCGGCCCTGGGGGCCGGGGAAATATTTGGCGAGATGGCGCTGCTGACCGGCGAAGAGCGATCGGCCACTGTGCGGGCCAAAACAGCCATGGAGCTGTACGAGCTGGACAAAAGCGACTTTGACGCCATGCTCACCTACGCCCCCCAGCTCTCCAGCGGGCTGAGCCGCATTCTGGCCCGACGGCTGCGCGAAACCACTCAGTCCACCGCCAAGCCTACCCCCGTCGACGATGATCACTGGCGGCGGCGGGTACTCGACAGTGTCGAAGTCGATATTCCCATCTCCGAGCAGCAGTTTAAAGAGCTGGCCCAAAGCTCTGCCCCCCTGGCGATTCTGGTCGGCACCCTGATCGACAACATTCCAGAGGCGTTGGTGATTGGCTTTCACACCGGCATTGGCCATCCGGGCACATCGTTTTTGATGGCAGTGTTTATCTCGAATATTCCTGAGGCGATGTCTAGCTCGATTGGGATGCGCCAGGCCGGCACCCCGCCTCAGCGGATTCTGGCCCTGTGGGGCGGTGCGGTGCTGCTGAGCGGGCTGGCCGCCATGGGGGGAGGGCTGATGGTCAATGTCGCCACCGACTGGATGCTGGCGGTGGCCCAGGCGATCGCCGGAGGAGCCATCCTGGCCATGATTGCCAGCACCATGATGCCCGAAGCCTACGAGATGGGCGGCGGCTCGGTCACCTTCTCAACCATTGCTGGCTTCCTGGTCAGCTTTTACCTGGCCTCGTCGGCCTTTTAGGGGCGGCAGGTTAGGTGGTGTGATCCATTGTGGCTAAAAGCCCGGTGTATCAAGCCTTGCCAAGCCCTAGGCTGGGGGCTCGTTGGGGGGGAGTTCCGGTGGCTCGGCGTCAATCAAATTGGCCTTCGACTTTTTCAGGTCTTTCCACAGCCGCTTGATTTCGTCGTAGGCATCGTTGGCTGACATTTTGCCGCCGGTTTCCAGGTTGCACACAAACGAAACGCGCTGGGCGAACTCCTGCAGGTTGGCGTTAAAGGCTAGTCGTTGCGGCGTAAACTCACCCCAGTACTTGCTGCGGGGAAAGAGGAAGTCTTCCTTAGAAGACGGTTTGTCATCTGTCATGGCGTCAGTGGGTGAGGGCCTTGCTCTTACCTTACCCTAAAAAAAGTTTTCGGCCATTGTTCACCTACGGCTGGGGAACGGCTATTGACAGGGGCAGGGAAGTTGTTTGCTATTTAGGAACCGATGCTATTTAGGAATGGAGCCACTGCTGGATTTGGGCGATGGCCGCTTGCACGGTAGGCGCGATCGCGATCGGCCCTGTCGCCAAACTTTGCCACAGGGCGCTGGCCTCAGCCGGCATAGCCATCAGAATGACCGGACGCTGGACCTTGAGGGCCAGGGCAATTTCGGCGGCGGTTCCCGGTCCCAGGCCGCAGGCCACCACCACCTGGCTCGATAGCACGTTCACCACATTGCGCCCATTCCCCAGCCCGGTGACGATAGCAATATCAACAGCGGCTGACATGTCAGCACCGTCCGCCGAGGGCAGGATACCGATGGTCAGCCCCCCGGCCGCCTGAGCCCCCCGGCAGGCGGCCTCCATCACGCCTGCGGCACGTCCGCCGGTTAGCACCACCCATCCGGTAGAGGCCATGGCATGGCCCAGGGCGTAGGCTATCTCCAGCTGGAGAGGGGTGGCCCCAGCCCCTGGCCCCATAATGCCGATTACAGTTCGTGCCATGAGGTCACACCCCGTGCTGCCCTCGCAAAAAAACTTGACGATCAATTCCTGCCGTCGCGGGGTGCTGTCGTTTAGATTAAGTTAACCACAGCGAAAATTTGGGTACGGTAAACCCATTCTTGCCAACCTCGTCGTCACTCCATCGTCACGCCTGGCCGCTACCTGCTTCAGCCCGCTGCTCCTGCGTTTGTGTCTTTTGCCGTGCAATCCAACATGTTATGCCTAAGTCGTTGCCGTTCTGCGCTGGGGCGCTGGGGCGGGCGGCTACTGATAGCGGGTGGTCTGCTAGCCGGGAGCCTAAGTCTCAGTGCTCCGGGGCTGGCGGCTGAGTCAGTGACGGTGCGCCTGGGTCGGCTGTCGCAAACGGTCAGCCTGGATGACCTGCAGACCTTTGCCACCACCGGGGATGTCCCCCAATCCCTGCGGCTGTATCGCCCCCTGCTCAACGCCAGCCTGCGCCAGGTTTTGGAGGGCGAAATCACCCTGGAGCCGGAAGTGGGCCAGGTGATTTTAGACGAAATTCTGCACACGCCCGGCGGCGCGCAGCTGCTGGATACCCTGCGGGCGATCGCGCCCAACCTGGCCACGGACGACCTGCGGGTCACCCTGGAGCAGGTGTCGAAGTCGGAGTCGGGGTTGACCCTGCTGAGCATTTTACGGGCCATGCCCCAGGACAGCCTGGAGATCAATGTCGGCACCCTGATTACCCTGGCCTCCCAGTTTCGGCTGGCTCAGATGGAGAGCAAGGCGCTCAGCCGAGTGCTGCGAAAGGATCCCGCCGCTGAGGCCGCAGAGCCAGCCCCCCTACTGGGGGCCGATCCTTTCTCTACCGGGTCGGCCCAGGTGGAGCGGTGGGAGCTGCTGCTGCGCGACCACAGCCGCGATCGCAGTATTCCCATCGACATCTACTGGAGCCAGGAAAGTCACGGTCCGCTGGTGGTGATCTCCCACGGCTTTGGCGCCGATCGCCGCTTTTTTGCCTACCTGGCCGAGCACCTGGCCTCCCACGGTCTGACCGTAGTCGCAGTGGAGCACCCCGGCAGCAACGTAGCCGCCCTGCTGTCCCTGCCCCCGGAGGGGCTGTCTGACACCGCTGTTCAGAGCCGCATTCTGCCCGCCTCCGAGTTTCTCGATCGCCCCCAGGACATCAGCTTTGTGCTCGATCGCCTAGAGAAAATCAACCTCTACTCCTACAGCCTGCGCCACCGCCTCAACACCGAGCAGGTGGCATTTATTGGCCATTCCCTGGGGGGCTACACGGGTTTGGCCCTGGCGGGGGCCGCCCTCGATCTGCGATCGCTGGAGTCCTACTGCCTGACCCTCAACCCCGTCAATGTCTCCCCGGCGGACTGGCTCCAGTGCGCCGCCCTCGATCTCCCCGTCAAGTACGCCAACCTGCGCGACCATCGCATCACCCAGCTGATCGTGGCCAACCCCCTGACGGGTCTTCTTTTTGGCGAGGCGGGGCTGAGTCGGGTGCGAGTGCCCACCCTGGTGATCGCCGGTACCCACGACAGCGTCACCCCCATGGCCAGCCAGCAGCTGCGCCCCTTTATGCAGCTGCCCGCCAGTAAGCACCTGGTCACCGTTGTCGGCGGCTCCCACCTGAGCGTGGGCGATCCCAACAATCTCAATGCCGACCTGGGCCACATTCCGTTTATGCCGTCGCTGCCCGACGTCACCACCGCCCCCCTGCGGATTTTTCTGCAGGGCCTCAGCCTCAGCTTTGTTATGCAGCAGACTGCCGATGCCGATACCTATGCCCCAGCCCTGGATCCGGCCATTGCCCACACCTTTTCCACCGCGGCCCTACCGCTGCGCCTGAGCCAGACGGTGCCCGAGACCCTGGCCACCTGGCCCCGGCTGCGCCAGACCGGGCTTCCCCGCCAGGAAAGGCTGATCAGCTATCTGCCCTCCCTGCTGCACCTGGAGGCGATCGCCATTCAGGACCAGCTTCAGATACTCCAGCGGCAGATGGTGGCCTACCTGCGCCACACCCCCCCCTCGCTCACGGCGGTCTACTGGCCCTTTCTGGAGACCACGTCGCCCATGCAGGCTAGGCAACCAGCCCAACCCGCAACGGCTCCGCAGTAGCGGCGCTAGGGCATGTTGTCAGCTGGTGCTGAGGCCATTGAAGATTAACCGAGGCTAGTAATCTGCGGCATAAGTTGACCAACCATTCCTGACACCTGACACCCTGCACTCGACACCCACACCAAGGGTTGTTATATTTCTGTCCACCAAGACTAGTGGATGACAGCGCCTAATCTTGAGCGCTCATCGTAAACCCGTCGGGCATAATGGTTCCCTGCACATCGGTGCGCCGCAGGTTGGTGTAGTCAAGCTTGGCGTTGATCATGACCGCATCGGTGAGGTCGGCACCGCTCAGGTTGGACCAGCTCAGGCGAGTGCGGTACAGGGTAGCGCCGCGGAGGTTGGCCCCGCGCAGGGAACTCCAGCTCAGGTTCGCCCCGCGCAGATTGGCCTGGGATAGATTGACGTTGACCAGGTTGGTGCTGGACAGTTTGGCCCGGCTCAGGTCAGCCTCTTGAAAATTGGCCCCCTCCAGGGTGGCCCCGGTCAACACCGCCGCGACCAAAATGGCGTTTTTGAAAACGGCCCGGTTCATCAGGGCGCTGGTCAGGTTGGCGTGCTCCAGATTGGCCCCCTCCAGGTCGGCGGCCAACAGTCGACCTCGACTGAGGCTGGCTTCGCTCAGGGTCGCCCCCCGCAGGGTGGCGTGGTCGAGCACGGCCTCGTTGAGGTTGGTTTCGCGCAGGGTAGCCCGACTCAAGTCGGCGCGCACCAGATTGGCGCTACGCATACCGGCCTCGCTCAGATCGGCGTCGACTAAGCAAGCATCGGCCAGATCGGCCCCAATCAGGTTGGCCAGAATCAGTGTCGCCTGCCGGAAGTCGGCGTCAGTGAGCTTGGCCTCGCGAAAATTGACCCCCACCAGGGTAGACCCAGAGAAGTTAGTGTTTTGCAGGTTGGACTGCCGAAAGTTAGCGCCGCTGAGGTTTTGATGGCTAAGGTCGGCTCCGATTAGCTGTATACCGCGAAAGTCTCGCTCCCCGGCGGCATAGCGCTCTAACAGTTCCGCTGCAGTCATTTCCGCAGGCGGATCCAGGGGCTGGGCATTGGAGGGGGAGGTGTCCAAAGAGGTTCCTCAACAGTGACGATGAATGAGGGTCAATAGGCGGTGATCCAGGCGGTCTGATAGGTCAAAATGGGCAGAACACCGAGTTTAACCAGACCAAGGCGCCACGCTGCCAAATGCTCTAGGATAACCAAAAGCCTAGCTGCGGGAAAGTACAGATGCAGTCCCTGAGTCCATCAACTGTACCAGGTCCACTGGGGCCTTGAGCTGCGATCCCAAGGCCCCAGTGGACCTACCTTCTACAGCAATCCTGCGACCAGCCGCAGGGGAACTCATCCAAACCAGCAGAGGGTATCCGGGCGGCTGTATCCAAGGCGGGCGGCTGTAGGTCCCCACCCTCGGACAGTAGCTCAGCATTAAGCCTAACTGAGGCCCGCTGCCAGTGACCAGCGTTTTAGGCCAAATGGCCGGTTCAGGGGCAGGGCAGTGGGGTTATCTCCAGGTTTAGCTCGGGATCTGGAGTTCTTGCGCTGGCAGAACTCCACGTCTACCCTTAGATGGGTTTATCTTGGGTTTATCCGGCCTTAGGGCATGTCATCAACTGTGATCAAAAGCCCGGCATACCAAGCCCTGCCACCCTCAACCCAAAGGACAGGCTAGGGGCTCTAACCCTTGATTCTTGAGCGTTTAGCAGCTAATGGATGCCAGTCTTTAAGCTTCCCAGTTCAGGCCCGGGGCCAAAACTTAGTCCCCGCCGTAATTTGTAACTCACCACCTCACCGTTGACTATGCCCCGATCGCTGATTCTGCTCCTCCGTCGCCGCCTGTTTTGGCTGACCCTGCTGCTAACGGTGTGGCTCCTGTGCAGTGGAGAGGCCCAGGCGGGGCCAGTCGCGGATCGTCTGGCCAGTTTTCCCGACTGGAACCAAAAACCGACCCTGGCCGCCGCTCGGGGGGATCTGGTCTACCCCGACTGGCTACGGGGCGACTGGCAGCTGACCAGCACCCTGGTGGATCTGGTCGCCCCCCTGGCCCCTGAGCTGGTTACCCCAGGTTTTGAGGGCAACCGCGATCGGCTGGGGCAACCGATCACCTGTCCGGTACGGTTTGTCTCCACTGTATCCAGGCCCCGGCGGTTGATTCCCGCCCGCTTGGGTCTACCCCAAACCGTGGCCGATCGCGCCTTTAACGGACTGAGTCTGGCCCGCGCCTATCTGGGGGATGGGGTGGTTCAGTCTGTCAGGGTGGACGCGAACAATCCCAACCGGCAGCTCACCCTGCTGAGCGGCAACCGGCAGCTCGAATCCACGGTGACGGCCCGCGCCGTGGAAACTGCCGCCGATCGGTTTATTACCGTCGAGCGGTTTCAGCAGGTGTTTCGGGGTGGGGCCATCCCCTTCTTCAATGAGGTCGAGACGACGACGGCCTATGGGCGGCTGGGCGATCGCCGGGTGGCCGACCAGGTGACCGCCGTTTACCTGTCGCCCCAGGATCCCGACTTTCCCAAGGCCCAAAATCGCCCCGTCGCCCTCTACCGTTACCAGCTAGAGCTAGCCCCTGTGGACCTGACATCGGCCAGGCCACCGGAGGGGCAACCGCTCAGTTAGCAAACCTATAGCAAACTTAATTTAATGGTTCTTTAACCCACACCCATTTCGCAGTAGCATGGCGGTAGAACACCGGTTAGAAACCGGTGGATTCAGGCTAGCGCCTCTGGCACAGCCTCTCTGACACAGCGTATTTGACGAAATTATCCGGCAATTGCCTTCGCCACACCATGCGTCAGCCTGGGCGTTTCTGCTTGGTGAAGCGCAGCCCCTTCAGGTGACCGCATAGAACCGTTCCTTTTGTCCCTGCTGCGGCTGTCTGTTGTCCTGCCGCTGCATTCTCAGCGCTGAGTTTTAAGTCGAGCCAAAGCCTTCCCTACAACGGCGGCGACCCCTGGGCCGGTGCCCGGACCCGGTGGCATGGCTCCGGGTTGCTCAGTCGTCTTTATGCCCCCCTACTGTTCACCGGGAGATCTCCCCATGTCCGGCCCCCTCTTTACTCAAGCTCCGAATCAGTTCCGGTCCAGTGCGGCCAAACCCTGCCGTGTGGCGATCGCAGGCACCGTAACCAATGCCGCTACGGGCGACGTTATGCCCCAGGCGGTGGTGCGAATTACGGCGGCTCCGGCGGCGTTTGTCGAAGGTTTGATGGCGCTTCTCGTCGCCGCGATCGCCCACCGTCCGGCCCTCCAGGCCCACTACAGCGACCTGATCGAGCGCTGGAACCAGACCCTGGCGCCCCTGGCCACGGCCCAGCTGCTGCTCGATCGCCTGGAGCACGCCCTGGCGCTAGTCCGCCCCGACCAGACCTGGAGCGGCGGCGACGGCCACTACTGCTTTTTTGATCTGCCCCCTGGTCAGTACACCCTGACGGCGACCTATACGCTGCCCAACCAGTGCCACGGCATGACCTCGATGCCGGTGAACATTGTCCAGAGCGATCGCAGGCTGACCTTTGCAGCGGCCGATATCGCCATTCGGCTGGTGCCCGGCTCCTGTCCGCTGGTACTTGGCTCCGACCCGCTGTTGCCAGCGCAGCCTACCAGGGCAGCGGCCCAGCCCGCAGCGATAGAGCCGCGATCGCCTGAACGGTCCCAGATCGACTCAGTCAGGGCCGTGACCGTTGGGAACTCGGCACGGTAGCCGCGTTAAGCTTTTTAGCCATCGGCCCCTGCCCTCGGCCACCAGACCAACACAATGGGTTAGGATCGTAGGCTGTAGATTTCTGTAGCCAATTGGGAGCGATCGCTTGCCTACTCTGGGAGTCAACATCGACCACGTTGCCACCATTCGCCAGGCCCGCCGCACGGTGGAACCCGACCCGGTGGCCGCCGCCGTGCTGGCCGAACTCGCGGGGGCCGACGGCATTACCGTGCACCTGCGCGAAGACCGCCGGCACATGCAAGACCGGGATGTGCGGCTGCTGCGGCAGACCGTGCGCACCCATTTGAATCTGGAGATGGCTGCCACCGACGAGATGGTGGCCATCGCCCTCGACGTTCGCCCCGACTACGTCACCCTGGTGCCCGAGCGGCGCGAGGAGGTCACCACCGAGGGCGGGCTGGACGTAGCCGGGCAGCTCGATCGCATGAAAGCCGTTGTCAGCACCCTCCAGGGGGCCGACATTCCGGTGAGTCTGTTTATTGACGCGGCAGCGGATCAGATCGAAGCCTCGGCGGTGGCGGGGGCGCAGTTCATCGAACTGCACACCGGTCCCTACGCCGAAGCCCAGCGGGAGGGCGATCGCGCCCAGGAACTCACCATTCTGGCCCAGGGCACCGCCCAGGCCCTGAATTTGGGGCTCAGGGTCAACGCTGGCCACGGCCTCACCTACTGGAACACCACGCCGGTGGCGCGCATCCCCGGCATGGAAGAGCTCAACATCGGCCACAGCATCATCAGCCGCGCCGTTTTGGTCGGCCTTGAGCGCGCCGTCCGCGAGATGAAAGCTCTAATTCAGGGATAACCCATCCCCTTCCACCCTATCTATCCCACAAGGAGACCTTTGTAATGACCACCTACTACTACGCCGTCGCCAGCCAAAAATTCCTGCTGGAAGAGGAACCCCTGGAGGAAGTCCTCAAAGAACGCCACCGCTACTACCAGGAGCAGGAGCAGTCGGTCGATTTCTGGCTGGTCAAGTCCCCTGCCTTTTTGGACGCCCCAGAGCTGGCCAGCGTCAAGGCCGCCTGCCCCCAGCCCGCCGTGGCCCTGGTTTCGACCAGCAAACAGTTCATCACCTGGCTGAAGCTGCGGTTCGAGTACGTAGGCACGGGTGAGTTTGAGGCTCCCTCCGCCGCCATCCCCGATCCCCTGGCGTCTCTGGAGCCCGTAGCCTCCTAGGGCTCAGTCAACTTGATAGTGACGGGAGCCGTCGCCTTAGGGCGTGTCATCAACTGTGGTCAAAAGCTCGATATATCAAGCTTTGCCACGCCCGACCCAAACGACAGGCTAGGGGCTGTAACGCTTAATTTTTGGGTGTTTGGCAGCTAATTGATGACAGCCCCTAGGGTTCATGGTTTTAGGTCTGCAGTTCAAGGTCAACCGTGAACCCGAAACCGTGAGCCCAAACCCTGACTGACCCGTCGTCGCCCTTCATCTACGGGGCAAGCGTTGGCGATAGCTTGCCCTCGGCCCCAGCCCCAAATGGGATCAAAACCTGGAATCCCTGCACTGCGACGGTGGGTTTAGGCTAGAATCGCTGGCAGACTTTGGCAGGTATAAAAGAAAGCAATGATCAAAGGTTTGGGACGGAGCAGCGGACGGGTAGCGTTGGGTCGGGCGGTGTTGTCGCGATCGCGAGCCATTGGGCTGGGCCTGCTGCTGGTGCCGCTGGCCGGGTTGTGGCAATCCGCCCAGGCTCAGTTCCCGCCCTGTCCGCCCCCGGCGGCCAACGAGTTCCTGCTGCTGGTGCGCAGCAATACCGAAACCGAACGCACGCGGGTTCAAGACCTGCTACCCTCCAACAGCACGGTACTGGTTTGCGACTATCTGAACGATACGGTGGTGCGGGCTGGCGGGTTCACCAACCTGGAGAACGCTAACGCCTGGGCCCAGTACATGACTGAGGTAGAAGGGTTTCAGGCCTTTGTCGCCCGTCCAGCCACGACCGTAGCTCAGCCCGCTCCCCCCCGCAACGACACCCCCGCCCCTAATGGCACCCCCGCCGCTAACGACCCTCCCGCCAGCGGCACGACGACCCCTGCTACGGGTACAGCCCCCAGCGGCACCGCCACCCCGCAGCCCGCGCCCAGAGCCTATGCCCCCCAGCCCCTGGGTGCGGGCTTTGCGGTGCTGGTTGATTACCAGTACCAGCCTGAATCTGCGATCGCGATTCAGCGCCAGATCGGCCAGGCAGTGGGATTGGCGGTTCATCGCCAGCGCTCCTACCTGCTCATTGCCCACAGCCCTGATGTGGACGGGGCCGCCTCCACCCTGACGGTCCTCACCAGCCTGAATATCCCCGGCTTCATCGTCGACAGCCAGGATGTGGTGATGCTCACCCCGGCGGTGGCGATCACCGCTCCCTAGCAATGCTTTAGTAGGCCGGAGCCGCCAGGTAGGAGATCATGACGCCCAAAATGGACCCGGCAATTACCTGAAAGGGAGTGTGGCCCAGCAGTTCCTTGAGGCGGTCTTCGCGCAGCTCGGGCTTTTCCTGAAACAGCTCGTCAATAATCTGGTTGAGCACCTTGGCCTGCTTTCCCGCCGCCTGGCGCACCCCAGCCGCGTCGTACATAACGATGATTGAAAAGACCGAGGTGGCGGCAAACAGTGGGCTGGCCCACCCCAGGGTCTGCCCCACACCGCAGGTCAGGGCCGTCACCAGGGCCGAGTGGGCGCTGGGCATGCCGCCGGTCCCTACCATCACCCGCAGGTTGAGCTTGCGGTGGCGCACCAGCTCAATAAACGCCTTTAGCACCTGGGCCGTGAAGCAGGCGATCAGGGCTACGATCAGCACGTGGTTGTCTAAGATATCGCTAATACTATCCATCGCCTCAGGCCGCCCTAGTAGGTGCGCGCAACAATGTAATCTGCGATCGCCAGCAGCGGCAGGCGCAGGTCGCCAAATCCGGCCAGACTGTCCTTCGCCGCCTCAATCAGCTGGTCGGCCTGGCGACGGGATTCCTCCAGACCCCAGAGGCTGGGATAGGTCACCTTTTGGGCGGTAATGTCTTTGCCCGCCGACTTGCCCAGGGTTTCGGAGGTCGAGGTAATGTCGAGAATATCATCGACAATTTGAAAGGCCAGACCAATTCGCTGGGCGTACTGGCGCAGGCTTTCGACCGCCTCGTCGCTGGCCCCAGCCAGAATGGCCCCAGCGGTGACCGAAATTTCGAGCAGTGCCGCTGTCTTGTGGTTGTGGATATAGGTCAGGGTTTCGAGGGTCACATTCGGATTGCCCTCGCTGGTCAGATCGACGATCTGACCGCCTACTAGCCCTTCGCCACCAACCGCTCGCCCCAATCCGGCAATCACCCTCAGCACCTGCTCGGGCGCTGCTCCCCGGGTTTGGGTCGCCACATATTCAAAGGCGTAGGTGAGCAGAGCATCCCCCGCCAAAATCGCCACATCTTCGCCGTAGACCTTGTGGTTGGTGAGGCGACCCCGGCGATAGTCGTCGTTGTCCATGGCCGGCAGATCGTCGTGGATCAGCGACATGGTGTGGATCATTTCCAGAGCGCAGGCGGTGGGCATGGCCAGCTCAGCCGTACCGCCCGCCAGCTCACAACTGGCCAGGCACAGAATCGGGCGCAGGCGCTTGCCCCCGGCCAGCAGCGAGTAGCGCATGGCCTCGTAGAGGGTTTCGGGGTAGCGCAGGGTCAGCGCCTGGTCGAGGGCGGCCTCTACCCGCTGACGCTGCTCTGCCAGGTAGGCCTCCAGGTCAAACTGGCCAGCGGGCGAGGGTCTGGAATCGAGGGAGTTGGTGGGCACCATAGCAGCAACAGACAGGGAAAGGGATAGTAGGGTGAGGGGGTTAAACGAGGTTAATTCGCTGGGCTAGAGACGGCTGCGGTAGCTGGTGACAGTGTTCTCGAGCAGCATGGCCACCGTCATGGGGCCAACGCCGCCGGGCACTGGGGTAATGGCTCCAGCCACCGGCTGCACCGAGGCGAAATCGACATCGCCCACCAGTCGGGCCGACCCATCGGGCTGCTCGACCCGGTTAATGCCTACGTCGATCACCACGCTGTCGGGTTTTACGTCCGCCGCCGTAATCATACCGGGGCGTCCCACCGCCGCCACTAGAATATCAGCTTGCCGCATCAGCGCGGGCAAATCCGCCGTGCGAGAATGGGCCACCGTGACGGTGGCATTGGCCTCGATCAGCATCAGAGCCATGGGCTTGCCCACCAAAATGCTGCGGCCCACCACCAGGGCGTTGGCCCCCACCAGGTTAATGTTGGCGGATTCCAGCAGCCGCATGACGCCGTAGGGGGTGCAGCTGCGCAGGCCCGGTTCGCCGCGCACCAGCCGCCCCAAGTTGATTGGGTGCAGCCCGTCGGCATCTTTGTCGGGGTCGATGGCGTTGAGCAGGGCCACCGCGTCCAGGTGCTCGGGGAGGGGCAGCTGCACCAGAATGCCGTCCACGTTAGGGTCGGCGTTGAGCTGCTGAATCAGCGCCGTCACCTCGGCCTGGGTGGCGGTGGCGGGCAGGTGTTTGCCGTAGGACACCATGCCCACCCGGCTACAGGCCCGCTCCTTGTTGCGCACGTAGGCGGCGCTGGCGGGGTTGTCGCCCACCATGACCACGGCCAGCCCTGGGGGACGAAAGCCCTGGGCGGTGAGGGCCTGAACCTCCTGGGCCAGCTGGGACTGAATTTGGTTCGCGAGGGCTTTGCCGTCGAGCAGTAGGGTCATGGCTGGGGTGCGCTAACCTGGATCTCGGAAAGTGTGAAAGCGGGTATCGGTGCCTGGCACAGGATTGGCCCAGCCGGAGCTGCCGACGCTTTCCAGTGTCTCAGATTTTGCCCCTCTGTTGCGCCTTTAAGGGCAGCGATCGCCCCTAAGGGTTCACCCCTCTCTCTCCTATGACTCGCCCTACCACTCCCAACAAACGTCGTTTTACCCGCTGTGGCCTGGCCTGGGGAGGGCTGGCCCTGGCCCTGGCGGCAATGACCAGCTGCGGCGCCAGCCTCGATGCCGCGGTGGGCTATAGCCTGCGCGATCGCCTCAGCCGCTGGCCTGGTCTGGCCTGGATGGACCCGGTGACCCCCATTGCTGATGCCGGTCAGGGCGATCGCGCCAGCCTGTATCTAACCGGTACGGTCGAGCGGCAGCTGCCCCTGGTGGGTCAGAGCCTGTACGAACTGGTGGATGAGTCGGGGGCGATCTGGGTGTTGAGCGCCCTTGAGCCGCCGGCTTTGGGGGCTGCCCTCACCATTCGGGCCAGTCTCCAGTACGAGCAGATTTTGCTCCAGGGGCAGGACATTGGCGAGTACTACGCCCAGGAACTGGAGCGCCTGGAGCAGAACTAGGAGCGATTAGCAATTATCGAGGCCCAAGCCAGTGTTTTACTCCGTTGCGGGGGCATGGAAGATGGTAGTCTCTTAGAAATGCTGTGTATAGACATTCACACTGGTAGGAGAGGATTAGGGTAAATGAAACAACTGGTTGGCCTACTCGTTGCGTTGGCAGTGCTCTTGGGGTGGGTGAGTAGCCCGGCCCTGGCCCAGCCCATCTCTGGGGCAGACCTCTATAGCGCCCCCCTTGAGGCGATGACCTGGCTGGCAGCCGCCCCGCCGCAGAACGCGGTCGATGCCAAGCTAAAGACAGAGTACGGCGCTAAACTCGACCTCAACAACGCCAACGTCCAGGGCTTTAGAAAGTATCCGGGGCTATACCCCAACCTGGCCCGTAAGATTCTGCTCAATGCCCCCTACGAGAGCGTTGAAGACGTGCTCGATCTGCCTGGCCTCAGCGATCAGCAAATCGACATTCTGCGGGCAAACCTCGACAACTTCACCGTTACCGTACCCGACTCGGCGTTTGTAGAAGGCGGCGATCGCTTTAACAACGGCGTTTACAAGTAAACGGCGGGTTACACCTCTGCTCTCGCCCACTGGCCCTGGCTGGCCGGGTTGACCCACTAGGGTCAACGCTGACAGCCAGGGCTTTTAAGTATTCGATCTGTGGCCATCTGCTGACTGTCTTCGCTGAATCTCCATGGAGAGCCGCCCTTGACCAAGCCTGATTTAGCCGCCACCCAGCCCAGCCAGTTTGATGTTTTGGTGATTGGGGGAGGGGCCGCCGGACTGTACGCAGCGCTGTCGATTCCCTCCCGCTGGCGGATTGGGCTGGTGACCAAGGATACCTTGTCTGTCTCCGCCAGTGACTGGGCCCAGGGGGGCATTGCCGCCGCCATCGGGGCCGACGATGCGGTGTCGCTACACGTGGCCGATACCCTGGTGGCTGGGGCGGGGCTGTGCGACCTCCAGGCGGTGGAGCATCTGGCCAGCCAGGCAGCCCGCTGCATCGAGCGATTGGTCGATCTGGGGGTAGCCTTCGATCGCACCGACGGCCAGCTGGCGATGACCCTGGAGGCCGCCCACTCTCGTCGCCGCGTGCTCCACGCCGCCGACACCACGGGCCGGGCGATCGTCTCTATTCTGGCGGAGGCGGTGCTGCAGCAGCCCAACATCACCGTCTTTGAGCAGGCCTTTGCCCTCGACCTGTGGCTGGCGGATGGGGCCTGTCGGGGGGTCCTGGTGGCGCACCGACAGCGGCTGGGCTGGTTGTCGGCCCAGGCCACGGTGCTGGCGACGGGCGGCGGCGGCCAGGTCTACGCCCAGACCACCAACCCCGCCGCTAGCACTGGCGATGGCGTGGCGATGGCCTGGCGGGCGGGCGCCCAGCTGCGCGACCTGGAATTTGTGCAGTTTCACCCCACCTCCCTGGCCCAGCCGGGGGCACCGCCCTTTTTGATCAGCGAGGCGGTGCGGGGCGAGGGGGCGCACCTGGTGGACCGCCGGGGCGATCGCTTTGCCTTTGACTACCACCCCGACGGCGAGCTGGCCCCCCGCGACGTGGTCAGTCGGGCCATTTTTCACCACCTGCAAAAGACCGGCGATCGCCAGGTGTGGCTCGACCTGCGCCCCATTCCGCGCGATCGCATCCAGTACCGCTTCCCGAATATTTTGCAGGTGTGTCGGCACTGGGGCTGCGACCCGCTGACGGAGCTGGTGCCCGTGGCCCCCGCCGCCCACTACTGGATGGGGGGCATCACCACCGATCTGCACAGCCAGACCTCTATTCCAGGCCTCTATGCGGTAGGCGAAAACGCCAGTACAGGAGTACATGGGGCCAACCGGCTGGCCAGCAATTCCCTGCTGGAGTGCCTAGTGTATGGGGCCGAGCTGGCCCACCTGCCGCTGCAGAGCGAGGCCCACCTCCCAGCGGCCCTATCCCGTCCCGATGCGATCGCCCTGGACGGCCTGCCCCCAGCCGATGCCCTCTGGACCACCCTGCAGGAGCAGCGCCAGCGCCTGACCCAGCTAATGTGGGAGGCCGCTGCCATCAGCCGCCACCAGAGCGGGCTGGAGGACGCGATCGCCAGCCTCGGCCAGTGGCGCCGCGAGTGGCAGCAGCATCCCCTGCAGGCGCTGCACAGGTTACCGACCGGCACCAGCTATGCCCTCCCCGAAACACTGACCTGGCCGCTGGTGCGGGCTTGGGGCGAACTGTCCAACCTGCACGACATCGCCTGGCTGATTCTCAACAGCGCCACCTTCCGCACCGAAAGCCGGGGTGGCCACTTTCGCCAGGACTACCCCCACACCAGTCCCGACTGGCAGGTGCACACGTTAGTCGAAGGCGATCGATGGTCCAAATCCCCCACCCTTCAGCCCTAGGACGTGTCATCAATGGCAACCAAAAGCTAGGTAGAGCCATCGCTTCAGAGGCATTGGTCATGTCCTAACGGTTCTGGCGATGGCTCTACATTTGGGGAAGGGCAAACGGCCGTTTGCCGCTACGGGAGGCGTTGGATGATTGATTCATACCCAATCCCACCCTCATCACCCTCACCGCCTACCCCGCCGGGCCGATCGCCGCTTTAGCTTAGGCTTACCTGACGCTTTGCCCCGATTGCGCTTGGTCGCTGAGGAGAGCCAGTCGGCGACGTAGTGGCTGAGGGCACCCAGCTCCAACCCCACCAGCAGCGCCAGCCACCAGGGCCAGTAGGTGACCAGCGCCCAGCCCAGGCCATCCACCAGGTCGCCCCAGCTCAGGGCCGTGCGCTGAGCCCCGTTGAGCAGATCGACCGCGAGCAGCCCCCCCAGCCCCAGCCACAGGGACAGGTAGAGCACCCGCACCACCGTACCGATGATCGGCCCGTGGGACCAGCGCGATCGGTGGCGGATTTTGCCCCGGTAGGGCAGCCAGATCCACCGCAGCCAGCCCCAGCGCTTGTACTGCACCGAGTGAATATCCAGATCGGGGCCGAGCACCCAGCCCCCCAGCAAAAAGCCCAGGCACACCACCGCCGTCAGCCAGCCGCTGAGGGTGACGCGAAAGGCGGCCAAAACCACCAGCGGTAAGGCCCAGAGAGTAATGCGATCGTGGGTGCGGCCTGAGGACATGGCACAGGTGTACCAGGATTTCTGCCCCCTGGCAAGGGTTGCTGATGCCTGACGTTCCCAACCAGGCCAATTGCCTCCCCCACTCATCGATTAGGCAGGGGCCAGGAATTGGTCAACGCGACGCTTGATTCGTTCAATTTCAGCCCGGGACGACGATGAGCCGCTCTCTATAACACTGCCGTCTGCCAGGGAGACACTTAAGTAGTAAGTCGGCCCGCTATCGCTCCACGTGCGTTCTCGAACCTCAACACGTTGAATATCTGAGCAAGGGTATATCCGGGTCGTCCGCTTAATGGCGGGCGCTTCCTGGGTAAAGCTGACGGTGGCAGCGGGTCTATCGAAGACTATTTCGGCACTTAAACCAGCCACCGCTGCAAAAAAGAGTATTGCGCTCAGGAAAGTGGCCCCCGCTGAGATAAACGCCGCAAACAAGAAAAAGAAATTGAAGTAATGTTCCCATTCGATCTTAATTAAAAGCTCATAGGGAGCCAGGAGCGGGAAGCAGCCGAGGGCAGCGAAAAGAACCCGCATGCCCACGGACATGCGGGACTGCACTACTAAGCGGTCAGCGTATTCAACGATCTCAGGATGCGCCACAGAAATACCCCCGGATTGGAAAGCGCCCGTTCAGCCACAAACCGTGAACCTTGGTATAGCGGTTCTCATTTGGATGAGATCCGGATCAATTGCCCAAAGCCACGGACTGCAAAGATTTTGCGCCATTGTCCACAGTTATGACCATTGAGTTCTGGCCAAATGTAATTTAAGCTACACCGCCGCAGCGGCTGGGCCATTAGCGTCTAGGGAAGTGTATGTAAACCGCCGCTATGGTTGAAATCAGCGCGATCGCCGCCGCCACTGCCCAGGAGACCCCCGCCCTGGACTTCCAAGACATTCGCCTCACCTACCGGGGCAAGGGCGCGCCGATGACAATCATCGATCACATCTCCTTTCGGGTGGCCCAGGGGGAGTTTGTGTCGCTGGTGGGGCCCAGCGGCTGCGGCAAAACCACCCTGCTGCGGATGGTGTCGGGGCTTAACCCGGCGGAGGAAGGGGCCGTGTACTTCCACGGCCAGCCGATCAAAGGGCCCCTGAAGAATATTGGCATTGCCTTTCAAAACCCGGTGCTGCTGCCCTGGCGCAACACCCTCAACAACGTGCTTCTGCCCCTGGAGGTGGTGCAACCCCACAAGCGCCGCTTCCGCCAAAACCGGGCTAAATACGTTGAGTCCGCCGAGCAGCTGCTGACCACGGTGGGGCTAAGCAACTTCCAAAACCACTACCCCTGGCAGCTCTCCGGCGGCATGCGCCAGCGGGCCTCCCTCTGCCGCGCCCTGATCCATCAGCCCGAAATTCTACTGCTCGACGAACCCTTCGCCGCCCTCGACGCCTTCACCCGGGAAGAAATGTGGGGGTTGACCCAAAACCTGTGGCAGCAAACTGGCTGCACCGCCCTGATGGTCACCCACGATCTGCGGGAAGCCCTGTTTCTCTCAGACACCATCTACGTGCTCGGCCCCCGCCCCAGCACCATCGTCTACACCCTCAAGGTCGATCTGCCCCGACCCCGCACCCTGGATATGTGCTTCACCGACGACTTCCACCACATGTACACCGAACTGCGCCGCCACATTCAGCGCAGCTAACTATCTAGCCCAGTGGATAGTGCGCTGTTCGATCAACGCGAAGACGCCGTAGAGCACGATGCCCATCACCGCCAGGGCGAGGATGGCTAAAAATGCCAGGGGCACGTTGAAGCTGGCGCTGGCGCTGACGATGACATAGCCGATGCCCCGGTTGGAAGCAACGGTTTCAGAGATCACCGAGCCGATGAAGGCCAGGGAGATAGCTACCTTGAGGGAGGCGAACAGGTAGGGCAGGGAGTGGGGGAAGCCAACCTTGCGAAACACCTCCCAGGGGGAAGCCCCCAGCGATCGCAGCACATCCTGCATTTCGGGCTCCACCGTCGCCAGCCCCGCTGCCACATTGACCGCAATGGGAAAGAAAGCCAGGGTAAAGGCGGTGATCACCGCCGGAATGGTGCCAATGCCAAACCAGATCGCCAGCAGCGGCACCAGCGCCACCTTGGGAATAGTATTGAACCCTACCAGCAGCGGATACAAAATGACGTAGGCCAGCCTGGAGTAGCCGATCAAAAAACCCAGCAAAACACCGCTAATCAAACCCAGAAAAAACCCCATCAGGGTAGTGTTGAGGGTGTGGATGCCGTTGCGCCAGACGGTGGTGCCAAAGTTTTGGCCAGCGGCCCAGATGTCGCTGGGGGCGGGCAGTATAAAGGTGGGCACCTGCAAGAGTTGAGTCGCCGCCTCCCAAACGATCAGCAGAATTACCACGGCTACGGTCGGTAACAAATAGGCGGCCAGCCTGGTTTTTAAGAACGTTTTCACAGCACCGTGGTCATTCCCTGACCCCTCCCGACAGGACAATAAACCTACTAAACAAGTTGCCGCAGAATCTATGGCTTACCTTGCAACTTTATAGCGTTGACTTTGTAGCTAAGTATTGCAGACTACCAACTTGCCGTAACAGAGCCACTATATCTAGAACACCTGCGTGATTTTGGTAAATTTGGCAACGGAGTAGTCCTTACTATGAAGCCCGTTCGTTCCCTTTTAGGTTCTTTGCTGCTGGCAGCTACCCTGGGTCTGGTCGCCTGCGTCGGGGGTACCCAAGTGGCCACCCCCGACTCCCCTACTGCCGAATCGACAGCGGCTGCCCCCGATACCGACGAGCTGACCCCGATCCGGTTCACCCTGTCCTGGTTGTTCCAGGGGGTAGATGCCCCCCTGGCGATCGCTCTGGATCAGGGCTATTTTGCCGAAGAGGGTGTAGATGTCACCTTTGAACGCGGCTTTGGTTCCGCCGACTCCATCACTAAAGTAGCCGCCGGGCAGTTCGACATTGCCGAGGGCGACATGTACGCCATGATGGAGTTCAACGACAACAACCCCGACGACCAGCTGGTGGCGGTGGCAATCAAGTTCAACCGCTCTCCCTTTGCCATTGTTACCCGGGTTGACTCGGGCATCGACGACCCCGCTGAGCTGGAGGGGGCCAACCTGGCGGCCCCGGCAGGGGACGGTCCCCGACGACTGTGGCCGGTGCTGGCCAACCAGGTGGGGGCCGACCCCGACAGCGTCGAGTGGACCAACGTGGAGCCCCAGCTGCGGGAGAGCCTGCTGGCCCAGGGCAGTGCCGACGGCATCTCCTGCTTCTCCACCTCCTGCGTACCGGTGCTCACCCAAAAGCTAGGCTTTAGCGCCGACACCCTCAACGTGTTCTACTACAACGACCACGGCCTCGACCTCTACGGCAACGCCCTGATCGTGCGCCGAGACTTTCTAGAGGCTAACCCGGAGGCGGTACGCGGGTTTGTGGCCGCCTACCTGCGAGGACTCCAGGACACCCTGGCGGACCCAGAGGCCGCCCTGGAGACGGTGGCTCGCCTGGCGGACGACGAGCTGTTTGATATGGAAGTGGAGGCCGAGCGCCTGCAAATCGCCCTGGATCGGCTCTACACCAGCCCCGAGAACGACACCATGGGCCTGGGGGCGGTGGATTACGATCGCCTGTCGGTCACCATCGACCAGGTGGTGGAGGGCTTTGGCCTGGCCAGCACCCCCACCCCCCAGGAAGTGTTTGACAGCAGCTTCCTGCCGCCCCAGTCGGAGCGTATGATGTAGCCTGCACCTAACGGCAAAATCCTATGCTGACCCAAGCTCCCCCGCTCCAGCTCGACGTTGTGCGTCGGCACTTTCCGGCCCTGGCGGGGGATTGGGTCTTTTTTGACAATGCCGGCGGATCACAGATTCTCAAGCCCGTCGTCGATCGCATCACCGACTTTCTCTACGGTTCGAACGTGCAGCTGGGGGCCTCCTATGGGGTGTCCCAGCGGGCTACGGAGCGGGTGGCGGCGGGCAGTCGGGCGATGGCCCGTTTCATCAACGCCGCCGACCCTGCCGAGGTCATCCTCGGCCCCAGCACCTCGGCCCTGCTGCGGATGCTGGCCCAGTGCTTTCGGCCCACACTACAGCCGGGGGACGAGATTGTCGTCACCAATGCCGACCACGAGGCCAACATCAGCCCCTGGCGTGAGCTGGAACGCGAGGGCCTGGTAATCAAAACCTGGCGAGTGAATCCCACCACCTTTGAGCTGGAGCTGGCTGACCTCGAGGCTCTGCTGACGCCGCGCACGCGCCTGGCGGCGGTGACCCACACCTCTAACGTATTGGGCAGCATCAATCCGGTGCGGGCGATCGCCGACTTAGCCCACGCCCACGGGGCGCTGCTCTGTGTCGATGGGGTGGCCTTTGCCCCCCACCGCCGGGTGGATGTTCAGGCGCTGGACGTAGATTTCTACACTTTTAGCCTTTACAAGGTCTACGGCCCCCACCAGGCGCTGCTCTACGGCAAAAAAGAGCTGCTGCTGGCCCTGCCGGGCTACAACCACTACTTCATCGAAAACACGGCGATTCCCTACAAGTTTCAGCCGGGAGGCAGCAGCTATGAACTCAGCTATAGCCTCACCGCCATCCCTGAATACTTTGCCACCCTGGCCGAGCACCACGGCCATTCCGGGGACGGAGACCCGATCGATCGCGCGTTTGAGTTGATCCAGGCCCACGAAGGCGAGTTGAACCAGCGGCTGCTGTCGTTTTTGCACAGTCGGCCCCGGGTCAAGATCATCGGCCGCGATACGGCGGATCCGACGCAGCGGGTATCGACCATCTCGTTTGTGGTGGAGGGCATGGGCAGCGACCAGATACCACCCCACCTGGATGCCCACAACATTGGCATCCGCTACGGCCACTTCTACGCCCTGCGGCTGATTGAAGACCTGGGGCTGCGGCCGAACCAGGGCGTGGTGCGGGTCAGCATGGTGCACTACAACACGATCGAGGAATGCGATCGCCTGATCGAGATCCTGGCAACGCTTTTGTAACCCCGTAGGATGGGCAAAGGGCTCTGCCCGTGCCCATCAAACCCGCAAGCATCACCCAACCTCCCCACCATCACCAGGGAGGTTACCCCCATCGCCCCCACCCCAATCAACCCGAGACAAACCCCGATCGAAAGATCCCAGGGTTCTTGAAGAACCCTGGGATCTGGCTACACAAGCAGCTTTCTACCGCTCCGTCAGCTTCGTCAGCAGCGTATTCGATCGCTCCACATAGGCCTTCATGCCGTTGGCATCAAACCCTTTTTGGGCCATCAGCGCCGTGTCGTAGACCTGGTTGCAGATCATCGTCGCCAGATCGCCCGCCGGGGAGCTGCCGCCGTCGGCTCCGATAATCGTGCTCTGGCTGAGACCCAGCAGGTTTTGGATCAGCGGGTGGGCGGTATTCACCATCAGCACGTGGTCGTCGGGGAACTGCATCTCCTGCTGCTGGATCATCGCCATGGTTTCCTGCATGCGGCGGGCCTCTTCGGGCAGCAGCACCATCGCCGGGGGTGCGCCCTCGCCCTTCAGCGCCTGGGGTTTGACGTTCACGCGGGGGCGGTTGAGCGCCTGCTCAAACATCTCCTTGATCTGGTCGTCGCGGGTTTTGTTGGTGGCGGGGTCAACGATTTCGCTCTGCTGTTCTTTGTCGAGCAGGGTGTCGTCCAGGTCGGCATCGACGCGAACAAACTTGACGTCCGAGTACTCCCGCTCCAGGGTGGGGATGAAGTGGGTGTCGATGAACGAATCCATGAACAGCAGCTCCAGGCCCTGGCTCTTGAACAGCTCGATGTAGGTGGCCTGGGAGACTTCGTCGGTGGCGTAGAAGACGCGGTTTTCGTGGCGCTCTTTGTTGCGCTCCAGGTATTCGCTCAGGGTGGTGTAGAAGTTGCCCTTGGGGTCGGTGGCGGGCTTGTTATCGGCCACTTCCGACCAGGCGTCGCCCTCGTCGGTCTGCACTTCCACTTTGGGCGCTTCGGCTTCGCCCAGCTTGGCCGTGGTGCGGAAGATCAGGATGTCTTTGACCTGCTCTTTGAACTTGTCATCGTTTAGCGAGCCGAACTTGACGAAGTTGCCCAGATCCTGCCAGCTGGCAATGTACTTGGCGGGGTCGTCGCGGTACAGGGCCTTGAGGCTGTCGCCGACTTTCTTGGCGATGTAGTCGGCGATGCGGCGCACGGTGCGATCGCCCTGCAAAAAGCTCCGGCTGACATTCAGCGGAATGTCGGTGCTGTCGATCACGCCGCGCAGGGGCAGCAAAAACCGGGGCACCACCTCCTCGCAGTTGTCGGTGACAAACACCTGGTTGCAGTAGAGCTTAATGCTGCTCTTGGTGATGTCGATGTCGGGCTTGAGCTTGGGGAAGTAGAGAATGCCGTTGACCACAAAGGGGTAGTCGGTGTTGAGGTGAATCCACAGCAGCGGATCTTCCTGGAAGGGGTACAAGTAGCGGTAGAACTCCAGGTAGTCTTCATCGGTGAGGCTGCTGGGGGACTGCTTCCAGGGGGCTTCGTGCTTGTTGACCACTTCGCCGTCTAGCTTAATCGGCACAGGCATGAAGTCGCAGTAGGTTTTAATCAGCTGCCGAATGCGAGCGGGCTCCAGGTATTCCTCTTCGCCCTCCATCAGGTGCAGGGTGATGGTGGTGCCCACGGTGCTGCGCTCCGAGGCGCTGAGCTCAAACTGGGTGGTGCCGTCACAGCTCCAGTGGACGGCTTCGGCCCCCGACTGGTAGGAGAGGGTGTCGATTTCCACGGTGGAGGCCACCATGAACGAGGAGTAGAAGCCGAGGCCAAAATGGCCGATGATTGGGTCTTCGGCGGCGCTGTCTTTGTACTTGGTGATAAACTCTTCGGCGCTGGAGAAGGCCACCTGGTTGATGTATTTCTTGATCTCCTCCGCGGTCATGCCGATGCCGGTATCTGACACGCTGAGGGTTTTCTTGTCCTTATCGAGCTTGATTTCGATTTCGGGGGTGCTGATGTCGCCGGAGTATTCGCCGGAGCGAGACACCATCGAAAGCTTTTTGATGGCATCAACGGCGTTGGAGACTAACTCGCGCAAAAAGATCTCGTGCTCGGAGTAGAGCGCTTTCTTAATAATCGGAAAGATATTCTCGGTATGAATCGAGATGTTGCCCTGTTCCAGAATCGTCGTCATGGCGGTGCGGTAGTGGTTCGAATAGTGGTTCGCTTATCAGCAATCTTTGACGCTGGCGGCAAAATTCACAAGCGGCAATTTCTCGACTGGGAGGTTCGGTTGACCCTACTGCGGCCCGACTGAGGGTGTCTGAAGTAACAGTCAGGGCCTCGAAAAGTTGCTATCTGTACAGGAAAGGATAAGAATCTTGTGCAAACGCTGCGGCCTGTAGGCCCGATGCCCCTATACTGACTTCCCAATTGCGGATCAGTATCTTTGGATATCTGTTACGACCAGACCTCTACCCTCCCAAGTCCATGAGCCATCCTCAGCGTCCGTCGCCAGCCAAACCGCCGCAGCTTGCCTGGGCTGTTCACCTCTGGCGAGACCTAAAGCACCACCGTTCCTGGGTTGGCCTGGGGCTGGTGGCTATGCTGCTGGTTACCCTGGTGCCCCCGGCCTTTGCGCAGGAGGAGGCGACCGCCGGGGTAGACGCTATCTTTGAGCCCATCGTTGAGGTGATGGCTCTGCTGCTCTTTTTTCCCATCGGCGGCGAGAACGGATTTCCGTTCATCGTGCTGTGGCTATTTGTGGCGGCGCTGTTCTTCACAGTACGGATGGGGTTTATTAACCTGCGCGGGTTCAAGCACGCCATTGAAGTGGTGCAGGGAAAATACGACGACCCCCACGACGATGGGGAGGTGTCGCACTTCCAGGCGCTGGCCACGGCGGTGTCGGGCACCGTGGGGCTGGGCAATATTGCCGGGGTGGCGATCGCCATTCAGCTGGGCGGCCCGGGGGCCATGGTGTGGCTCACCCTGGCAGGCTTTTTGGGCATGGTGACCAAGTTTGTCGAGTGCTCCCTGGCGGTGAAGTATCGCCGCATCGACAACGACGGCACGGTGTTAGGCGGCCCCATGTATTACCTGACTCGGGGTCTGACTCCCAAGGGCATGCGACCCCTGGGCCAGGGCCTGGCGGTGCTGTTCTGCATCCTCTGCCTGGGCGGCAGCCTGGGCGGTGCCAACATGTTCCAGTCCAACCAGGCCTACGCGGCCATTTCCAGCCTGGTGCCGGGGCTGCCCGCCTGGCTGTTCGGCCTGGTTTTGGCCGCCCTGGCCGGGTTTGTGATCATCGGCGGCATTCGCCGCATTGGGGCAGTGGCCGAGCGACTGGTGCCTGCTATGGCCATCATCTACGCTCTGGCCTGCATCTTTGTCATCCTGGTGAACATTGGCCAGGTGCCCGCCGCCATCGGCACCATTATCAGTCAGGCCTTTGCCCCCACCGCGGCGGTCGGCGGTATCGTCGGCGTCATGGTGCAGGGCATTCGCCGCAGCTCGTTTTCCAATGAGGCCGGGGTGGGGTCGGCCCCCATTGCCCACGCCGCAGCCCGCACCGACGAACCCATCCGCGAGGGCATTGTCGCCCTGCTAGAGCCGTTTATCGACACCATCGTAATCTGCAACATGACGGCGATCGCGATCGTGCTCACCGGCGCCTACCAGGACACCGGCGCTGAGCTGAGCGGCGTCGCCATGACCGCCAGCGCCTTTGAGTCGGTGATCGGCTGGTTCCCGGTGGTGCTGAGCCTGGCGGTGTGCCTGTTTGCCTTTTCCACCATCATTTCCTGGAGCTACTACGGTATTCAGGCCTGGGCTTACCTGTTTGGTGAGCGCACCACCATTGTGTTCAAACTCATCTACGTGACCTGCACATTTTTGGGCACGCTTACCAGCCTGGGGGTGATTATCGACTTCAGCGACCTGATGCTGCTGGGTATGGCCTTCCCCAACCTGGTCGGCTGCTACATTCTCTCCAACGAAGTGGCGGCGGACCTCAAGGACTACTGGCAGCGGCTGAGTGCCGGTGAAATGCAGATCTACAGCCCAGTTGCGGTGCGATCGTCTGACGAGTCCTAGGGCGTGCCATCAATTTTGGTCAAAACCCCTGTCTACCAAGCTTTGCCACGCCCGACCCAAAAACGGGCTAGGGGTTGTAACCCTTGGTTTATAGGCGTTCAGCAGCTAATTGATGACAGCCCCTAGACACGGCTAAATCAGCCATACCCTGAACAAGGCATCGGGCTAGCTAGTACGGGTTGTCAGAATTAGGGCACCATTGCTAAGGGTTTCGGGTGCTGGGTTTCAGGCTTCAGGAACAGTTGGCTGACCTATGCCGCAGGGTGCTAGCCCGATGGCTTGAACGCTGTTGGGGTCATTCAGCCCAGGAATCGACTGTCGGGTAGGCCTGTCCACCGCTACTAGCCTGCTCCAGGGTGCTCTCCAGGTTGAGAATGAACCGACGCCGCAGCCGGGGCGGGGTGGCCTGGTAGTCCCCGTACAGCTTGCAAAACCGCCAAAATTTCTCCACGTTTGCCCAGGGGCGGCTGTCGGGTGCAATGGGATCTAAAGCTTCTGACCTCTGACAGATTGAAAGCCAAAACATACCAAACCTCCGGATTGCTGACAACGGCTGCGTTTTTCAAGCTGCCACAATCCTAAGTTGCCCCAGTTTTAGGCGCAAAAGACACCCTCGATGGCACCTATGCAAAAACATGATGGATACTGGCGCATCCCTCCCCGGAACAACAGCGCTGGGGAAACTCACGCTGCAGTTTCTGGGCTGTCAGAGGTCAATTGCTGACGCCCCCGTTCAGCTAGAACCGCCAATTCCAGCCGCAAAAAAACCGGCGATCGCCGGTTAATCACATTCCAGGAGTCCAGCGGCTAACTACACATGAGCCTGGTAGGATCGGCCCATAAAATGCAGGGTCACAGGCGTCGAGGCCTTCGCCGCTACCGTGGGACTGTGGTGTCTGGCGCTCCAGGCCACGCCCCGATACTTTCCGACCACCTCCCCTTCACGGGTTTCAATACTGGGCCACTGGCAGGCGTACTCGGCACCAAGAAAACGTAGTTGCATGGGAAAAACCTTCAATGGATTATTAGTTGGATTTCAAACGCTGACGTAACCAATGCACTACAGGGTTGACAAAATTATGGCCGCAGAACGTTAAGAAGCCCTGATATGAAAATTAAATTGACAAATTTGTTACAGAAATTTTTTGGCTTTTCCCTGAAGAAAAATCGTCATTCCTTAACCCATGGCTCCAAGAACGCTACGATCGCGGTCGGCACTATTGAGCAGCAGTGAGCAGGAGCGATCGCCCATCGCGGTCCAATGCATGGTGAAACGACCGCAAGGGTCGTCCTGCGATCGCGTCTCTGCTATAGGTCTTTTGCCTGCTGTCCAGCCCTCACTGCTCTGGGTCAGGACTGGCAGCAGCGACAGCTGAGCACCTAACCGCCCACCACTGACTCCAATTTGGTGGCTGCCTCGTCCTCAGGGGCAACCGGAGGCTTAGGGGCCGCAGGGGCCTGGGGCGTAAACACCAGTTCACCATCCTGCAAATCCACCGCAATGGTGGCCCCCTGGGCAAAAGTGGTCTCCAGAATCTTGGTGGCGATCGGGTTTTCCAGCTGCCGCTGAATCGCCCGCTTCAGGGGACGCGCCCCGTAAACCGGGTCGTAGCCGCTCTGGGCAATGAAGTCGATCGCCGGGTCGGTAATCTCCAGCCCGATCGCCTGGTCGGCTAATCGGCGCTGCACCCGGCGAATCTGCAGGGCCACGATCTTCCGCAGCTCGCTCTTGCGCAGGGAGTGGAAGAGGATCAGGTCGTCCACCCGGTTGAGGAACTCGGGCCGAAACGCCTTTTGCAGCACCTTGAGTACCTGGGTACGCATTTCGTCGTAGCGATCGTCGTCGCCGGCCAGCTCCAGGATGTGATCGCTGCCCAGGTTGCTGGTCATGATCACCACGGTGTTGCGGAAGTCGACCCGGTGGCCCTGGGAGTCGGTGATGCGGCCGTCGTCAAGCACCTGGAGCAGAATATTAAACACGTCGGGGTGGGCTTTCTCCACCTCGTCGAGCAGCACCACCGAGTAGGGGTGGCGACGCACCGCCTCGGAGAGCTGGCCGCCGTCTTCGTAGCCGACGTAGCCGGGGGGCGCCCCCACCAGCCGCGATACGGCGTTTTTCTCCATGTACTCCGACATGTCGATGCGAATCAGGGCGTCTTCGGTGTCGAACAGGAACTCGGCCAGGGCGCGGGCCAGCTCGGTTTTGCCCACCCCCGTCGGCCCCATGAACAGGAACGAGCCCAGGGGGCGGCCCTGGTCGTTCATGCCCGCTCTGGCGCGGCGGATGGCGGCGGCGACGGCCTCCACGGCTTCGTCCTGGCCGATCACCCGCTCGTGCAGGTGGCCTTCGAGCTGGAGCAGCTTCTGGCGCTCCGACTCCATCAGGCGATTGACCGGAATGCCCGTCCACTTGGCAACGATTTCGGCGATGTCGGCCTCGGTCACCTGCTCCCGTAGCAGGGTGGTGCCCTGGGCCTGCACTTCGATCAGCTGGGCCTCCAGGCCTTCGCGATCGCGCTGAATCGCCTCCAGTCGGCCGTACTTGAGCTGGGCGGCCCGGTTGAGGTCGTAGGCCCGCTCCGCCTGCTGAATCTGGATGCGGATCTGGTCCTCTTCCTCCTTCAGGGCGTTGATGGCGTCGAGGGCCTGCTTTTCGCCCTGCCACTGGCCGCTGAGCGACTGCTGCCTAGTCTGGAGCTCGGCCATCTCCTGCTCAATGCGGCTGAGGCGAGACCGCGAGGCGGCGGTCATGGAGCCATTTTCGGCCTCCAGGGAGAGCTTTTCCATCTCCAGCTGCATCAGCCGACGCTCAATGCCCTCCAGCTCCTCGGGCTTGGAGGTAATTTCCATCTTCAGCTTGGCGGCGGCTTCGTCCACCAGGTCGATGGCCTTGTCCGGCAGGAAGCGATCGGAGATGTAGCGATCGGAGAGCACCGCCGCCGCCACCAGGGCGCTGTCGGCGATCTCGACGCCGTGGTAGGACTCGTAGCGCTTTTTCAGCCCCCGCAGAATGGAGATGGTGTCTTCGGCGCTGGGCTGGCCGATGTACACCTGCTGAAAGCGGCGCTCCAGGGCGGCGTCTTTTTCGATGTGCTTGCGGTATTCGTCCAGGGTGGTCGCGCCAATGCAGCGCAGCTCGCCCCGGGCCAGCATAGGCTTGAGCAGATTGCTGGCATCCATGGTGCCCTGGCCCGCCCCAGCCCCGACCACTGTGTGCAGCTCGTCGATAAACAGCACCACCTGTCCAGCGGAGTCGGTGACTTCTTTGAGCACCAGCCGTAGCCGTTCTTCAAACTCGCCGCGAAACTTGGCCCCGGCAATCAGCCCGCCGATGTCAAGGGAAATCAGGGTGCGGCCCTTGAGCGACTCGGGCACCTCGCCGTTGATAATGCGCTGGGCCAGGGCCTCGGCGATCGCGGTTTTGCCCACCCCCGGCTCGCCAATCACCACGGGGTTGTTTTTGGTGCGCCGCGACAGCACCTGAATCACGCGGCGGATCTCGTCGTCGCGGCCAATTACCGGGTCGAGCTGACCGTCGCGGGCCAGCTGGGTGAGGTCAATGCCGTACTTATCGAGGGCGTCGTACTGGGACTCGGGGTTTTGGTCGGTGACCTTCTGGCTACCGCGCACCGCCTGCACCGCCGCCATCAGTTCCGCGCCTTCAACGTTAAAGCCGCGCAGCAGCCGACGGCCAATCCGCTCGTCCTCCTGAAAGCCCAGCAGCAGGTGCTCGACGGAAATATATTTGTCCTTCAGGGTTTGCCGCGCCGCCTCGGCCCCATCCAGCATGCGATCGAGGCTCTGCCCCAGATACAGATTGCTGTCGAGGCCGGGCCGCACCCGCGCCTGGCGCTTGGCAAAGGTCTCCAGTTCGTCGAGAATTAGGTCGCTGTCGAGGTTGGCCTTGGTCAAAATTTTGTGGGCCAGCCCATCCTCCTCCTGGTCCAGCAGAGCAATGATGACGTGCTCCACCTCCATGTACTGATGCTTGCAGCGGCGGGCCACATCCTGGGCCTCGACAATGGCGTCCCAGGCTTTGGCGGTAAACTTGTCGGGATCGGTTGGCTGCATAATCTCCGTGGGCGAGCCGGCGTGTGCTTTGCTTTTTGTAACGGGTGGACGTTCAGTATATCAGTTGGGCGCTGGGCCTGGGTTGGCGGTTGCTGGGGTACGGCCTGTCGATCTGGCTAGAGCATAGGCCGACTTGCGGCGACAAACTGTTTAATGCTGACCAGACGCCCCTGCCCCCTCTCGGCACAGTCTGCAAGCAAACCCACCTGCCACCACAGACGGTTGTTGAGCTGGGACCACCCCTGCTCTTAACCTACCAAGTTTGCCCCCGGTCTGCCTCGGCAAAGGGGCCACAGCGTTGATGTAGATAGTACCTGGCCGCAGGGGCAATCGCCTCATCAGCCCCTGCAACATCAGCGGAAACAACCCATTGCGAAGGAGGAGATTTTCAGAACAAACTCCCCGCTATACTTCGGCGACTGTACTTGCTGTAGGTAGGTACTGCCCACGATTGGGGAGAAATAGGGAGAAAGTCTTTCAGAAGTCGCCTCTAATAGCGAATCCGGGGGTCGATATAGGCATTCAAAATATCGATCGCGATGCTGATCACCGCCACGATCATGGCGAAAAACACCATTAGCCCCTGCACCACCGGGTAGTCACGCTGGGAGATCGCCTCGTAGAGTCGGTTGGCCAGCCCCGGCCAGGAAAAAGTCACCTCCGTCAGCACTGCTCCCCCCAGCATGGCTGCAAAGGTCAGCCCCAGAATCGTAATCACCGGAATCAGGGCATTCCTGAGGGCATGCACCAGCACGATGCGCCGCTCTGGAATCCCCCGTGCCCTGGCCGCTTCTACGTAGTCTGCGGTCAGGGTTTGCTTCAGGTTGACCCGCACCATGCGCTCAAACACGCCGCTGATCAAAACCCCCAGCGTCAGGCTGGGCAGCGCCAGGTAGTAGAGGGTGGTAAAAAACGCGCCCAGATCTAACGAGAGCAGGCTATCGAGCAGGTACAGCCCAGTCGGCCCGGCGGGCGGTGCCGTCCGCAGCGGGTAGCGGGTGCCAATCGGGAACCAGCGCAGCTGCACCGCAAAAATCAGCTGCAAAATCATCCCGAACCAGTACATCGGGATGGCATAGGTGACAATGCCAAACAGGCGTCCCCCCGCATCCATGGGTGAGTTGGGTCGCGAGGCGGCTAGGGCCCCCACCCCCACCCCTACCACGGTGGCCACCAGCATGCCGCACACCGTCAGTTCCACCGTGGCCGGAAAGTGGGCCCGAATGATTTGCCACACCGACTGCCCCTGGGTGGCCAGGGAGGAGCCCAGATCCAGTCGCAGGAGATTGCCTAGGTAGTTCAGGTACTGAATCAACAGGGGCTGGTCGAGGCCAAGCTGCACCCGTAGCGCCTCTTTGGCGGCCGCCGGTGCCCGCGCCCCCAGCAGCGCATCCACCGGATCCCCCGGCGTGGCCCGCAGCAGCAAAAACACCACTGTCGTGATGGTTAAAATCATCAGCGGGGCCAGCAGCAGCCGGGTGAAGACGTAGTAGCGCAGGGCGGCGGAGCGGGAGGACATGGGTTAGCCTCGACTGATTTGCCAGAGCAGAAACTGCTGGGTTGGCTCCACGGCAACGCCGTCTACACCGTCCTGGGCAAAGACATAGTCCTTGTTCTGCCACAGGGGCACGTAGGGGACGTCCTCCACCATCATCTGCTGCAGGTCTGCAATGATTTCCTGGCGGGCGGCGGGGTCTTGCTCGGCCCGCTGCTGGGCAATCAGGTCATTGGCTTCGGGGCTGTAGTAAAAGGAGCCATTGGCCTGGGAAGCGCCTGCTTCACAGGTACTGCCGTTGCCGGTTTCGCAGCCCAGAAAAGGCTGAATAAAGGTGTCGGGGTCGTAGTAGTCGGGGTACCAGTTGGAGAGAATGATGGGGTAGACACCCTTGCCGACGTTTTCCCAGAGGGTAGCGCCTTCGGTGTTTTGGACGTCCACCGTCACCAGGCCGGGCAGCCCCGCTTCGATAGATTCTTTCAGGGTGTTGGCGACGATGCTGCGGATGGTGGAGGCGGAGGGGTACCAGATTTCGACGGTGAGGGGGTTAGCTTCTGAGAACCCGGCCTCGGTGAGCAGGTCGCGGGCCTGGTCGAAGTCGCCGTCGCCGTAGGCCTCCTGGAAGACCGGCTCGGCCACATCAAAGCTGGCAGGAATGAGGCTGTAGAGGGGTTCTGCCTGGCCCTGGAAGACGCGATCGTTGAGCAGGGGGCGATCGACCATAGCGGCGATCGCCTGGCGCACCCGCACATCGTCCAGGGGCTCAATGGTCTGGTTGAGCGACATGTAGTTGATCACGTTGGTGCCCGCCTCGATCACCTGCCAGCCGCCGGAGCTTTCCTCGCGCTCCAGGGCCGCCACCTGTTCGGGGTCGAGGGTCTGGTAGGCCACATCCAGCCCGCCGGTTCTAAAGGTGTTGTAGAGGTTGGCGGGGCTGGTGAAAATCTGGATGTCGATGCCGCTGTTGGCGGGGGCATCGCCCCAGTAGTCTTCGTTGACGTCGAGTCGGATCGAGTCGCTGGTGAAGGCGGCCAGCCGGTAGGGGCCAGTGCCCACAAAGCTGTCGGGGTTAAAGCTGCCGGCCCCAATTTCGTAGCTCTCGGGCGATACGGGGGTGACGCCCGAAAAGCTAAGCAGTGCTGGAAAAGCCGCGAAGGGGGCGCTGAGGGTGAGCGTCAGTTCGTAGTCGCCCGTGGCCTCGACGTTGGCAATTTTCTCGGACAGTAGGTAGGCAGGCCGACCGCCATTTTCCATAAACCGCTGGATCGAAAAGGCCATCACCTCAGCGTTGAAAGCGGTGCCGTCGTGGAGGGTGACATCCTGCCGCAGGGGAATGGTGTAGGTGAGGCCGTCGTCGCTAATGGTGGGCAGTTCGGTGGCCAGCTGGGGCACCAGATTAGTGGTCCCCGGCTCGTAGGTGTAGAGGCGATCGCCCAGGTTGTAGAGCAAGATGCCCGGAAACGTCTCGTAGGCGTCGGCGGGGTCGAGGGTGCGGGCGGTGAGGGTGGTGCCGATGGTGATGCGGCCACCCTCACCGTCCGCAGGCGCGTTGGCGGCGGGCCGATCGTTGCCAGCACAGCCGATCGCGATCGCAAAGCACAACCCAAACAGCCCCAAAAACTGGGCTACCCGCCGCCACTGGCGACTGGTCCAGGGGCGCTGCCGATCTCTAAACCACGACACCAAAGAAGTCATCACGTTATGTCTGTGTCTCTAACTGGCCAACATGGGGATAGTTGTATCACCCTTTGGGGTTCAGCGGGGAGGGGGGTAGAGGGATTCCCTACCCGACCGCCTCTTCTACTCCGCTCCCCGCAAACCTGCGCCACAGGGCATCGGTCAGCAGGTGTGACAGCAGCCCCAGGGGACCAGCAAACAGGCACAGCGCCAGGGAGTGTCGGGTAAAGACGCCGCTCTCCTGCCCCTGCCAGTAGATCCAGCGACCCACAAACAGGTCAAACACCAGGAAATGCACCCAGCCGGTGGCGGTGACGTGGGGCTGGGCAAAGATGGCCACCAGGTCGCTCAGGCTGAGGTTGGGGTCGGAGAGGGCCTCGATGCCCTGCACGTTGCTAAAGCTGGTGACAAAGAGAAACAGGTACAGCCCGGCCAGGGCGACAAAGGGCAGAAAAGATCCCATCACGGTGCGGGTGAGTTTGGTGTTGGGCACCAGCACCATCAGGGTCCAGAAGGGCAGCACAAACAGGTTGGCACCGCTAAACAGCAGGTCTAACAGAGGGGCATCAACAATCATAGGTTTAAACTTGGAGATTGCAATTTGGAGATTTCTCTTAGTGTAAAAGGCAAACACAAGCCTGCTGTTCAGGAAGCCTGAACCTAGCACTGGCCGGCAGACATAGGTCAACTCTGATTGGGGTGTCAGGTACCGGGGGGCGGGTATGGGGTGTCAGGTATCGGGTTTCAGGTACTGGGTGTCAGGTACCGGGGGGCGGTTTCAGGAACATTTGGACGACGTATGCCGCAGAGAACTATAGGAGGCGTTGCTGAATTGAATAATGAATCTGTAAACTTGACATCCTTGTCATCGCCCCCTGAGTCCCCCAATTCTGGGGGACTTTGAGATTTTGACTCCCCCCAGAATTGGCGGGCTGGGGGGGCATATCATACCTACATTCAGCAATGCCCTATAGGACACTACTAACCCAGGGCAATATCTAAAAACATCATGGTGACAAAACCGCCCATCAGGCCCAGGGTGCCGCGTTGGCCAAAGGCTTTCTGGTCGATGTCGGGAATGATTTCATCGACGATTACAAACAGCATGGACCCGGCGGCGAACCCCATCGCCCAGGGCAGGGTAGCCTGGGCCAGGGTGACCACAGCAGCGCCAACCAGGCCGCCGATGGGCTCGATCAGGCCGGTGAGGGAGGCGATCGCGAAGGCATAGGCAGGGGCGTAGCCGATGTTGCGCAGGGCGATCGCCACCACCAGCCCCTCGGGAATATTCTGGAGCGCAATGCCCACCGCCAGAGCCAGGGCCCCGGCCTGCTCGCCGCCGCCAAAGCCGACGCCCACCGCCAAGCCTTCCGGAAAATTGTGCAGCGCGATCGCGATCACAAACAGCCAGATGCGCTTCATGTGCTGGGCCTCTGGTCCCTCCGGCCCTTTGAAAAAGTGCTCGTGGGGAAACAGGTTGTGGGCACCCCACAGAAACGCGCCGCCGAGCAAAACTCCGGCGACCATCACCATCGCAGCGACGGGACCGGAGTAGCCCAGGGCGATCGCCGCATCGGTACCCGGCAAAATCAGCGAGAACGAGGTGGCCGCCAGCATCATGCCGCCGCCAATGCCCAGCAAAATACCCTGGGTGCGCTCGGAAGGGTCGTAGGGCAGCAGCACCGGCAACGCACCAAGGCTCGTGCTCAAGCCAGCGAACAGGCTGGCGAGAAATCCGGAGGCGAGGGGGTTCATGGGGTGGAGGGGAGTGAGTGGGTAGATGGGTGGATGGGTAGGCGGGTGGATGGGTGGATGGGTAGGCGGGTGGATGGGTGGATGGGGCTGGCGGCTACTATACTAGTCTGACCGCAGTCACTATAGTTGTTGTGACAGGCCTCAGGCCATGCCGTTTCGGGGGCTGGAGCGGTGCCGCTCCGCACCCATCCACCCCCCTACCCATCCACCCTCCCACTTCCCCTCTTTCCCATGACTCCAGAACTCACCCGCTTTGGCGAGCAGATGTCTCACCTGACTGGCGTGCGCGCCATTATGAAAGACATTATTGAAACGCTGCGGGCGGGGCAGGGGCAGGCGTTCATCAACCTGAGTGCGGGCAACCCGGTAATTTTGCCTGAAATTGAGCAGCTGTGGCGCGATTGCACCCAGGCGCTGCTGGCCAGTGCTGAGTACGGTAATGTGGTGTGCCGCTACGGCAACAGCCAGGGCTACGAGCCGCTGGTGGAGGCGATCAAAACCGATTTTAACCAGCGCTACGGGCTGAACCTGAGCGATCGCCACATTTTGATTACCCCCGGCAGTCAGGCCCTGTACTTTTTGGCGGCCAATGCCTTTGGCGGCTACCAGAGCACCGGCCGCATGAAGGACATCGTGCTGCCCCTCAGCCCCGACTACACTGGCTACGGCGGCATTTCCCTGGTGCCGGAGGCGGTGCGAGCCTACCGGCCCACCATTGAGGCCGACGCGGCGACCCATCGGTTCCGCTACCGGCCCGACTTCAGCCAGCTTGCAATCGACGAAAATACCGGCTTTGTGCTGTTTTCGCGGCCCTGCAACCCCTCGGGCAACGTGCTGACCGCTGACGATGTGCAGCACATCGCCAGTCTCGCCGCCGCCCACGCCGTGCCCGTGCTAGTCGACTCGGCCTACGCGCCCCCCTACCCGGCGCTGAACTTTACGGCGATGGAGCCGGTATTTGGCGACAACATTCTGCACTGCATGAGCCTCTCCAAGGCGGGGCTGCCGGGGGAACGGCTGGGGGTGGCGGTCGGCGATCCGGCCATGATTCAGGTGCTGGAGTGTTTTCAGACCAACTTCTGCATTCACTCGTCGCGCTACGGCCAGGCGATCGCGGCCCGCGCCATTGCCTCGGGGGAGTTGGCCCGCCTGTCCGAGCAGGTGATTCGCCCCTACTACCAGGACAAGTTTGCGGTGCTCGAAGCCGCCCTGGACCGGGCCATGCCCCCCGATTTGCCCTGGTACCTGCACCGGGGCGAGGGGGCGATCTTTGCCTGGCTGTGGTTTGACCAGCTGCCCATCACCGACCAGGAGCTGTACAACCGGCTCAAGCAGCGGGGCGTGATTGTGGTGCCGGGGAACCCCTTCTTCCCAGGTCTGCGACCCGAGGCGGGAGAGACCTGGCCCCACACCCGCCAGTGCCTGCGCCTGAGCCTGACCGCCAGCCGCGAAGACCTGGCCGAGGCGGCCGCCCGCCTGGGGGCGCTGGTGGCCGAGGTGTACCAAACCACCGCCGTGGCGGTGTCCGCATAATGGCGACCACCGACGACTGGATTGAAATTGGCCGCATTGTTGCGCCCCAGGGGGTGAAAGGCGAGGTGCGGGTGTACCCCAGCAGCGACTTTCCCGAGCGGTTTTTGGAACCGGGCGATCGCTGGCTGAAGCGCCCCCGCAGCCTTACCCCCGAGCCCGTCCGCCTGGTGCGGGGGCGCTACATGGATGGCAAAGGGCTCTACGTGGTGCAGCTGGCCGAGGTTGACAGTCGGGAGGCGGCGGAAGCCCTGCGGGATGCGGTGCTGCTGGTACCAGCGGGCGATCGCCCCAGCCTGGAGCCCGACGAGTTTTATGTCGCTGACCTGGTGGGGCTACGGGTGATTGTGCAGTCCACTGGCGCAGAGATTGGCACCGTGACCGATATTTTTGCCGCTGGCAACGATCTCTTAGAAGTGACCTATGATGCTCTGGCCACAGAAGATGCTTTGCCCCCCAAGCCCCGCACGGTTCTGGTTCCATTTGTAACCGCAATTGTGCCCGTGGTGAATTTGGCCCAGGGATACCTCGAAATTGACCCGCCAGCGGGACTTTTAGCCCCTTAATCTTATGACTTTCTTATCTTTAAATCCTATTGTTAACACAACGACCATAAATGGAACGACCAATCTGCCCCGGCTCTCCTAGGAGGGTCGGGTTTTTTATGGCTTAAACCCAAAACTTGCCGTGGCATTTCTGGCAACGGGAGGGAGCCCCTCTTCTAAAATTCAAACAGAGATGGCTCAGGCCATGGATCAAATGGAACGCTCAGGCGGTCTAGAACGTTCAAAATCACTAGAAGCGAATGGCTTAAGATTGGTTCCCCAAGCCCCCCCCCAGCCCAGACAAAACGAGGTCACCCCATGAAATGGCAGTCGAGTCGGCGCAGCACCAACATTGAGGATCGGCGCGGGGCCGGTGTGCCTGGCGGGGCGGCAACCGGGGGCATTGGGGCGCTGCTGCTGGCGCTGCTGATCGCGTTTTTGGGCGGAGACCCTTCGGTAGTGTTGCAGCCGGGCATAGACGTCAGCCCCTACGACAATGCCCCTCAAATTTCCCAGGTTGAGGCCGATCGCTCGGCGGAGTTTGTCTCGGCGGTGCTGGGCGAAACCGAGGACACCTGGAACAGCATTTTTCGATCGGAGTTTGGGGCCGACTACCGGGAACCCAGCCTGGTGCTGTACTCCGGCGCTACCCAGTCGGCCTGTGGGCTGGGGCAATCGGCCATGGGGCCGTTTTACTGCCCCGCCGACCAGCGGATATACCTCGATACCAGCTTTTTCCACGACCTGTCGGTGCGCCACGGCGCGCCGGGGGACTTTGCCCAGGCCTACGTAATTGCCCACGAGGTGGGTCACCATGTGCAGAATTTGCTCGGGGTGTCCGGCCAGGTGCAGCGGGCTCGGCAGCGGCTCAGCCGGCCCCAAGCCAACGATCTGTCGGTGCGGCTGGAGCTACAGGCCGACTGCTTTGCCGGGGTGTGGGCCCACAACGCTCAGGTCGCCCGCCAGATTTTAGAAGAAGGCGACATTGAAGAAGCCCTCAACGCCGCCAGCCAGATCGGCGACGATCGCCTGCAGATGGAGGCCCAGGGCTACGTCACCCCCGACTCCTTTACCCACGGCACCTCCCAGCAGCGGGCCACATGGTTTTATCGCGGCATTGAGACCGGCGACATTCACCAGTGCAATACCTTTGACGTGGCGCGCATTTAGCGAAACGGTGCGGTTTGCGGCTTACGGTCAACGGTCTACGGTCAGCGGTTCACGGCTGAGCGTGGACCGTAAATCGTGCCTCCAGGCCCCAGTTTCGCTGTCAGAAACGCCACCAGCCGGGTCACTTTGGCCGACAGGTGGCGGTTGACCGGGTACAGGGCGTAGATATTGATCGCAGGCGGCGGGTAGTCGGTCAGGAGCGGGCGCAGGCGATCGCCCTGCAAATCCGGCCCGACGATGAAATCCGGCAGCATAACGATGCCCAGTCCCGCCAGGGCAGCGGCCCGCAGCACCTCGCCGTTGTTGCAGCACAGCGGCCCTGCGATCGGGACGGTGTGGGAGGCATCGCCCCCTAGGGTCCAGCTGTTGTCCTGGGCGCGGTGGCCGTAGTGGAGACAGTCGTGGTGCTTTAGATCTTCGGGCTGAGCTGGAATGCCGCGCTGCTGTAGGTAGGCCGGGGCTGCGCACAGCACCAGGGGGCAGGGGGCCAGCCGATGGGCGATCAGCCCCGGGCCGGGGGGTTGGGCGGCGATGCGGAGGGTGAGGTCAAAGCCCTCTTCGATTGGGTCGATGCGGCGATCGTTGAGCACTAGCTCCACCCGCAGGTCGGGGTACTGGGCCATAAACTCCACCACCAGCGGAGCCAGATGCAGGGTACCAAAGGTCATCGGCGCGTTGATCCGCAGGCTGCCGCGCGGCTCCTGGTGCAGCCGAGTGAGGGCCAGCTCGGCTTCTTCGAGGTCGGCCAGGATGGCGATGCAGCGATCGTAGTAGGCCCGGCCGGCATCGGTGGGGGAGACCTTGCGGGTGGTGCGGTGCAGAAGCTGGGTTTGCAGGTGATCTTCGAGCGTCATCACCAGCTTGTTGACCTGCGATCGCGACAGGTTCATCCGGCGGGCGGCGGCGGCAAACCCCCCCGCTTCCACCACCTGGGTAAAGGCCCGCATGCTCTCAAGTTTGTCCATCGCGATCGCCCCATTGTCTTTTCTAAGGCGACAATATGTCCACAAAATAGATTATTGTCGTTTATTTAGAATCAGTATATCGTTGATGTATTCGGATGTTTCCAATCCATTGACACTAACTAGGAGGTGTCTGCCATGATTACGATTCGTCCTGCCCACGAGCGCGGTGCCGCAAACTTTGGTTGGCTCGATTCTCGCCACACCTTCTCCTTCGGCAACTACTACGACCCTCGCCACATGGGCTTTGCCAGCCTACGGGTAATCAACGAAGACAAGGTGCTGCCGAGCCAGGGCTTTGGCACCCACGGCCACCGCGACATGGAAATTCTGACCTACGTGCTGGATGGGGCCCTGGAGCACAAGGACAGCCTCGGCACCGGGTCTGTGATTCGGCCTGGGGATGTGCAGCGGATGTCGGCGGGTACGGGCATTCGCCACAGCGAGTTCAATGCCTCCGATACCGAGTCGGTGCACTTTTTGCAGATCTGGATTTTGCCCGACACCGAGGGCATTGCCCCCGGCTACGAGCAGATATCCCTTGCCCCCGCCGACAAACAGGGGCAGCTGCGCCTGGTCGGCTCCCGCGATGGCCGCGACGGCTCGGTCACCATCCACCAGGATGTGAACCTGTACGCCGCCACTCTGGCCGAGGGCGATCGCGTTGAGCACGCCCTGGCTGCGGGCCGAGTGGCCTGGGTGCAGGTGGCGCGGGGGGCCGTCTCCCTGAATGGCCACGACCTCACCGCTGGCGATGGCGCTGCCATCAGCGACCTGGACAGTCTGAGCCTGACCGGAACCGCCGCCGAGGCCGAAGTGCTGGTGTTTGATATGGCGGCCTAGACAGCTGCGGCATCGTCTTGATCCACCATCCCCTAAAGCTTGCGGAGGCAGGGAATGCCTGCCTTCGCGGGATGCCCGTGCAACACAATAACCCAAGAGAGGAGCGATCGATGGCTGAACCTGTAATTGCTGATACCAAGCCCGTGGTGATGGAACTGGAGGCCGGCACCTATTTTTGGTGCACCTGCGGCCAGTCCACCACCCAGCCCTTTTGCAACGGTGCCCATGCCGGGACCGAGTTCACCCCCCTGAAATTTACCCTGGAGGAGAAAAAACAGGTGGCGCTGTGTGCTTGCAAGTACACCCAGAACGCCCCCTTCTGCGACGGCAGCCACACCCGGCTGTAGGGGTTTGATCAGGCTAAACTTTGCCTGACTCAGGTGGTCACGAAAAATAGGGTGGGCAAGAACTTGCCCACCCTGTGCTTTAGGGAGTTGCTGATTGCCAAGATGATTTGCCCCCCTAGTGGCCTGTCAAGTTCGAATTTGTGAGTGCTTTGATCTTGTGATCGACTGCCAGCAATGCTCTCAAAAGTCATTTACACATAAAATCAAAGCTGACGAACCACTAGCCCCCAATGCTGGGAGGAACCGTACCGTCTCAAAGTCCCCCAGAATTGGGGGATTAGGGGGCAGTGATTTGAACCCACCTTCTAAACGGCGGTGGCAAAGGGCTTCAGTACCACCTTGATGCAGTTCTCTTCCTTGTCGCGGAAGATCTTGTAGGCGCGGGGGGCTTCCTCCAGGGGCAGCCGGTGGGTGATCAAAAACGTGGGGTCAATATCGCCGTTGCGAATCCGCTCCAGCAGGGGCCGGAGGTATTTGTGCACGTGGGTCTGTCCCGATCGCATCGTCAGAGCCTTGTTCACGAAGGCCCCCATCGGCATTTTGTCGATAAAGCCACCGTAGACGCCGGGGACCGACACCTTGCCACCCTTGCGACAGGCCGCGATCGCCTGACGCAGCACCATCGCCCGCCCGGTCTCCATCCGCACCGCCTGCTTGACCGTATCGTAAAGCGCCATCACCCCCGTGCCGTGGGCCTCCATGCCCACCGCATCGATACAGCAGTCAGGGCCCAGGCCGCCGGTCAGTTCCTTCAGGGCAACGCCTGCGTCCATCTCCTCGTAGTTGATAGTTTCGGCCCCCGCCGCCGCCGCCAGGGCCAGGCGCTCAGGAATGCGATCGATGGCGAAGACGCGCTCGGCCCCCAGCATCATGGCGCTGCGAATGGCAAACTGCCCCACGGGGCCACAGCCCCACACCGCCACGGCCTCGCCGGGCTGAATATCGCAGTTTTCGGCCGCCATATAGCCGGTTGGGAAAATATCGGTGAGGAACAGCACCTGCTCATCGCTCAGGCCCTCGGGCACCTTCAGCGGGCCGACATTGGCAAAGGGGACGCGCACGTATTCCGCCTGACCACCCGCATAGCCGCCCATCAGGTGGGAGTAGCCAAATAGGCCCGCAGGGGAGTGGCCGTAGAACTTCTCGGCCATCCAGGCATTGGGATTGGTGTTGTCGCACAGCGACCACAGGTCGTGGCTACAGAAAAAGCAGTTGCCGCAGGAGATGGTGAAGGGCACCACCACGCGATCGCCCTGGTTCAGGTTGGTAACCTCGGGGCCGGTTTCCACCACTTCCCCCATAAACTCGTGGCCCAAAATATCCCCGGACTTCATGGTGGGAATATAACCATCGTAGAGGTGCAGGTCAGACCCGCAGATGGCAGTCGAGGTCACCTTGATGATGGCGTCGTGGGGGTTGAGGATCTTGGGATCGGGGACGGTGTCAACCCGCACATCTTGGGAACCGTGCCAGCAAACAGCTTTCATTGAAAGTTCTCCGGGGAAGGGGCAGGGGAGCAGGGGAGGGGGACGACCCTGGGGCCGTCCCCCTAAACACAAAGACGGTAGGGAGAGGGGCTAACTCTACTGCTGCTGAGCGCTGCCGTAGCGATTCAGCGTGGGGTTGGGATTGGGGTTGGGCTGGGTGTTGGGGTTGTAGGCGTTTTGGCCCTCATTGCCGGAGTTGCCGGGCAGCACCCCCTGCACCGCATCCTTGACAGTTTCGAGAATCCCGTTGGCCTGGTCCTCGGGCGCGGTCTGGCGGTTAGCGGCTACCGAGGGGTCAACGCCACCGGAGTAGTTCTCGTTGCTGAGCGGGTTGCGGGACTGGCGTACGGCCTCGGCCTCGTAGGGGCGAGCGTCCAGATTGTCGCCCGCCAGAGCGGGTTGGGCGTGGGTGCCAGCAGCCCCCAGCCAGAGCACCACCGACAGGGTCGTCACCGCGACGGCTTGAGTCGCGGTGCGGGCAAGGGGACGAACTTCAAACTGGCTCAATCGGCGCAGGAAGTCAGCGCACTGGCGACGAAGGGAGGTGAGGAAAAAGCGGGAGAAAAGTTTAATCATGGTTCTACTCGGTATCAGAAACGTCAAATCACTAAATCAGGCGTGAACATTCGTCTGGGGAGGGTTCACCACTCCGCACCCTAGGCCCCCTTGGGCTGCCCCTCGGTGGTGGCGATTTCCCCAGCTTCCATCAGCTGCTTGAACCGGCTGAGTTCGTCGCCAATCTGCTGTTCGGGTTCTTCGCCAAAGAGTTTGGCGATCGCAGCGGCTAGCAGGCCACCCGGGGGCTGGTACTCCATCACCACCTTGACCTCGGTACCGCGATCGCCCGCCGCCGGCTGAAATCGCACAAATCCAGAGTTTTCGACCGGGGCATCCTCAGCCGAGGCCCAGGCGATCAGGTGGTCGGGTTCGTCGGTGACAATTACCGCATCCCACTCGATCTCCTGGCCCAGGGGGGCGTTGGCTACCCAGTGGGAGCGGCGATCGTCGATTACCTGAACCGATCGCAGGTGGCGCATGAAGGTGGGCAGCTGGCCCAAGTTGCGCCAGAAGGCGTAGAGGTCGGCGGCGGGGCGATTGATGGTAACGGTTTTCTCAACCCGAATGGCCTGGTCCAAGCCCACGGCCTCTTCCACTTGCTTCAGGGTGCTTTTGCTCTGGGTGCCCTGGTAGACCAGGCCACCGCCCGCAACGGCGGTAAGAATGCCCCGCAGCGATCGCTGCTGAAGCCCTGCCAGCACCATGGCCCCACCGCCAACAATTGACGCCCAGCGCTCCAGATCGCCCGCCTGTTTATCCCCTGGCGTTTGGGTGCTCATCGAGTTTTCCATACCTTTACCTCCTGACAACAGGGCTGCGCTAACTATCGGCCACAGGACAAATCGGAAAAAGCGCTGGCAGCCCACCGAGGTTTCACCTGGGGTCTGTAGCTATCAAAAACTCACCCGATAAACCTGGCTTCAGCCTAGGAAGCCAAACCGCAATCTCCTTCGACCAGAAGACAGAAACGGGCGACAATTTGCCTCGCCATCGGGGATAGATGAATGGGCCTACGTCTGTTCCAGGCCTGTTTCAAAGCGATCGGACTTAGATCAAACGTCTTGATGGGAAAGCGCAGCCATTTTGGGGCATGATTAGGTAACATCTATCGCGGGAGACAGAGCGATCTATGCCCTAAGATAGATGTGTCGTTGCTCGATACTTGTTGCTCAAAGCATTAACTGCATGAACGAAAGCTGGCTGTCAGACTACGTTATTTACTCTGAGCGACAGGGTCTGGGCTATGCCCGGCGCGCCTGCCGTCCTCTAGAATCCCACATCAAAAAAATGTTGGGGTTGCCCATCAGCGAACGCTCTGTTCAGGCAGAAATCCAATACCTCACCCTGGTTGCGGGGGGGGCTACCTGCGAGTGCCCAGCCTGTAAGCTCCGGGCCCCCGGTAGCGCCGGCATTTTTTGGGCGGTTACCCGCAAAAATGCGGTTTAGAAACCATTGCACGGGTTGATCCAATCTGCCGACAATTCGCCGCTAAAGTCTTCGCCCTCGGGTAAATCCGTCGATCGGTGTGACAGTTGTATACCCGCGTCAATCAATATGAACTCAATCCAATAATAATAGTCCCCAGCTTCGCCTCTGGGAGAGGCAAAGCTGGAGGGCAATAGTCGCTAATACTGGGTTATCAGGCTAACTGATAACGGTCCCTAGTAGATGCTCTCTACACCCAGGCGGGAGGCCAGATCCTGCCGCAGGGCCTCAGGAATCAGGACTCGGTTGATGCCGTGGATGACACCGTTGTCAGCCTGGATATCGGGGTTGATGACGCTAGCGTTGTTGACCACGATGCGCGATTCCTGAACGGCGATCGCGACTCCACCGCTGAGGGCACTGATGCCCCCAGTGCTGAGCTGATCAGAGGTCACAGACCCCGGCACCACGTGGTAAGACAGCACTTCCGCCAGCAGGTCCTGGTTCTCGGGCTGGAGCAAATAGTCCAGGGCACCATCGGGCAGCTCATTGAAGGCCTCATCGGTGGGAGCAAAGACCGTGTAGGGCCCTTCGCCAGCCAGGGTGTCCCTCAGACCGGCAGCCTGCACGGCCTGCACCAGGGTGTCAAACGAGCCACTGTTGTTAGCAACATCCACAATGGACATGGTGGCGGCGGTGCCGGGTTGGGCCTGCTGCTGAGTTTGGGGCTCGGCCATGCTGCCATCGGTGTGGTTGCTGGCCTGGACCGTAGTACCCAGCAGCAGACTAGCGCTAGCCGCTACAGCGGCGATCGCAGCGTTGCGAAAGATGAAAGAAAAACGCATAGAAAAACGTCCTCATGTAATTGTGCTTCGGAGCATTTCTATGTGAACTTTAGTGAAGTTTATTAAACATTTTCATCTGTCGGAGGGGAGGGAAGGGGCGGGTATGGGCTACATCGCTGCGACAAAAGACCTGTCCCGGCAATCTGCCCGTGGCCAGAGGTTGGCGAAAGGCTCGCCACCGATGATCGAAGAACGGCTTTCCTCAGGCTTAGGCCTGGGTAAGGCGATCTCTGTTTTACCAGGACCTAGCAGGGCTACCCATGGCATTTCTCCACCGCAACAAAGACAGACTGCGAGTTGTTCTGGCCGTTTGTATGGTGGTAGCCGGGGTACTGCATTTTGTGGTGCCCCAGCCGTTCATTCGCATCGTGCCAGGGTTTTTGCCCGCCCCGGCGATGCTGGTGTACCTCAGCGGCGCGATCGAAGTTTTGCTGGGTTTGGGCCTGCTGGTTCCAGCCCTACAACAGATCTCCGCCTGGGGCCTGGTGATCTTATTTGTGGCGGTGTATCCGGCCAACCTCAATATGGCCTTCAACCACATTCAAATTTCGGGTATTCCAGATACCTGGTGGTTCCACGCCTTTCGGCTGCCCTTTCAGTTTGTGTTAATTGCCTGGGCCTACTGGTATACCCGCTTCGAAGCGGCTCAGTTCTCCTAACCCCCTATGGATGTTCTCACTCCTACCTCCTGGCTAGACGTCGCTGGCCGTTTGGCTGTCGCCGTTGGGTTGGCGGCGGTGATCGGTTTCGATCGAGAATTTAGCAACAAAGCCGCTGGGCTCAGAACCAATATGCTGGTAGCGCTGGGATCAGCCATATTTATTCTGGCTACCGTGCAGCCTGGGCTAGTTCAAGCCGATGGTTCATCAATGGCCCGCACCCTCCAGGGCATCATTACCGGCGTTGGATTTGTGGGGGCGGGGTCGATTTTGCGCGAAGACCGGGTGCGGGGGTTGACCTCTGCAACGGCCGTTTGGATTTCCGCAGGCGTTGGGGTGGCCGCTGGCCTGGGGCAGTGGCAGCTGGGCCTGATGGGCGTTGGCTTTGCGCTGCTAATTCTGCGGGTGTTGAAGTTCGCTGAAAGAATAATTTAATCATTCTGTGGAGACTATTGAAACATAGCTAAACTTGGGAGTCATTTAAGCCTGAATGGCTTCAAATTGTGCTTGGCAAGAGATTGGCAAGCCCCGTGATATCTACCGCTGGGGTGATAGGGTTCTACCTGGACTATTGCTATTCTGGCGAAGTAGAAATAGGGCAATTTTAAGCTTTTCAGCTGCATCTTCAGGGACAAGCAATCGCCAATTACTCCTGCTGATAGACAGTTCTGGCTGATCAGTCTAATGAGTGATGCTCTGACGCGATCGCCCTCACCTAAACAAGCGCTTTAGATTAGCCCACCAGTTGCGCTCTAGCCCTCTTCCCACAGCATTTTGAAGCATCTCAAAGCACAGTTTTATGAATTCCAAAAACGCCAGATCGAAACATTCTAAATCGGCTCAGGGATCTCCAACTCAAGTATCCCAGGGGATTGACAAAGCGCCGCCCCCGCCCAACGAGCCAGTCATTCATCTGCCTGCGGCGCAGGCTGCCGCAGAGGCGGCCCGCACCGGGCTCGAGGACAACAGCGCCATGATTGGGGCTGAGATGCCCGACGATTACCGGATGGCCTCGGGCAGTCCTACCACCGCAGGCGACCCTGATGCCATGACCGAACAGGCCAAAGTGGTGGGTGAAGAGGCGATTGGCGGCACCACTCCCACCCCCGACCAGAACAACATTGACGAAATTGCTGCTGCTGCTGGCATCGATACCCAGGCCGAGCAGCCCGTCGCGGTAAAAGACGAAATGGATCGTCGCGACCAGCAGCGGTTTGAGCTTGATCCAGATTCTAAGGACGCAGTGTCCTAGGGGCTATGGCGTATCGTTTTTTTGCTGACAGCACCGTTGAAGCCAATGTGCATCGCATCCTCAGTGAACAGTTGGACAAGGCTATTCAGCAGCTGAGCGAAGAGTTTTATGATACGCCAGGACAGGCGGTCCACAGCGCTCGCAAGCACCTCAAAAAGGGGCGCACCGTGCTGCGGCTGGTGCAAAAGTCAATCGACAAAGAGACCTACCAGCGCGAAAAAAATGCGCTGCGCGACCTGGGGCGATCGCTCTCCCTGGCCCGCGACAGCGAGGTGTATCAGCACACCCTCGACGACCTGCTCGACACCTACGGGCTCACCCTGGACACCAACGGCTTTGCGAGGCTGCGGCGGAGTCTGGTCGATCTGCACCAGATCCGGCTCAACGCCCTGACCGATCGCGACAACCCCATGGACGCCATTGTGTCCGACCTCAAGGACAGCCGGGCCCACCTCAACCAGCTGGCGCTGAGCAAAACGGGCTGGAAAGCCCTGGCCAAAAACCTGAGGCAAATCTACCACCAGGGGCAGGAGCGGTACCACACCGCCTACGATGACGGCGACGACGACGCCTTCCACGACTGGCGCAAGCGGGTGAAAGACCTGTGGCACGTCACCTGTCTGCTCAAGCCAATGTGGCCCCCGGTGATGAGCGCGTTTGAAACCGAGCTTCATCATCTGGCTCAGGATTTAGGCAGCGGGCACGACATCGCGGCCCTGCGACACTTTTTGCTCAACCACCCGAGTGAGGTCGCCGTGGAGGAGGTGCACATGCAGGTGCTGCTGCCCCTGATGAAGCATCGCCAGCACCGGCTCCACCGGCAGGCCAGAACCCTGGGGCAAAGGCTCTACTGCGAGGACTCAGCCGCCTTTATTCACCGCATGGCTAACTACTGGCAGCCCTGGGTCGACTCGGCCCAGGAAACCGACGCTGAGGCCTGACGCCAGCGGACACAGCTGCGGAGTTAATCTTTTGTCGGCAGGTGAAAAATGTCGGCAAATACCCCCTTGGCGTGGGGACGGCGACTGCGGTCGGGAGAGTCGTAGACCACCATCAAACTGTGCTCGTAGCCCAGGCAGGGTACCAACGTCAGGCCCTCGGCGTGGTCGGAGCCAATGGTAAAGGGGAGGTCAAACATCACCGTCAGCCGACCCGAATCTTGACTCCACAGGGTATCGCTGGTGTGGTTGAGAACATCTTCAAAGCGAAACATTTGCATGGCCCCCTCTAGCTCCATGGTGGGTCCGGCCAGCACCAGCAAATCGCCATCGTGCAGGCACAGTTCGCGAACACCCTGACCATTGAGGTCGAGAAAGTGCTTGCGGTACAGACAGCCATCCCCCAGGTCTTTGAGCACAAGCTCGCCGGGTTCCCCGTCTTCCACTTCAAGCTCAAGCACAATGGCCCAGCCCCGCAGCACCGGCCCCCGCAGCCCCAAAAAGATTTGATGGTCATTGACAGCAATGCCTTCGATATCAAAGCCATTGTCCTTGGAGGGCAGCCCCATCTGTAGGAAGGGCCCCAGGTGCTGGTCGGTGGCCAGCGCTTCGAGCAGCTGGTTATGGCCGTTGACCTGCTTCAGGCTGGCGGCGGTGAGATCGCCATTGGCCGTGTCGGGCTGGGCATAGGCGGGCACAATTTCGCCATTCAAAACGGGTAGCCGGGCCAGCAGCGATCGATTGGAATCGTAGCTAATTTCAGACAGCCGCTCGATGTCTTTTTGCTGTTTTTTACCCTTAGCCTGGCGGCGCTTTGAGCTGTGGGAACCCACCACCCATATATAGCCATCACAGTAGTTGAGTCCTTCAATATCGATCTCGGTGTCGTGATCGAAGAGTTGAACAAATTCTTTGAGGTGAAAGGTCTTGTGGTTACTGTAAACCCCATTCCCGGTAGGGGTGAGCCGCTCCAGGGTCAAATATTCGTCGGACCCCACCCACAGGTGGCCATCCGGCGTCCGGGTGACCGCAGATAGCTCGGCCAACAGATCCTCAGAGTCGGTTTCAAAGTTGAGCAGAGCGCGACTTAGTAAAAATCCGTTTGGCATAGCAGTAGGGACAATTTGATGGATTAAGCCTATCAGCGTAAGGCCAGTGTAAGCCGAGGCCATCGCTCCAGAGAAGGAAATAGTTCTTTTGAGAACAGGCTTTCTACAGTTGGATAGAGGCTGGGGATGGCTGCAACTATTTACGGTAGAAACGAAATAATGTGTTTCAACTCATCGGCAAGAGGCGTCATCACTTTGCATAAAAGCCCTAATGTAAGGCACCGGGGAGGGCAAACGTTTGAACTCGGCCAATGCTCACCAGTTTCGCCTTCGCGTTGCCACGGGGAAGGGTAAGGGCGTGGATCTATAGTTCCGGTGCCAATTGTTCAAACCCGCCAGCCCCGCCAAGCGGTCAGAAAACTGTCTGAGCTTACTATTCCATTGCCCCATGCCCTATGTTCAACTGGATCACCGCCTGGATTGAGTCCCTTGGCTACCTCGGCATTTTTGGCCTGATGGTGCTGGAGCATTTGTTCCCGCCCATTCCCTCCGAACTGGTGATGCCCCTGGCCGGATTTGTCAGCCGCGATAGCACCACCCTCAACCTGAGCGGGGTGATTGTGGCGGGGTCGTTAGGATCGCTGGTGGGGGCTTCGGCCTGGTACGTGCTGGGGCTGCTGATTACCCACGAGCAGCTGATGGTGGGGGTCAGGCGCTACGGGCGCTGGCTGACGCTCAAGCCCAGGGACATCGAAAAGGCGATCGCTTTTTTTCAGCGCAGCGGCGGCAGCTGGGTGGTGGGCCTGGGCCGGATTGTGCCAGGGGTACGCACCTACGTCTCGGTACCGGCGGGGCTGAGCCACATGCCGCTGTTGCCCTACCTCGGCTACTCGGCCCTGGGCACAGTGCTGTGGACGGGGGCCCTGGCCGCCGCTGGCTACCTGCTGGGCGACCAGTTCGAGCAGGTGCAGACGCTGATTAGCCCAATCGGCAAAGGGGTGCTGATTACGCTGGCGATCGCCGCCGTCTTCTGGATTTACAAGCGCCGCCAGCACCGCCCTGGGCGTCCTGGCTGACGCCAGCAAACCCACCTCCAAGTTTTTTTGCGCCGCTGTCGATTTCATCCGCCGCCGAACGATTACTTTGTACAGGCGATGGAAGTCCGGCAGGGTTGCCCCTGACCGGGGGACGATCGATTCACCCAGGAGAAACCACTATGAAAGTCATGGTCATTGTCAAAGCAACCGCCGACTCCGAAGCCGGAGTGATGCCCAGCGAGGCCGAGCTGACCGAGATGGGCCAGTTCAACGAAGCCCTGGCGGCGGCCGGGGTCATGCTGGCGGGCGAAGGGCTACACCCCAGTGCCAAAGGGGTGCGGGTGCGGTGCGAGGGCCAGTCGCGCACGGTCATTGATGGGCCATTCACCGAAACCAAGGAGCTGATTGCCGGATTCTGGATCTGGCAGGTGGCGTCGATGGCAGAGGCGATCGCCTGGGTCAAGCGCAGCCCCTTTCAAAAGGATGACATCGAGATTCGCCCCCTCTTTGAGGCCGACGACTTTGGCGAAGCGCTGACCCCAGAACTGAGGGCCCAGGAAGACCGCCTGCGGGCTCAGATGGAGCAGCAGGCCAACCTTTAGGCCGCTACAGAAGCTCGTCTCGGGGCCCCTACCGGTGGCGATCAGCCCCCGCCATCGACGGGGGCATCCACCAGCTCAAAGCAGCCCGAGACCGATAGGGGAATGGTGCGGGGGCGGTGGGTAATGGCATCGACAAACACCCACTCGGTGGCACCCGTGGCCAGTACGGTGTCGTCGCTGGGGCGCAAAAATTTGTAGTGGCGGGTGCTGCGGGCCTTGCGCAGGGTGGCGACCCAGGTGATGAGGCGCAGGCGATCGCCCGCAAAGGCCGGGCGCAGATAGGTAATTTGGTGCGATCGCGCCACCCAGGTAGCCCCCAGGGCCTGGGTTTGGGCGGTGCAGCCTACATCGGTGGCGTGGGCGATCGCCACATCCTGCATCCACTGCACGTAGGCGACATTGTTGACATGGCCGTTGTCATCGACAACCGCCCTCGGCACAACAAATTCCTGGTGGTAAAAGGGTTTCATCGGATGACCGGCAGGGTGGGGCAGCCAGCGCGATCGACGGCGGGCTTCTGTTTGTTGCGTCCGTTTACTTCAGCGGCCACCAGGAGACTTTGTCGCGGGTGGCCCCGTAGACCTCTTTGAGCCCCTCGGGGTCCACCACCTTGACCAGGTCGTTGGCCGAGTCGGCCAGTTTGTCGGTTTTGATGTAGCCCGCCTTGGTCAGTCCCTTGAGCACCTGCTCCACGGTGCGGTGGTTGAGCTGGCAGGCGCGCGCAATCAGGTCAATGGGCAGGTCAAATACGTATTCAAGTTTGTTGCCCTGGGGCTGGGCCCCCAGGCTGCGCTCCTGGAAAATCAACCCTCGCAGCACCGCCGCCACCGCCTGGGGCGGGTAGGTACTGCAGTTGAGCAGGTGGTACTGAAACTTTTCCCGCAGCTCAAACAGCAGGATGTACCGGTCTCGAAATTCTTCGTTTTGAGCGTAGAGATCCTGCACGACCGACACCGGCACCTTGATGACGTTGGTCGTTTTGTAGGCCTCCACCAGGCTGGGGAAGGCCCGGGTCGCCGACCCTACTCCGACCGGCAGGCTGCGCATGCCAAAGCAGCCGCCGGGGTAGGTGAGGGCCAAAACCCGGTCGAGGGGGGTGCTGCGCATAATGACCGGACCGCCGTCCACCACGACATACAAGTGCTCTTGCCAGGTTTGGGGGCGAAAGGCGGTATACACCGGGCGATTGGAGTAGAGTTTTTCGGTCACCAGCAGATCGGGGTCGAGGTCCCTGAGCAGCGGGTCTTGCTCCAGCCCACGGAACAAAAAGCTCTGGGTAGTGAGCATTTCGATCGTTTTTGAAGCCAAGCTGGAAGCTTTTGCCTTTGCCATGGAATGTTGTAGGTGCCGTACTCTGCCATTGTCCCTCGCAACCCCTGTTATAGCTCAAAAATAGTTGGCCCAATCGCGTTGTCCAAGTCCTATTCACCAGACCCTATTCACCAGACTTAGAGCGGAGGGACCGCGTAGGGGGGTATACAGTTAGGATTTGCTATCAGGCATAATTGCATCAGCAAAGCCCGACCTGGGGCAGTGTTCAGCCTAAATAGATTTGGAATGGAAAACGAACAGCTTTCGCGATCGGCTCAGCCTGGGGCCAGCCTGGCGCTGCCCTCGGCCCACGGTAGGTTCACTCGAGGGTGGGTTGGCTTGGCCGCTGGGGCGGCGATCGCCCTGGGCCTTGCTCTGGTGGCAGTCTCTCCAATCAGCGATTTGAGCTGGCAGGGCTGGCTGGCGATCGCGGTCACCCTGGCCGCCTTTCTGCTCAACGCGCTCACCAGCCTGGCGGCGGAGGTGATTTTTTTGGCGGCGCTGGTGGTGCTGATGCTCAGCGGCGTACTGGACACCGCCACGGCCCTGGCCGGGTTCAGCAACTCCGGCATGATCACCGTGGCGGTGCTCTACATTGTGGTGGCGGGGCTCCAGCAGACCGGCGGGCTGGATATGGTGTCGCGCACGGTGCTGGGCATGCCCCAGGGGCAAACCCAGGCGTTAATTCGGCTGATTGTGCCGGTGGTGAGCCTGAGCGCCTTTTTGAACAACACCCCAATCGTGGCGATGTTCATTCCGGCGGTGAGCGACTGGTGCCGCAAGCTGCGCCTCAGCCCCTCCAAGCTGATGATTCCCCTCAGCTACGCGGCGATCATGGGGGGCATGTGTACGCTGATTGGCACCAGCACCAACCTGGTGGTGAATGGCTTGATTCTGGCCGAAACCGACCTGCCGGGGCTGCGGATGTTTGACCTGGTGCCGGTGGGGGTGCCCTGCGCGATCGCCGGGTCCCTGATGCTAATTCTCTCCCAGCGCTGGCTGCTGCCCACCCGCAAACCCGCCCTGGCCGAAACCGACGACCCCCGCGAGTACACCGTGGAGATGGTGGTGGAAGAGGGCAGCCCCCTGAGCGGGAAAACCGTGGAGAAGGCGGGGCTGCGCCACCTGCCGGGGCTGTTTCTGACCGAAATTCAGCGGGGGGAGCAGCTGCTGACGGTGGTAACGCCCCAGGAGGTGCTGCGCGATCGCGACCAGCTCGTATTTGTGGGCATGGTCGACTCGATTGTGGACCTCAACCAGATTCGGGGGCTAAAGCCCGCCACCGACCAGGTGTTCAAGCTGGATTCCCCCAGAGAAGAGCGATCGCTGCTCGAAGCCGTTGTCTCCAACACCTGCCCGCTGGTGGGGGTCACCATTCGCCAGGGCCAGTTTCGCAGTCGCTACGGTGCGGTGGTGCTGGCGGTGGGCCGCAACGGCGAGCGCCTGCCCGGCAAAATTGGCGACATCCGCCTGCGCCCCGGCGACACCCTGCTGCTGGAGGCCAACCCCTCATTTCTCGAAGAGCGCCGCGCCTCCCGCGATTTTTACCTGATCAGCCCGGTGCCCAACTCCGACCCCCTGCGCCACGACCGGGCGGCGATCGCCTTTGGCATCCTGGTGCTGATGGTGGCCCTGGCCACCTTCGGCTGGATGGATATGCTCCACGCCGCCGCCAGGGCGGCGGCGCTGATGGTAGTGACCGGGTGCTGCTCGTTTCAGCAGGGGTTTCGAACGATTGATTGGTCGGTGATTTTGGTGGTAGCCGCCGCCCTGGGCCTGGGCAAAGCCCTGGAGGTGACGGGGGCGGCCGAAGCCTTTTCCCTGGCGGTGCTGGGGCTGGTGGGCAGCAACCCCTGGGTCTCCCTGGCTGCCATCTACGCCATCACCAGCCTGCTGACCGAGGTGATCACCAACAACGCGGCGGCAGCGGTGGTGTTCCCCATCGCCCTGTCCCTGTCCCAGAGCCTGGGGGTAAACTTTCTGCCCTTTGCGGTGGCCATCATGATCGGCGCTTCGGCCAGCTTTAGCACCCCCATCGGCTACCAGACCAACCTGATGGTCTACGGGCCGGGGGGCTACAGGTTCATGGACTTTATGCGGGTGGGCATCCCCTTCAATCTCCTGTTCTGGGGTCTGACGGTGCTGATTACGCCTCGGGTGTTTCCCTTTTAGGGGCGGTGTTGAGGGAATTTACCGCCATTCCCTACAACTTTCTTACAGATTCTCGCTAAGGTGCTGAGGTTAGGGATAATAGCGGTCTTGGGTCGCCGAAAAACTTAGTTTCTCGGCCCCAGTGCCAGTCACGGGTGCCACCTATAGCCAGAGATTAGCGGCGCAGAAACCGGAGTTGAGCCAGGCTGCCCGGTGGTCTAGGCTGCGATCGCAGGCTCATTCGTCTCATTCACAGGGCTGGGAAAAAGGTGCAGACTCCTCTTTACAACTCCTTGGGGCGTAGGCCCAGGCGCTGGTGGCCTCTGGTGTGTTTGGCCCTGGCAACGGCGATTTTGCTGGGGCTGGGCGGGTGGGTGAGCGCCCAAGCCGAGCCAGCGGCCCCGGCCTCTGAGCCGATCTCCAACTATGAGCTGGCCCAGGCCGAGCCCTTCAACCGGGTGGAGACCTTCCCGGTGCAGCCTTTACCCACCTCCCCGCTGCTGCGGCCCAACGGGCGCTGGATTGGGCGGTTGATGCTGCCCAGCGAAGCGGAGTATGCCGCCGACCCCGGCGACTGGGCCTGGTTTGAGGTGTGGCACGGCGATCCGGGGCGGTTGGGGCAGCGCCTGAAACTCACCTGGGCCCCCTCGGACCTGGCCCGGGCCTACGTGGACACCGTCACCACCGACATCACCTTCAGCCCCCAGGCGGAGCGGTTTTGGGCCAATGGCAACGTGGTGCCCACGCGGCTGAACGGGCGCAGGCGGGTGGGGCCGCTGCAATCCCTGGCCGGGGCACGCCCCCGGGACGATGTCACGGTGCGGCTGGTGGATGCGGAGCTGACGGAGCAGAACGGCCAGCCGGTGCTGCAAACTCCCCTGGAGCCAGTGCAGATCACCGGGCGGGAGTACGGCCTGGTGAAGATCCTCAGCCCCGATACCAGCGTCAATGCGCCGCTGCCCGAGACCTGCCCCGGCCCGGCCCCCTGCCCGACGGAGTTCTTTCGGGTGCAGTTTTTCGATCCGGCCACCCAGGACTTCACCGGCCCCATCGGTACCGTGCGGATTCCCCAGCAGCCGATGGCGAACGGGGAGCGGTTCTTCTCCAACCTGCGGGACCTGGAGCATTCCCCGGCGGGGCGGGCCGGGTGGTACATCTACGGGTCGCGGGATAGCACTAATATGTTCACCGTCCAGGCGCTGAAGCCGCGATCGCTGCTTCAGCTGTTGCCCGACCAGGTGGTGCTGGGCCGGGCGGCGGGCTACCACTACATCGATCGCCAGAACTGGCGTGACACCCCCCAGCGCAAGGGCACCCTCCAGCGGGTGCTGGTCAGCCCCGACGGCGGCAGCTCTGACGCTGCCCGGGCCCAGTGGCAGGAGGGCGACTACGCCCTGGTGATTCACCTGTTTGGCGGCATTGGCGGCGAAAATAGCGAGTTTATTCCCCTGGGCACGGTGACGGGGCACTTTGCCTACGGCCTGGGGCGGGTGGTGCGCGAACCGATCGCCGACGAGCTCCAGTTCGACATTCAGTACCAGCAGATCTACGCCCACAGTTCCCCAGCGGTGCTCTCGGGCACCCACGACTGGGCCGGCTACAGCGGTGACATGCAGCGGGGCTGGCTGGGCATTCGCCCGATCTCCGATGTGGTGGTCAAGCTCGACTCGTTTATCCGGCCGTTTGAGTTTGGCGACACTCGCATTTCGCTGTTTGAGGAACTGTTGAAGCAGACCCAGGTGATTGCCGCCCGCTACCGCACCGGCGACGGCACCGGGGTGGCGGGCGTCACCCCCGCCACCTCCTGCGTGCAGGACTCCAACCAGGCACTGTTTATCGCCATTCAGCAGATTCGCCGCCGGATTGAAAACAACCCCGACATTGTGGCCTGGCTGCGGCAAAACCCCGACAGCCACGAAGTGGTGCGGGCGATCCAGTTTGTGGCCCTGGGCCGCGCCCTGGAGGACATGCTGGTGCCCTACGGCGTGGTCCGCCCCGACTGGCAAAACAATGCTGAATCCCTGGCGGGGGTGGCGGATCGGGGCGCGTTTGTCAGCCGTAGGGGGCTGTTTGCCGGGGCGCTGAGCTGGCAGAGCATGATGCCCCGCTGGGCCCACGACGAAGTAGCGCGGATATTTTTGGCCCACGGGGCACAGCTGTGGTTTTTGCGCACCAACATGGTGGGCGGCGATGACCCCCGGGTGGAGCCGGTGCCGCCGACAACGCTGATGGGTGGCATTCCCCTGGTGGGGCGAGCGGTGCAGCGCTTTGCCGACGCGGTGACGGTGCCCCTGAACCCGATCAATGGCCTGGTGGCCCTCCTGGCCCTGGGGCTGTACGGAGCGATCGCCATTCCCTACGGCCTCAAAACCCGTTTTCTGAAGCGCCAGAATGCCTGGGACCGCCCCCTCCCCATGGTCCTCAGCGCCCTGCGAGTCTTTCTAATTCCGGCCCTGCTGGAGGAAATTGTCTTTCGGGTGGCCCTGCTGCCCCACCCCAAGGAGGGCATCCCCGGCCCCCAGTGGATTCTGTGGGCCGCCCTCAGCCTGGTGCTGTTTCTGCTCTACCACCTGCTGCTGGGCCGCACCACCTACCGGGCCGCCTGGCCTACCTTGAGCGATCGCCGCTTCCTGATCCTGGCGGGCTGGCTCGGCCTCCTGCTCTCCGGCGTGTACTGGATCACCGGCTCTCTGTGGCCCATTGTCCTCATCCACTGGGCCGTGGTGATGGGCTGGATCTACGCCTTCGGCGGCAGGGAGCGGCTGCCGAGGCGGCAGTTTGGGGGCGATCGCAAGCGGCTGGACAAGTGGGTGAGTGGATGAGTGAATGAGCTGGTTAATGGCTTAACTCATCCACCCCCTACCCGCCTACCCCTTCACCCCACCACCCATCCACCCCCTACCCCCTACCCATGCCCGACTCCGAAACCCTCGCCTGCCTCGAAACCCTGGCCGCCGTCGCCAAGCTCAAGGGCGACCCGACGCCGCAGGAATTTGAGGCCTTTCTGGCCGCGCTCAACAGCTTCGCCCCGCTGCCGGTGGGGGTGACGCCGGAGGGGCTGCTGCGCGATCCGACCCCGGTGGAGTACTGGCTGGCGCAGATTCAGACCCCCGCCATGCAGCAGCAGGTATACCGGGGGGCGGCGGCGATCGCCCGGGCCAAGGGTATCGATCCCCAGGAGGCGGCGCTGCTGGCCCAGCTGCGAGAGGCCTTTCAGCTGGACCCGGAAACCGCCAGAACTCTGGCCAGACAGCCCCTGCGAACTCGCTCATCGGAGTTGGCGGTCAACTCGGCCCTGGCGGGGATGGCTGCGCTGATTGGCCGCCAGGGGGAGGTGCGACGGCTGATTTTTGACTACGCGCTGGGGGCGGCGATCGTGGGGCTGGTGCCGCTGCGGGGGGGCGGCACCCTGGAACTGAAATTTCTGATTGTGCTCGGCCTGATTCTGAAAATGATCTGGGATATTCGCAACGTCTGGGGCAAACCCCAGGGCCAGGACGTGCTGGCGGTGGTGGGCAACCTGTTTGGCTTTATGGCCGCCGTCATCGCTGGTTTTTTGGCCTGGGCCACGCTGGTTGGGCTGGGGGTTGTGGTGCCCTACGTGGGGGCCTTTGCCCGTGCCGCTGGCTTTGCCACGGCCACCTGGGTGGCGGGGCAGTCCACCAACCAGTTCTACACCAGCCAAAAGCGGCCCGACTTTACCGCCCTCACCCGGGCCTTCCCGAACCTGATGTCTTCGGACAGGTAGATCGATCACAGAAAGTAGGGTGGGCTCTGCCCACCACTGGGCAAACCCTCTCCCTAGAACCATCTCCGTCTACAAATCCTCTGGAGCCTCGTGTATGGACAAATTCAAACGGCGGCAGTTTTTGCTGGGGGGGGTGGCGGCGGGTAGCGCCGCCAGCCTGGGTACCGAATACGTGCGGCGGGAGCGGGCCAGGGAGCGCCAGGCGATTATCGATGCCTTCGCAGCTGAGTTTTACGACCCCAACGACATTATTCAGGCGGCGGTCACAGGCGACACTCGCATGGTCGAGGAGTTTCAGGCGATCCAGGCGGCAGCGGCCTTTCCGCCGCCGCCCGTGGCCTACAACCGGGAGATTTCCAAACGTCTGATTTTGCTCAGTCGGCTGGCCACCCAGCAGTACATCACCGGGCGCAACGATCCCAGCTACGACGGCAACCTGCAGCAGCTACTCGACTACAGCCCCAGCCTCGATAAGTACCGCCTGGTCACCAACTTTCGGGGCCAGGAGCGGCAGGTCAACGACCAGATCGAGCTTCAGATTCCCCAGCAGGTGATTGACGATCCCACCCTCCTGGACGATCCCACCGCTTTGGAGGACACCCTGGCCCAAACCGAGGACGCCATTCGCACCGGGGTAACGGCGGCGGTGCGGGTGGGCCGCCGGATCGAAGTGTTCTTCGGGTTTTTGCTGGAGTCTGACGACGACAGCATTTTGGTCTTTCGCGGCACCCAGCGCACCGCCGAGTGGGTGGGCAATATCTATGCCGTGCAGCAGCCCTACCTCGATCCCACCAGCGGCGAAAGCCTGGGCAACATCCACACGGGCTTTCGCCGCATTGCCAACAGCATCATTAACCCGGTGGTGGTGGACGCAGTAAACCAGATCGACCCCAGCAAGCCCTGCTACGTGTCGGGCCACAGCCTGGGGGCGGCGCTGGCCACGGTGCTGGCCCTCGATATTGCCCTGGCCCTGCCCCAGTTGCGGCCCAGCCTGCAACTCTATGTGTACGCCAGCCCCAGGGTGGGCAACACCCAGTTTGCCCGCAGCTACGCCCAGATTTTGCCCAACAGCTTTCGGATCACCAACCTGGCCGACCCCATCCCCACCATGCCCCCCACCCGACTGCGGGCCGAGTTTGTGCACGTGGGGGAAGAATGGTCCTTTCTCACCCAGGGGGGCGATATTTTGCCCAACCACATTGTCGATACCTACCGGCGGGCGGTAAATGCCGAAGCCGAAACCAACCAGCGGCGGGAGTTCCCCCTCAGCGGTCTGGCTTAACCTGCCTGCGTCATGGGGCAGCTGAAGAGTGGGTGTCTCCCAGGCATACTTTGGGTTTAACCGCCTCGAACCTGGGTCGTCACCTGGGCTACCCGCTGCCCCAGGGCCTGGGCGATCGCCAGATCTTCTGGTTTGGGGCTGAGTTCTCCCTGGCCACCGGCGATAGTGGAGGCCCCATAAGGCGTACCGCCCCGCGCTTCGGTATGAATCATGCCCTCTATGGAATAGGGCACGCCCACCACCAGCATGCCCAGGTGCAGCAGCGGCACCATCATCGTCAGCAGGGTGGTCTCCTGGCCGCCGTGGGTGGAGGCGGTGGAGGTAAACACCCCCGCAGGCTTGCCTTCCATCTCGCCATTCAGCCAGAGGCTGGCAGTGGAGTCGAACAGCTGCTTCATTTGGGCGGTCATGTTGCCGTAGCGGGTGGGCGATCCAAACACCACGCCATCGGCTTCTCTCAGATCATCGACGGTACACACCGGAATCTCCTGCTGCTGCTCCCGCACCTGGCGGGCAACATCGTTCTGATCGATGACCTGATTGACGGCATCAAATTCCTGCACCCGACGCAGGACCACCTCAATGCCAGCCACCTGTTTGGCCCCCTCAGCTACCGCCTGGGCCAGCTGCATCGTGTGGCCATACATGGTGTAGTAAACGACTAAAAGTTTCATGCCTTTTCCAATGTTGCGGCGGTCAATATTGCGGCGGTAATGGGGGCAAGCACAGCCCTTGGGGCCTACGCCGAGCCAAATCAGCATTACCTAGGGTCAATGGTGCTGGATGGAATGGCGGCTTTTTATCCCTCGCAGGAAGGATTTTAGCCAGGCGGGCAAGGGGAGGGCCTAATTTTGGCCAGAGAATAGGTTGGCAGCGGCGGGCTGGCGGACTTCCCTTGGGATTGCTCCCGCAAACTCATCTGGAATGCGACAATGTTGCCAATTGATCCTTGTTCAGGTGCGGGTAGCGGCGCGATCGCACTGCCAACCTACCCTGAACTGGGCCTGACGTAGCAATTGAATCAGCGATTGAGAGTTATACCTATGCGTTCTGATTTGCAGCGGGCTTTTGCCACCCACTCCGTGCTCAAAATCATCAGCGGCCTCACCAACCTCGATCACGAGCGGGTAGCCGCCGTGGTCAAAGCCGCCGACCAGGGCGGGGCCACCTTTGTCGACATCGCCGCCGATGCCGACCTGGTGCGCCTGGCCAGGGCCAACACCACCCTGCCCATCTGTGTTTCGGCGGTAGAGCCCGAAGCCTTTTTGGCCCCCGTCGCCGCCGGGGCCGACCTGATCGAAATTGGCAACTTCGACGCCTTCTACGCCCAGGGCCGTCGCTTTGAAGCGCCCGAGGTGCTCGACCTCACCCGCCGCACCCGCGCCCTGCTGCCCCAGATCACCCTGTCGGTGACGGTACCCCACATTCTGGCCCTCGACGAGCAGGTGGCGCTGGCCGAAGCCCTGGTGGCCGCCGGGGCCGACATCATCCAGACCGAGGGGGGCACCAGCAGCCAGCCCACCCACCCCGGCACCCTGGGGCTGATCGAAAAAGCTGCCCCCACCCTGGCGGCGGCCCACGCTATCTCCCGGGCGGTGGCGGTGCCGGTGCTGTGCGCCTCGGGCCTGTCGGATGTGACCGCTCCGATGGCGATCGCCGCCGGTGCCGCAGGCGTCGGCGTGGGCTCAGCCGTCAACAAGCTCGACAACCCACTGGCGATGGTCGCCGTGGTGCGCCAGCTGGCCGAGAGCCTGCAAACCGTGCGCGTCGGCGCAATGCGCTAGGCCCTGGCGGTTCTGTAGGTTCAATTTGGGCCAGCGCCCGTTCCCTTCGACTCCGCTCAGGGAACGGGCGCTGGCTTAAGTTTTTAGAGTTCTAGCCAGGTCTAATTGAGCCAGAGATTAGGATAGAATCAGCGATCGCACTGTCCCTTCCCTTGCCCAGGACAAGCTTGCCATGGTTCAAGCTCAGCCCCGTACTGGCCCGACGATCACCTGGCCACCATTGCCCGACGACTTCCAACTGATCGACGACCCAGTGGAAAACATTCATCAGCCGCCCTTGGCCGCCGCCCTCACCGATGCCCTCGGCGCAGCCCAACGCATTCGGCCTGAAATGTTGATCGGCTCCAACTTTGGCCTAGTTGCCGGGGTCGATGACGAAACCATCGTCAAAGCGCCTGACTGGTTCTACGTGCCACGGGTGAATCCAATTCCTGAGGATGTCGTACGCCGCAGCTACACTCCCCAGCTAGAAGGCGATGCGGTAGCTGTCGTGATGGAATTCCTCTCTGCCGATGATAACGGTGAGCTATCCATTCGATCGATTGCACCCTACGGCAAGCTTTACTTCTACGAACACATTTTGCAGGTGCCCACCTACGTTATCTACGCCCCTCAAAGGGCCAAATTAGAAGTGCGTCACCTGCAAAACGGGCGCTATGAAATTCAACAACCCGATGCTGCAGGACGCTTCTGGATTGAGCCCCTGGAGCTATTTTTAGGGATCTGGTACGGCGAACGCCTAGCCCAAACTCTCAACTGGCTGCGCTGGTGGGATGCCGACGGCAACCTGCTGCTCTGGAGTTCAGAACAGGCCGAAACCGAGCGCCAGCGGGCTGAAGTCGAGCGTCAGCGGGCTGAAGTTGAGCGTCAACGGGCCGATCGCCTAGCCGCCCTACTCCGCGCCCAGGGCATTGACCCCGACCAGCTCCCGTAAAAAAAGGCACCGCCTAGACGGTGCCCTGGTTCGGAGTTGAGTCCATCGATGCAAACTTGGTCGTCGCTAAGCTTTCTCTACGGGCAGGTGGGCGGCATTCCACCTCAGCATGCCGCCGCGCAGGCTGGCCACCTCTTTTAGCCCCTGCTTTTTAAGAATCACGGTAGCTTGGGCCGATCGCCGTCCCGATTTGCATACCGCCACCACCGGCTGCCCTGCAGAAATCTCATCCACTCGCCCCTCTAGCTCACCTAGCGGCAGCAGCTGAGCCCCCGCAATGTGGCCTAGCTCGGCGTTAAACTCATCCTGGCCGCGCACGTCGAGCACGTTTACTTTGCCTAAGTTTTCGGCCACCCACTGGGGATCTATCTCTTTGACGCCGCCGTAGGTAAGGCGCACTGGCCCCCACTCGGCCACGGCGGGCATTTTGCCATCCTCCGGTTTGCCGCAAACGCAGTTGGCCGGAATGGCGATGTCGATTTTTTTGGGGTGGGGCAGGCCCAGGTTTTCCATGTAGCCTACGAAGTCAATTTCGTCGGCTTGGCCCCCAATGCGGGGGTTGTAGGCCTTTTCTTCAGCTACGCTAGATGACGTGCGACCGCTGTAGTCGTGGGCCGGCCAGATGATGCAGTCGTCAGGCAGGCTAAAGATCTGCTCGGTGATGGAAGCGTACATGGTGTGGGCGTTGCCCTGCTGAAAGTCGCAGCGACCCGCACCGCGAATCAGCAGACAGTCGCCGGTAAAGGCCATGGAGTGGTCGTCGAGCACATAGGTAATGCAGCCGTCGGTGTGGCCGGGGGTGGCGCGAACTTCGAGACTGCGCTGGGCAAACTTCACTACATCCCCGTGATCGAGCAAATAGTCGGCCCCCTGCACCATATCGCCGTAGCGCCCCGAAATGCCAATTTTTGAACCCAGCGCCTGCTGCATCAGCCACGCACCGGTCACGTGGTCAGCATGGCAGTGGGTGTCGAGGGTGGCCACCAGCGTCAGGCCGAGCTCTTCGATCAGGGCGCGATCGCGCTGGTGCTGCTCAAACACCGGGTCGATCAGCACGGCCTGCCTAGAGGTCGGGTCGGCCAGCAGGTAGGTGTAGGTGGACGAGTCGGCATCGAAGAGTTGGCGAAAGATGAGGTCGTGATCCACGGCGATAAACTCCTGGGGAAGGGGGAACGGCGGGGCCGCTATATTTACTATATAACCAACTAGTTGTTTTTAGCCAGCAGAAATTGGGTGCGGTTGAGTGAGGCGATCGCAGTGCGGCCCCAGTAGGCAGTCAAGTTAGATGCGGCGGGTTAACCGGATTGACGGTCTACGGTAAGCTGTACATGGCTCTCCTTAAACCGCTTACCGTGAACCGTGAACCCTAAGTCAGGCCCCCTACATGCCCGGTGTGGCCAGGTTGCGGAAGCGGGTAAACTGCGGCTCGAACAGCAGCTTGACGGTGCCCGTAGGCCCGTTGCGGTGCTTGGTGAGGATGATCTCGGCAATGCCGCGATCGGGGGTGTCGGGGTCATAATACTCTTCGCGGTAGAGCATCATGATCAGGTCTGCGTCCTGCTCGATCGCACCACTCTCACGTAGATCGCTCATCATCGGGCGCTTGTTGGTGCGCGACTCGACGCCACGGCTGAGCTGCGACAGGGCGATGATCGGTACGTTCAATTCCCGGGCCAGACCCTTGAGCGATCGCGTCATTTTCGACAATTCCTGCACCCGGTTGTCGCCGCCGCCCTCCATCAGTTGCAGGTAGTCGATCAAGATTAGCCCCAGGGCCCCACCCTGCTCCGCCTGGAGACGTCGACAGCGGGAGCGAATTTCGGTGACAGAGATGTTGGGGGTGTCGTCAATAAAAATTGGCATCTGGGATAGCACGCTGATGGCGTGGCCCAGCTTTTCCCACTCGTTCTGGGCGATGCGGCCCGTGCGCAGGCGGCTGCTCTCCATCTCCACTTCACTGGAGAGCAGGCGATAGACCAGCTGCACCTTCGACATTTCTAAGCTATAAATAGCTACAGGAAGCTTTTGCAAAGCCGCGATATTGCGAGCTATATTGAGCACGAAGCTAGTCTTGCCCATTGACGGTCTCGCAGCGGCAATAATCAAGTCTGAGCGCTGAAAACCCTGGGTCATGGCGTCCAGGTCGTAGAAGCCGCAGGGGATGCCGGGCAGGACGACGCCGAGGGACCGCTGCTCGATCTCCGAAAACGTCTCGATCAAAATATCGGAGGTGGCCGTCAGCCCCCCCTGGGGCCGGGCCTGGGTGATGCCAAACAGCCGCTGCTCCGCCTGGTCCAGCACATTCTCCAGGGGCAGGGTGGTGTCGTAGCCCAGTTGGGCAATGTCGCCCCCCGACTGGATCAGCAGGCGACGGGTGTACTTGTCCATCACCAGGGTGGCGTACTGGTCGATGTTGGCGGCGCTGATAGTGCGATCGACCAGCTGGGCCAGGCGGGTTTGGCCCCCCACCTGCTCCAGCTTGCCGTTGTCCTTCAGCCACACGGCGATCGTCATCAGGTCGGCGGGCTGCCCCTTGGCGTGGAGGGCCAGTGCCCCCTTGTAGATGTCCCGGTGGGCACCGATGTAAAAAGCGTCGGGGGTGAGAATCTCCATCACCCGACCGATCGCCTCCGGGTCGAGCAAAATCCCCCCCAAAATGGCTTCCTCAGCCTCAATGTTTTGGGGAGGCAGGCGATCGCTGACCGCGTCAAATTTGAGATTTTGAACCATGGCCGAGGGGAAGTGGAATAGCTCCTATTGTGCGCTAAAGCCACCCCCCTGGGGGTATCCCCTAGCCAAACTTACCGCTGACGTAATCCCGGGTGCGCTGGTCCTGGGGGTTCGAGAAAATAGTCTCGGTTCTGTCCACCTCCACCAGGTAGCCCACCCGCTTGCCCCCCTCCAGGGCCTCGGCATTGAAGAACGCCGTGTAGTCGGCCACCCGCGAGGCCTGCTGCATGTTGTGGGTGACGATGATGATGGTGAACTCCCGCTTGAGTTCGTTCATCAACTCCTCAATACGCAGGGTGGAGATCGGGTCGAGGGCCGAGCAAGGCTCATCCATCAGCAGCACGTCTGGGCTAATGGCAATGGCGCGGGCAATGCACAAGCGCTGCTGCTGCCCCCCGGACAGCGACGTGCCCAAATCCTTGAGCTTGTCTTTCACCTCATCCCACAGAACCGCCTTACGCAGGGAGGTCTCCACCACCTCGTCCAGATTGCCCTTAAAGCCATTCACCCGCAGACCAAACGCCACGTTGTCGTAGATCGACTTGGGAAAGGGGTTGGGCTGTTGAAACACCATGCCAACGCGGCGGCGCACCACCACCGGGTCAACAGAGTCATCGTAGAGGCCCTTGCCCTTGTAGGTGAGATGGCCCTTCACCCCAGCCCCTGGAATGAGATCATTGGTGCGGTTAAAGCAGCGCAGCAGGGTGCTTTTGCCACAGCCCGAAGGGCCGATAAACGCCGTGATCTTGCCCTCTAGAATATCCAGAGTGACGTCCCGCAGGGCTACGGTGCCACCGTAGTAAACCGATAGGTTTCTCACCTCAAAGGTGCGCCGGGTATCCACAGCTGTGGCGCTCGTATCGTACATGGTGTCTCCAGGGTTAGTGCGAGTTAAGGGGGGAGAAGGCTAGCGAGAATTTGCAAAAAGCTACCGTATTGTGCCCCACTAAAGCAGCAGGACACCGAACGGGGCGGGGGTCTAGAACTTCTGCTTGCGGCTCAGGTAGCGGGCGGCAATGCTGAAGGTCAGCACGATGGCCAGCAGCACCAGGGCCGCAGCCCAGGCCAGCTGCTGGGAAGCTTTGTAGGGAATGATGGAGAAGAAGTAGATCAGCA